>JAHFPT010000305.1 GCA_023266625.1 Novosphingobium sp. | reverse complement strand
CATCGATGAAACAGGTCACGATGTGACGGTGGAAGGTCTCGCTCGGCTTCTCGTTGCCGAAATCGGTGAACGTCCATTCGTGGTGACAATCGAAGGTATGGTCGGCTCGCTCGAGCAGATAGGGCACCCAGCCTATGCCGCCTTCCGAAAGGACCATGCGCAGCGAGGGGTAATCTTTCCAGAACGGCGCCCACAGCCAGTCGGCGGCCGCATTGGAGATCGCCATTGGCATCGTCGTGATCCATGCGTCGATGGGTGTTTCCAATGATGCGTGAGGCGGCTCGACCCCGGTCCCGATGTGGCAATTCAAGATCATGCCAAGATCGCTGCATGCATACCACACCGGCGCCCAGTAGGAATTATGGATGCTTGGCAGGCCGCCGGCGGTGGGATTGTCGGGAAAGGCGATCGCATGGACGCCCAGCTTTGCCATGCGGTTCAATTCGGCGACAGTTTCCGCCATGTCCCAAAGCGGCAAGAGCGCCAGCGGGATGAGCCGCCCCGGTGCGCCGCCGCACCATTCATGGACGTGCCAATCGTTGTAGGCGCGGACGGCGAGCAGCGCGTCCTCGGGCTCCTTTTTTGCCTTGCCGATCATTACCCCGCCGGCGAAGCCCGCAAAGCTGGGAAAATTCACCGAACCCAGGATTCCGTTGACGTCCATATCCTCGACACGGGCCTTGGGATCGTAACAGCCCTTGCGCATCTGTGTGAAAGAAGTCGGCTCCATGCCGTATTCCGAGCGATCACGGCCAACAACGGCGTTCAGGCCGGTGCGTAAATGCCTGGTATCTGTCCAGACCCAGTGTTCGGATCCATCGAAGCTCCTGACGTGCGGGGCACGGTCCTTCTTGTCGGCGGGATAGTGACGGATGAACGTCTCAGGTGGTTCGACCACATGGTCATCGACGCTGACAATTATCATATCATCCATTTTCACAGCTCAGATACTCCTTGCCTGGAGGGCCAGTGCCGGTGCCTCGCGTCCGCCCGAGGTGCGATTGCCCACTCGCATGGACCCAGTCCTCTTCGCGGACGACAGGTTGGGCGCCGATCCGCAGATTCATTCAATAGGCCCAATCCAGCGGAAGTACAATAAAACGAGACGACTGTATCGAAAACTGTTGCGTTCCGGCTCGCTATTTGCTTCTGACATCGGGCGTCGGCGTGACATTTTTGCTGATGGCGAATGACATCGCGCAATTATTGTGCCGGAAACGACCCCGCAAGGAACGAGTCCCTGCTGAAGGGGCGGAAATGGAGAGCCGATGGAGGGTAACCTGCCACCCAGGCAACTGCCGTACGTTAACGAGATGAACGAGCACTTCTGGAGTGGAAGCTCGGACGGACGACTGCGCATTCTCCGCTGCGCTGCCTGTGGCACCTGGATCCACCCCTATGCAGGGCGATGCCCGAAATGCCGATCAGCCGACATCGCGCCGCAGCCGGTGTCCGGCCACGCGAAGGTCGTGGGTTTCACGGTCAATCATCAGCCGTGGGTTCCCGGTGTACCGACGCCCTATGTTGTCGCGATCGTCGAACTGGAGGAGCAGAGCAACATCCGTCTCATGACGAACCTGCCTCGGATTGCGATCGAGGACGTCCAGGTCGGCATGAAGGTCAAGGTCTACTTCGAGCAGCATGGCGATATTCGCTTGCCTCTGTTCGAGGCCGCGTAGGGGGATTGGGTATGCGCTACGCTGAAAAAGAAATGTGCGTCTCGGGCATCGGCCAGTCCGCCATTTATCGCAAGCCGACCGAATGGCCGTTCAAACTCGCACTCGATGCATGCGAGGAGGCGATTGCCGATGCCGGGTTGCGCCCGGAGGATATCGACGGCGCCAGCTGCTGGCCCAGTGGTGAAGTCGGCCAGTCGACCGGCTTTGCATCCGCAAGCATCGCCGACGTTGCGGCGAGCTTGGGTCTGAAGCTGAACTGGCATTCGGCCGGTGACATGGCGGCGCAACTTTCGCCGATTGTAAATGCGGTGGGCGCGATCGCTGCGGGCATGTGCAATCATGTGCTCTGCTGGCGCGCGATGGGCGAGCGCTGGACACCATCCTATGGCGTCGCCGCGCAGAAGATGATGGCTGGACGCGCCGCCATACCGGTGGAAGGCTTTCGGGAGTTCCTGGCGCCATATTACGCGCCATCGGCTGCAATCTGGTTCGCCTGCCATGCCTCGACGCATATGACACGCTACGGGATCACGCGTGAACAGATGGCGGCGATTCCGATTACCCTGCGCCGTCATGCAGGACTCAATCCCAAGGCGATCTATCGCGAGCCGCTGACGATGGACGAGTACATGAACGGCCGAATGGTCTGCACGCCGTTCACAATCTACGACTGCGACGTCCCCTGCGACGGCGCCACGGCCGTGATCGTCTCGCGGCTCGATGTCGCGAGGGACCTCAGGCAGAAGCCGGTCATCATCGAAGCTCTTGGCTGCGGCGAATATGATCGGATGGATACCTGGCTTGGTCGAAGCGACTATCCACACATGGCTATGCACGATGCCGCCAAGATGATGTGGAGCCGGACCGACCTGAAACCGAAGGACATCGATACCGGCCATATCTATGACGGGTTCACGTTCCTGACGATGAGCTGGCTCGAGGCTTTGGGCATATGCGGTGAAGGCGAATCCGGGGCCTTCATCGAAGGCGGACAGCGTATCGCCCTGGATGGCGACTTGCCGCTAAACACCAATGGCGGCCAGCTCTCGGAAGGCCGGATGCACGGTCTCAGCCACTTGTATGAGGCCGTGCTCCAATTGCGCGGTCAGGCGGGTGCCCGTCAAGTTACGCACAAGACGCCGAAAGTCTCGGTGGTCGGCAACGGCGGCGGCAGTCTGGGGGGTGCCGCGCTGCTGCGCACCGAGTAGGTCAACCAGGGTTCTCGGGCCAGTGGGTCATAGTCAATGCAGCTTGGTATGACGTGTGATCGCGTGGAATAATCGTCAGCCCGCAGAAGGCGGCATCTCCGCTCCGTAAAGCCGGCGAAGTTCGTGCTTCGCAAGCTTGCCCGAAGGTAGCCGCGGGATTTGTTCGGTGAACGTTACAGAGCGTGGACAGCTGACGCGTGAAATCCGGTTCTTGCACCATTCAATCAGTTCTTCGCCAAGAGCATCGCCAGCATCCGACCAGCGTTTCGGCTGGATGATAGCCAGTACCTCCTCGCCGAAATCGGGATTGGGAATGCCGATAACCGCGGCATCTAGCACTTTGGGATGGACGATCAGCGCGTCCTCCACGGCCTGCGGATAGATGTTCACGCCGCCTGAAATGATCATGAAGTCCTTGCGGTCGGTCAGGAAGAGATAGCCGTCTTCGTCGACCCGCCCGATGTCGCCCACTGCATGCCGTTCGGGGTGAATGGGATGTTGCGATTCCTTTGTTTTGCCAGGATCATTGAGATATCGGAAATCGCGTGCGCCCGGGTCAGCGAAATAGATCAGACCCTCATGGCCGTGCGGCAGTTCCTTGCCATTTTCATCGCAGATGTAAACAGTCACACCCGGCCGTGGCCGTCCGACCGAGCCGGGCTTGCGAAGCCATTCGGCGGAGCTGATTCGGGTGCCGCCGATCGACTCGCTCGCGCTGTAATATTCGCTCATGATCGGACCGAGCCAATCGATCATCCGCCGTTTGATTTCGATCGGGCAAGGAGCGGCGGCATGGCTGACATCCTGCAGCGTCGATAGGTCGAAACGCTGCCGGACTTCATCAGGAAGCGCCAGCATGCGCACGAACATGGTCGGGACGAACCAGGCGCGCTCGACCTTCCACCGCTCGATGGCATCCAGCACGGTTTCGGGATCGAACTTCCGCATCGTCACGAAGGTCGACCCCAGCCGATGCGAGGTCAGCATCTCGACCAGCGGAGCGGCATGGTAGAGCGGCCCCGGAGCCATGCTCACCGCATCAGCGAGCGGGCGCTGAAGCGAAAGCGCCTCGTTGTGCGCAAGCGCATCGATCGGGCCGCGCGAATAAGGGAGTACGATACCCTTTGGCCGGCCGGTCGTGCCGCTCGAATAGATCAGATAATAGCCCGCAGTCTGATCGTCGATCGGCGTCGGCTTCTTTTCGGCCATCGCCTCCGCCAGCGATCCCGCGCCGCGAAGCGGCGCACCGTGAATCTCATAGACCGCCACGACATTCGGGATCAGCGTCGCGCTGTTCGCCGCGAGCGCCGTGGCAGTATCGCCCAGATCGGCCTCGGTCAGCAGGAGCTTCGCCCCGCAATCGTTGATGATGTAAGCGGCCTCGTCGGGCTTCAAGTGCGTCGACAGCATGGCGCAGAGCAGACCGCTGCGCTGAGCTGCCCAGTAGACGGTTGCAAATTCGGCGGAATTTTGCGCCATCAGCGCGATGCAATCGCCGGGGGCGAGCCCGGCGCTGCGGAAGACATGCGCGATCCTGTTCGATCGCTCGTCCAGCTCGCGGTAAGTCAGTACGGAGCCAGTGTCGGCGATGACAATCGCAGGATGGTCCGGGCGGGACGTCGCATGTTGGTAAGGATGCATCGGTGATCTCTGCCATCAGAATGCTATGGATTGGCCCAGAGCGGAATCCGTCGCTCGGTGAACGCGCGTGGACCTTCCTGGAGGTCGGGTGAAGCGAGCATGGCCTTGTAGGCGGGCAGGCCAGTCATCGCCTCCATTGCCTCTGCGATACTCTTGCCGTCCATCGCTGCGGCAATT
>JAHFPT010000304.1 GCA_023266625.1 Novosphingobium sp. | reverse complement strand
ACACGCAGGTCATCATCCGCACCTCCTATCCCGGACAGGCGCCGCAGATTGTCGAGAATCAGGTTACCTATCCGCTCACTACCACGATGCTCTCGGTGCCGGGCGCGAGGACCGTGCGCGGATATTCCTTCTTCGGCGACAGCTTCGTCTATGTGATCTTCGAGGACGGCACCGATCTCTATTGGGCGCGCAGCCGCGTGCTCGAATATCTCAACCAGGTGCAGGGGCGCTTGCCGGCCAGCGCCCGCAGCGCGCTTGGGCCGGATGCGACCGGGGTTGGCTGGGTCTATGAATATGCGCTGGTCGATAGGACCGGTCGGCACGATCTGTCGCAGCTCCGCGGGCTTCAGGACTGGTTCGTGCGCTACGAGCTGAAGACGGTAACCGGCGTCGCCGAGGTCGCCAGCATCGGCGGCATGGTCAAGCAGTATCAGGTGCTGCTCGATCCGGTGAAGCTCACCGCCTATGGCATCACCCATGCCCAGGCGGTCGACGCTATCAGACAAGCCAATCAGGAAGCGGGCGGCTCGGTGCTGGAAATGGCCGAGGCCGAATATATGGTCCGCGCCTCAGGCTATCTGAAAACACTCGACGACTTTCGCGCCATTCCTTTGAAGACTGCGGCGGGCGGCGTGCCCGTCCGGCTAGGCGATGTCGCCACGATCCAGATCGGCCCGGAGATGCGGCGCGGCATCGCCGAATTGAACGGCGAGGGCGAAGTCGCCGGCGGCGTCGTCATCCTGCGTTCGGGCAAGAATGCCCGCGAGACGATCGCGGCGGTCAAGGACAAGCTCACCGACCTGAAGAAAAGTCTGCCGCTCGGCGTCGAGGTGGTGACGGTCTATGATCGTTCGCAGCTCATCGACCGCGCTGTCGAGAATCTCACCCACAAGCTGATCGAGGAGTTCATCGTCGTCGCGATCGTCTGCGGCCTGTTCCTTTGGCACGTCAGATCGGCGCTGGTCGCGATCCTTACCTTGCCCTTGGGGGTGCTGGCCGCATTTGCCGTGATGCGGTTCCAGGGAGTGAATGCCAACATCATGTCGCTCGGCGGCATCGCCATCGCCATCGGCGCGATGGTCGATGCCGCCGTCGTCATGATCGAGAATGCCCATAAGAAGATTGAGCATTGGGAACAGGATCACCCGGACGCGCATCTTGATGGCGAGATGCGGTGGATCGTCATCACAGAGGCCGCCGCAGAGGTTGGCCCGGCGCTGTTCTTCAGCCTGCTGATCATCACGCTCTCCTTCATTCCCGTGTTCACACTCGAGGGACAGGAGGGGCGGCTGTTCGCACCTCTCGCCTTCACCAAGACCTACGCGATGGCGTCGGCGGCAATCCTGTCGGTGACATTGGTGCCGGTGCTGATGGGTTTGCTCATCCGGGGGAAGATCCCACCCGAGCAGTCCAATCCGGTCAATCGGTGGCTGACCAACCTCTACCGGCCCGCGCTCGACTGGACGATGCAGCGGCCGAAGACGGTACTGCTGATCGCGGCGCTCGCTTTTGCGACCACAGCGTGGCCGCTCACGCGCCTTGGCGGTGAGTTTATGCCGAACATGGACGAAGGCGACCTGCTCTACATGCCCTCGGCATTGCCTGGGCTGTCGGCGGCCAAAGCCTCGCGATTGCTTCAGCAGACCGACCGGCTGATCAAGACCGTGCCCGAGGTCAAGAGCGTATTCGGCAAAGCCGGCCGCGCCGAGACCGCGACCGATCCCGCGCCGCTCGAAATGTTCGAGACCACCATTCAGTTCAAGCCCCGTGACCAATGGCGACGAGGGATGACACCGGAGAAGTTGGTCGAGGAACTCGACCGAACGGTGAAGCTGCCTGGCCTCGCAAATGTCTGGGTGCCGCCGATCCGTAATCGCATCGACATGTTGGCGACCGGGATCAAGAGCCCGATAGGGGTCAAGGTATCGGGCGCCGATCTCGCCCAGCTCGATCGCGTCGCCCACGACATTGAGACCGTCTCAAAGACCGTGCCCGGCGTCAGTTCTGCGCTGGCCGAACGGCTGACCGGTGGGCGCTATGTCGATGTCGATATTGACCGCGCCGCAGCGGCGCGGTTCGGGCTCAACATTACCGACGTGCAATCGATCGTCTCGGGCGCGATCGGCGGCGAGACGATCGGCGAGACTGTCGAGGGGCTGGCCCGCTATCCGATCAGTGTCCGTTATCCGCGCGAACTGCGCGACAGCCTCGAAGGGCTGCGAACACTGCCGGTCCTGACCCCGTCGGGGCAGCAGATCACGCTCGGTACGGTAGCGAAGGTTTCGGTCGCTGAAGGGCCGCCGATGCTCAAGACCGAAAATGCCCGGCCATCGACCTGGGTCTATGTCGATGTCCGCGGCCGCGATCTCGCCTCTGTGGTCGGCGACCTCCAGCGTGCGGTCGCGAAACAGGTGAAACTCACGCCCGGCGTCAGCATCGCTTATTCTGGCCAGTTCGAATATCTTGAGCGCGCCGTCGCCAAATTGAAGCTGGTCGTGCCGGCGACGCTGCTGATCATCTTCGTGCTGCTCTACATGATCTTCGGCCGGTTCGATGAAGCCGCCTTGATCATGGGTACGTTGCCGTTTGCGCTCACCGGCGGAATCTGGATCCTCTATCTGCTCGGCTTCAACCAGTCGGTCGCGACGGGTGTCGGGTTCATCGCGCTGGCCGGTGTCTCCGCCGAGTTCGGCGTGGTGATGCTGATCTACTTGAAAAATGCGCTTGAGGAGCGCGGTGACGATCCTGATGCCGATCAGGTCGAAGCGGCGGTGCGCGAAGGTGCGCTGTTGCGCGTCCGCCCCAAGGCAATGACGGTCGCGGTCATCCTCGCCGGCCTGCTGCCGATCTTGCTGGGATCGGGCGCCAGCTCCGAGGTAATGAGCCGGATCGCCGCGCCGATGATCGGCGGCATGCTGACCGCGCCGCTCCTCTCGATGTTCGTCCTGCCCGCCGCCTATCTGCTGCTCCGGCGGCGATAGGCAGAACCCCTCCACCAACCTGTTTAACCTGCAAGGAGAAGACTATGCACTATGCCCGACTGACCATCGCCCTCAGCCTCGCCGCGCTGACCGCCGCGTGCGGGAAGAAAGCGGAAACGCCGGTTGCGGCCGAGACCAACCAGGCAGTGCCTGCCACCGCAGCCATGAGCGGCGAAATGGGCAATATGGCGATGGCGCCTGCTGCCAGCACGGCAATCAAGGCCAAGGGCCATGGCACCGTCATCGCCATCGACGAAACCGCAGGCATGATTACACTCAATCATGGCGCGATCCCGGAAGCCAAATGGCCAGCGATGACGATGGCATTCAAAGCTGCGCCGACGATCACGGATGCCGTGAGGGTCGGCGATAAGGTCGATTTTGATGTCACGCTTGTTGGCAGTGCGGGTGAGGTGACAGCAATCCAAAAGAAGCCTTGAATGGTCGATTTCATGAGGGCCATTAAAGCGTAATTAACCTCGTTCCTTTACGCTTCAGCTATGAGAAAAAAGAAAGCTGAGCGCGAAAAGCGGATCAAGTTCACGAAAACTGCGCGGTGGCGGTTGTGATTGCCACAACCCTCGGCTGCGTGGCGTTGTTGTGCGTCGTGAGTTGGCCATTTTTCAGTGACTATCGAACGGTGGTCAAGATCCAGAGCGCGGGTGCTGCCGCATTCGCGCTCTATTTCCTGATGCTGGGCTCGCCCACCGCTGCGATAGCCTGCCTCATTTCCTGCGCGCAGCTCGTCGTTTCGGCATCGGTGCGTGATCGCTATGTCGTCGTGCGACTCTACGGAGCCAGCCTCATTATATTGTCTTTCCTTTCGGTAGTGACATGGCACGGCATACCGTCTGCGCTGGCATTGACGGGGAGCTCGCTGGGTAGTCTGGCGCGCTTGCAGACATCGACTACGCGTATGAAGGGGCTCTTCCTCCTGGGGGCTCCATTTTGGCTTGCCCATAATTTGATCGTCGGAGCTCTGTTCGCGTTGGGGACAGACGCGGTATCGTTGGCGTCAAACCTGGCGAACCTGATGAGGTTTGTGGTGCGTCGCCGGAGGACTGTATCTTTCAGCCAAAGGTCAAGCGCTTCCGCCAATGCGCCCGGAATATTTGCTCAGGCTGGACCGGTTTCGACACTGGGCATTTAGTGGCATGCCACGCACCTCGATCCGTCCTGCCGCGAACAGGACTACGGCGCCGGTGATGAAGCCGAGCGGAGCGTCGCCATCGACGGTGGAGAGCCCGAGAAGGCGATGCTCGTCATCGTCGCCTGCTCAAGCGTGTTTTGAAGAAATGCGAGCGGCACCCTCAGCCGCTCGCTTGGAGGAGCGAAGGCGGAGCCGGGATTGTCATGTGCCGAGTAGCGCCGGATGGTCGACACCATCCCGACACCGATGGCGACCCACAGCATTACGAGGAGGCTTTCGCGGGCGGCAAACGCGAGCCGCGGGGCAGTTTCCCGTGGCAGCTCAATCTGTTCGGGAAGCCACAAAGTGGCGACACCCAGGACCGTTGCGCACATCAGGAAGACCCACCCGGCCCTCCCTTCGTATTCCCGACCGTTCTGCGGCCATGGTCAAAGGCTTCGGATGCTCAGCCATTGTTCGGGGTCGGTACATAGAACGGACCCAGATATACGCTAAGGTTTCGCCGGGCCTTCTACGGCGCGGGTCTGGCGGAGCGGCCTGAGGGCTTTCGATGGCGCGTCGGGATCGGTCCAGAGATA
>JAHFPT010000303.1 GCA_023266625.1 Novosphingobium sp. | reverse complement strand
CCCCTCGATGCCAAAATCCATGTCTGCCGTTGCACTCCGATGGAATCGCCGGCGTGGAGTCCGCGCGCCGTTATGTTTTCGACTTCTTCTTGTCAGCTTGCAGGCCGGGCACGTTCGTCACCACGTTTTCCACCGTGCCCCGGATATGCTTTTCAGAAAGATCGCAGGCGCGGGCTACATTTCGAGCAAGCACCGCATCCGCGAGCGCCTGGTGCTCGGCGCCGATATCGCGCGGCGACCGACGGTAAATTCGCCCAAGGCTTCGGTATCGCTCGGCCTGATCGAACAAAGTTGCCCGAAAGTGAAGCAGCCAAGGTGAACGGCCAGCTGCGACAAGCGCATGATGAAAACGTCGGTGCCGGGGCGGCCAGTCGGGAGATCGCGTCGGCGTCGGATTTTCGGATATCACCTTCTGCAGCAGATGCAGCGAAGTGACGATCTCGGCCTCCCATTGATCATCACCGTGATGAATTGCATCCTCAATTGCCTGGCGCTCGAATTGGATGCGCAATCTGGTGATATCGGCAAAGTCCTCAAGCGAAACTGAAGCGACCGTGAAGCCCCGGTAGGCCTCAGAACGCACGAACCCTTCCGACAAAAGGTGCAGAAGCGCTTCGCGCAGCGTTCCGATGCTCGCGTCATAGCGGTCCCGCAGGTCATCGAACTTCAGTCTTTCATTCGGCTGGAAGACCCCGGTAACAATGTCTTCGCGGATATTCCGGAGCACTTCGAATGCCGGCCCTGATATGGCAGATGAAATGGGTGCGCTGGTAATCAACGCCACACTTCTGACGTCCGCCCCTTGCGTCGGATTCCTATCCGCGCGCTTCTTGCGGAGCCTGCTGTTCGCCATGAATTCACCGTTTCATCAGGGGACGACGACGTAGTTGCTGAATCCGCCGTTGCGATCCGACAGACCGGAAATCGCATTGTTCACATCCTCGAGCGGAAACCGCCGATGCTCGAACACCGACATGTCAAGCAGACCTGAACGCGCCAGCTCAGCCATTTCCTGGCCTTGCGCCGCCGTAAACCAGTTCGAGCCGATCACCTGAATCTGCTCGTCCATCAGCCAATGCACGTCGAGCGGCAGCACCTCGGCAACTGCGCCGACGTTCACAGCGCGGCCTCCTCTACGCACGGCGCGCAATGCGTCCACCATCGTGCTGGCCGGCGCACCGGGCCCGAGCGCGCTGATCATGAAATCCACACCCTCGCCGCCGGTTCTGCTCTTGACCCATTCGCTGGTTGATCCACTGCCAAGCGCATGCACTTCAATTCGATCGGGGGCGAGCGCCTTCACCCGATCGAGCAGTCCTTGATTGCGGCCGGTTCCGAAAATCCGCGTGATGCCCATGGCGACACCCAACAGGGCAGCGCCCAGTCCAAGGGTGCCGCTGATCCCGTCCACCAGCATGCACTGACCCGGAGTCGCGTTCGCCTTTTTCATCGCGCCGTAGGACGTGCCGGTGTACCCGAAGCGCGCGGCCTGCTCGAAAGTCACATTGTCGGGAAGCCTGACCAACGCATACTGCGGCGCGGTCATGTATTCGCAAAATCCACCGTACGGATAGATGTCGTAGATCTTTTGCGAGCCCGGCCCGAACCCGAAATAGCCGTTGAACGTGAAATATCGGCACCGGCTGCGCTCTCCGGCGCGGCACATCTGGCAAGCACCGCAAGATCGCAGCGGATTAACGTAGACCCGCTCGCCCGGACGAACGTCAACGATCTGCTCTCCGACCTCGACCACTACGCCGGCCGGATCAAGGCCAAAGATTGCGGGCAATTTCGGCAGCGGCAGATGCGGGAACCACTTTGTCCAGTTGGCAAGCACATTACCCAGGTTCGGAACCATGCCGCATGCCTTCACCTGAACTAGCACGTCGGTCGAGCCAGGCTTCGGCACCGGGATGTTGTCGATTGTCATTGGGCCGCCCACCGCATGCATGCGCGCGGCCCTCATCATCTTGATCATCCGGCTGAACTCCTTCTCCTCGGCAGGACCATTATAGCTAACTTTCGATGAAAGTAAAATATTCGAATATATTGAACATCGACGAAAATCTGTGTAGAAGGACCCAAACATTGAAGAAGCGGTCCGAGCCGCCACCGACCCAACGGGAGAAGACAATGTCGCTTCGATCAATCCGCAACGCGTCCATCGCCGGGCTGCTTCTGTCGTGTTCGCACGTCGCGGCGTTTGGAGCCGATTTCACGATGAAGATCGGCTTTGCGACCATCAATGACCAGAACCAGCAATGGGCAAACTGGTACAAGGAAGCGGTTGAGACAGGGAGCAACGGTCGGATCGAGGTGCAGATCTTCCCCGCCAGCCAGCTCGGTCCCGTACAGCGCCAGATTGAAGGAATCCAATTAGGGACGATCGAGGCCGTGCTGCTACCGGCCGATTTTTTTGTCGGTCTGGAGCCCCGATATGGCGTGTTCAGCATCCCCAGCCTGTTCAAAGACATCAAGAACGCCGCGGCCACGATCGCTGATCCTGCGCTCAATAAGGAGATACTCGCGCTGGGCGAGAGCAAGGGGATGATCGGTGTTACAGCGTTTGTCTATTCGGCCGCGGATTACTTCGGCAAGAATCCGATCAAGCGTCTCGACGATTTCAAGGGCAAGAAGTTCCGGATCAACGCCACGCCCGCGGAGCGCGAGCGCATGCGCGTGCTTGGCGCAACAGCTGTACCCCTGTCGACCAGCGAAGTCGTTCCCGCGCTGCAGCGCGGCACCATCGATGGCACACAAAGTGCCATCGCCCTGTTCGTCAACTTCAAGTACATCGACCTCGGAAAGGTTCTGACGCAGACGGACGACACGATGTTGGTTCCCGTGGCGGTCGTCAGCAAAGCCTGGCTCGAGAAGCTTCCTGCGGAACTGAGAACCCTGGTTGTCGAAGAAGGGCGCAAGCTGCAGGGCCGCGTACAGCAGCGCTCGTTCGACGTTCTTGAGGAAATGCGCAAGAAATGGATCGGCGCTGGCGGTGAGATTGTCACCCTTCCTCCTGCCGATCAGGCAAGGCTGACCGAACTGCTTCGGCCGGTTGGCGCAACTGTGACGAAGGCGGACCCGGCTCTGAGCGCGTTCTACGAGCGCGTTCGATCAGTTGCTGACCGTCAATAGGCAAGGCGATCGACCGGAAGCCGCGCAGCCGTCGGTCTCCGCCAATCCAATCGGAATCAGTGTGGAGTTGCCGGATGTCTCTGGTCCACCTGCCCCGCCAGCGGTGCCGGCTGTTGTTTCACCGGATTCCACTCGCAATCGCCGGCGCCCTGCTCCTGGCGGGCGTTGCGATAAATTTCGCCAATGTCATCGGCCGATACATGTTCCAGACGGCGATCTACTGGGCCGAGGAGGCCATGGTTTATCTCGCTATCTGGTCAATCTTCCTGGCGGCGATCGCGATTGCGTTCGACCGGGCCCATCTCACCATGGATTTCTTCTCGGCACGGCTGCGGCCGGAATGGAGGCGGATCAGTGATGCGACAATGACGGTCGTCACTGTCACCGTATGCCTTTTCATGGCTGCGCAATCGGCGGCCGTTGCGCGCACGCTCATCAAGAATGGCCAGAACTCGCTCGCCCTCGAGATTCCCATGGCTGTTCCGCAGGCGTCGCTTCTGGTCGGATTTTTGATGATGGCCGCCGCTGTCGTCGCGCGCTTCCTGGTGGGATCCGAAGACGATTCGGGCCGCAACGAGACCGCTGACGAGTCGCGATCATGACATGGATCATGACGCTGTTCCCGACGGCGCTCCTGCTGTTGGGTTTGCCCATCTACGTCACGCTGCTGGCCACCTGCGCCATCGTCATCGTTTTCTTCTACTCGATCCCGGCAACCGCCCTGCCGCAGATCATGTTCGGATCGCTGGACAGTTCAGCGCTCCTGGCGGTGCCTTTCTTCATCTTTGCAGGGGAGATCATGGGGACGGGAGGCATTTCGCGCCGCCTCGTGAATTGGTCCAAAGCCCTGTTCGGCGGCGCGAAAGCGAGCCTGCCGATCACGACCATCACCACCTGCGTCGTATTCGGCGCGATCTCCGGCTCTTCGGCCGCCACCGTAGCTTCTGTCGGGCGCATCACGTTTCAACCGATGCTCGACGCAGGCTACGACCGACGCTTCGCAGCTGGGCTGCTGACAGCGTCCGGCCTGATCGACAACATGATCCCCCCGTCGATCGCGATGATCCTCTTTGCTGCGGTGGCGGAGCAATCGATCGTGCAGATTTTTTCTGCTGGAATTGTACCCGGTATCTTGTTCGCCGTTGCCTTTGCCGCCTACGTCTGGATCAAAGGCCACCGCAGCACGATCGACAAACCGGAGCCATTCAGCGCGAAGCGCCTGTTCCGCGAAACAGGTCACGCAGCGTGGGCGCTCGGCTTGCCGGTTTTGATCCTGGGCGGCATCTATTCCGGTCTCATCACGGCGACCGAAGCCGGTGGTGTATCGTGCGTCTACGCTGTCCTGATATCAGTCATCATCTATCGCGAGATCAAATGGGCTGCGCTCCGCGGGCTGGCCGAACGAGCGGCCTACATAACCGCGCAAGTGATGGTCGTGCTTGCGGCTGCGGGCGTCTACTCCTGGCTCCTCACCACCAGCGGCGCCGGCCCGGCCATCACTTCGATATTCAAGCAATGGGCGCTGCATCCCTGGCTCCTGCTCCTGATGATCAACATCGTGCTGCTGCTGATCGGAATCT
>JAHFPT010000114.1 GCA_023266625.1 Novosphingobium sp. | reverse complement strand
GGCAGCGCGGCGAACCTTTAGAGGAATAATCACATCATGGCTGTTGAAATCCTGCTCCCAAGATCGGCTTCTCGATGAACGAGGGTCAGGTCGCCGAATGGCTCGCCAAGGATGGCGACGAGATCAAGGAAGGCCAGCCGCTCTATTCGCTGGAAGCCGACAAATCGACCAACGAAGTCGAAGCCCCGGCCAGCGGCAAGTTGCGCATCGTCGTTCAGGTGGGTGAGACCTACGAGGTGGGCACGGTGCTGGGCTATATTGAGTAGGCGGAGATTGACTGGCGGGCCAATTCGCCACATCCTGGCCGCGACCTGACAAAGGAAAATCTGATGTTTCCGAATTGGGTCTATTTTGCCGTCGCGGCGGCCATCGCATTGCTCGCGTTTGCATTGGCCCAATTCAAGCAGGGCCTCGGAATGCCGTTTGTGATTCTCGCGTCGACATTTTGGGCTGCCTACGTGCGCAGCCGGACGCAGCGGTAACATCTCCATTTCAACAAGCAGTCATGGCCGCGCCGAATAGCCAGGGCATAGCATATGGACCCCAACTCTCATTAATCGTCACCCTGAACTTGTTTCAGGGTCCATCGCGCCGCAAGCACGGAGCTATCAGGATAGCCGCAAACCGCGAGGCATGCTCCTGAAATCCAAGCTCCGGGTGCGTGGAGAAATGGACCCTGAAACAAGTTCAGGGTGACGGAATTGGTGAGATATTGCCAAAAGCGATTGACCTGCCGAATAGCTGCAAGTGCTGGACAGACAGGTGCTAGTGGCGCAGACTGATTCCATGAAAAAGCCCCTCCTCACCGCCGCTGCGCTCGTCTCGCTGCTAGTCTCCGCCGCCACCCAGGCCGCGCTCCCCCAGGGCGCGCGGGCGCCGCAGATCGTCACCCAGGGCGCTCTGGACGGTAAGCCCTTCGCATTCGATTTGCGCGCGGCGCTGCGCGGGGGGCCGGTGGTGCTCTATTTCTACCCCAGGGCTTTCTCCCAGGGCTGCACCCTGGAAGCCCACGCCTTTGCCGAGGCTGCCGACCAGTTCAAGGCAGCGGGAGCAACGCTGATCGGCCTGTCGAACGACGACCTGCCAACCCTGCAGCGCTTTTCCACTGCGGAATGCCGCAGCAAGTTTGCGGTCGCCGTGGCCTCGCCTGAAACGATCCGGGCCTATGACGTGCCGCTGGTCCTGCCGCCGGAAATGGCCGCCCGCGCCGCCGCGATGCCCCAGGGACTTTCCAGCAGGACCAGTTTCGTGATTGCCCGGAACGGCCGGATTGCGCTCGCCTATTCCAACCTCGACTATCGCGATCATGTGCACATGACGCTGGATGCAGTGAAGGCGCTGAGGTCGGCGCGTTAGGCGGGGCCTTGCGCAAAATCCTTCGACAAGCTCAGGATGAGCGGAAGTTGCGCCATCCCCCAACCCCGCTCAGCCTGAGTTTGTCGAAGGCCATGCAGGCCACACACAACCCTAGCCCCAAACTTTACAATCGCGCCGCGTCCGCTAAGCGGAGCCCCGGATTTGCGGAGTTCTCCAGCCATGCGTGCCGAAGGGCAGGCCCATATTGATCGGATCGAAGCGGCGCTGGCGCTGGTGCGCAAGTTCCTGGACTGGGACCGTGCGCTGCGGCGTCTCGACGAGCTCAACGCGCGTGTCGAAGATCCGAAACTCTGGGACAATCCCAAGGATGCACAAAGCGTGATGCGCGAGCGGCAGCGGCTGGAAGCGGCAATCGGCGCGGTCAACACGATTTCGGCCTCGATGGCCGACGCAGTCGAATTCATCGAGCTGGGCGAGGCCGAGGACGATGCGGCGACCATCGACGAAGGCCACGCTGCCCTGGCCGCACTGGCAACCCGCGCCGATGCCGACAAAGTCCAGGCGCTGCTGGCAGGAGAAGCGGACGCCAATGACGCCTATCTCGAAGTCCACGCCGGGGCAGGCGGCACCGAGAGCCAGGACTGGGCGGAAATGCTCCAGCGCATGTATTCACGCTGGGCTGAGCGCCATGGCTACAAGGTCGAGCTGGTTGAATACCATTCGGGCGAGCAGGCAGGGATCAAAAGCTGCACACTGCTGATCAAGGGCGAGAACGCCTATGGCTATGCCAAGACCGAGAGCGGGGTCCATCGGCTGGTTCGCATCAGCCCCTATGATTCCTCCGCGCGGCGGCACACCAGCTTCAGCTCGGTCTGGGTCTATCCGGTGATCGACGACGACATCGACATCGAAATCAAGGAAAGCGACCTCAAGATCGATACTTACCGGGCATCAGGTGCGGGCGGCCAGCACGTCAACACCACCGATTCGGCGGTGCGGATCACGCATCTGCCAACCGGTATCATCGTCGCCAGCCAGATGGATCGCTCGCAGCACAAGAATCGCGCCACCGCGATGGGCATGCTCAAGGCGCGGATGTATGAGGCGGAGCTGGCCAAGCGCGAACTCGAAGCCTCCGGCGAATATGCCGCCAAGACCGAGATCGGCTGGGGCCACCAGATTCGTTCTTACGTTCTCCAGCCCTATCAGCTGGTCAAGGATTTGCGCACCGGCACGACCTCGACTGCGCCCGACGACGTGCTCGACGGCGATCTCGACGCCTTCATGGCGGCAGCGCTGTCGCAGAAGGTGACCGGCGAGAAGGTGACAGTGGAGGACGTCGATTGAGGCGGCTCCTGGGTGTCGCATTGGCTGCCCTGGCAATTGCCGGGTGCAATCGTGAATCGGCGGACTCCGACCGCCCGGTCACCGCGCGCGATTTCCCGCGCGCCTATCGTCCGGTTTCGGCGACCAGAGGCAATGCCTTCTCGACCGAAGCGCAGCGCGACAGCCTCAACGAGGCGCAGAAGGTCATGGACCTGGCTGCGATAAAGGAAGGCTCGACTGTCGCCGATATCGGCGCGGGCGATGGCTATTACACCGTGCGGCTAGGTGCCCGGGTCGGGAGGAAAGGCCGGGTGCTGGCGGAGGACATCGATCCGCAGGCCGTGCAGCGACTCGGGTTGCGCGTCGAACGCGAGCGGCTGGACAATGTTTCGATCAAACTCGGCACTCCGGACGATCCGCGCCTGCCCGAGGCCAGTTTCGACCGCATCTTCCTGATCCATATGTATCACGAAGTCACTGAACCCTATGCCTTTCTGTGGCGGTTGCGCCCGGCGCTGCGACCCGGCGGGCAGGTGATCGTCGTCGATGTCGACCGTCCCACCGGGGAACACGGCATCCCGCCGCCGCTGCTTTTCTGCGAATTTTCCGCTGCAGGCTTCCGTTTGTCACAATTTGAACGTAAGCCGGAACTGCAAGGCTATTACGCGCAGTTCGAAGCTGCCGGTGACCGGCCTGCCCCTTCGGCAATCAAGCCATGCGGTGCCCCACAAGGTGCCAGTCAGACGAAGCGGGCGGTAAGCTGAACGAAAGAATGGGCGCAATGGGTTTCAAGGGTCTTCAGCCGATACTTTACGGCGGCCGCGAGGTATGGCCGCTGGTCGAAGGCGGCAAGGGCGTTTCGGCGACCAACCATGCCAGCTCGGGCGCTTGGGCGGCGGCCGGCGGCATCGGCACGGTCAGCGCGGTCAACGCCGACAGCTATGACGCCGAAGGCAGGATCGTGCCCCAAATCTACCAGTCGCTGACCCGGCGCGAGCGGCACGTGGAGCTGATCCGCTTCGCCATCGATGGCGCAGTGGAGCAAGTCAAACGCGCCTACGAGATTGCCGGTGGCAAGGGTGCGATCAACATCAATGTGCTGTGGGAAATGGGCGGGGCGCAGCCGATCCTCGAAGGCGTTCTCGAAAAGACCCGCGGCATGGTCGCCGGGGTCACCTGCGGCGCGGGCATGCCCTATCGCCTGGCGGAAATCGCCCAGCGCTACAATGTCACCTATCTGCCAATTATCAGCTCGGCGCGCGCCTTCCGCGCGCTGTGGAAGCGGGCCTATCACAAGGTCTCCGAACTGATGTCGGCAGTGGTCTATGAAGACCCTTGGCTGGCGGGCGGGCACAATGGCCTGTCCAATGCCGAAGACCCGCTCAAGCCCGAAGACCCCTATCCCCGGGTCAAGGCCCTGCGCGACACGATGCGCGCCGAAGGCGTGGCGGACAGCGTCCCGATTATCATGGCCGGCGGCGTGTGGTATTTACGCGAATGGGACCACTGGATCGACAATCCCGAGCTCGGCAGCATCGCCTTCCAGTTCGGCACGCGGCCGCTGCTCACCGAGGAAAGCCCGATCCCGATCGGCTGGAAGGACGCGCTGCGCGAGCTGGAGCCGGGCGATGTACTGCTCCACCGCTTTTCGCCGACCGGCTTCTATTCCTCCGCTGTGCGCAATCCGTTCCTGCGCAATCTCGAGGATCGCTCCGAGCGGCAGGTACCCTATTCGCGGGTCCAGGCGGGCGAGCATACCGTGCAGCTCGATGTCGGTGTGCGCGGCAAGAATTTCTGGGTGACGCCCAAAGACCGCGAACGCGCGCGCAACTGGGCAACGCTGGGCTTCGGTGAGGGCCTGCGCACGCCCGACGACACGATCATCTTCGTTTCGCTGGCCGAGCGCGAGGCGATCAAACGGGACCAGTCCGAGTGCATGGGCTGCCTGTCACATTGCGGCTTTTCCGCGTGGAAGGACCACGACGACTTCACCACCGGGCGTCTGGCCGACCCGCGCAGCTTCTGTATCCAGAAGACCTTGCAGGACATTGCCCACGGCAAACCGATCGACGATAATCTGATGTTTGCCGGCCACGGAGCCTACCGCTTCAAGCAGGACCCGTTCTATTCGAACAATTACACGCCGACAGTGAAAGAGCTGGTCGATAGGATTTTGACCGGGGATTGAGCACTGAGTTCAATTCGAGCGGCGTCCCATTTATCTGACCCAAACCCCGCCTATGCTGAGCTTGTCGAAGCACTGTCCTTCTCTTCGTGCCTCACGCACAACTGCTTGAAGAAAAACGATCCTTCGACAAGCTCAGGACAGACGGGTGTGGGGTGGGGAGTGATTCAGATTTAACAAATTCGGCCTACCGGCGCGAATTGCTCCACACCACTTGCCCGATACCCAGCAGCGCCAGGATCGCGCCATAGACCGTCCAGTGCAGATCGCCGACCATGAAGCCCTGCATGATCGCAGCCGGGCCGACGCCCAACCCCTGCATCATCCAGATGCTTCCCATCGCGAGCATCAGCAGGCCCAGCAAGCTGCTGACAATCCGCATTACGATGTTGAATAGTGCGCGCATGGTCACATTCTCCCGTTGCTTTGCACTTGGCAGTAGGCCTTTCGTTCCGGCCATTCAAACGGCATTTGTGCGGAGCAGCTAAAGCGGCGTGCATTAAATCGGGATCACCCCCAATCCGCTTACCATGGGCCTCACAGGAGGCACTCTTTTGAATGTCCCAACACACCCCTAGAGCCTTTCCGCTTCAAATCGACGCAACCTGCCCCTCCCCCTTGAGGGAGAGGTTGGGTGGGGGTGTACTATGCTAGCGTGGACGCTCGGCATTCGCCTCGCTCCCCCTCCCCAACCCCTCCCCGCCGGGGAGGGGCTCTCGCGCTCGATTCCATTCAAATCGGAACGAATCTAGTTGTGCCAAAATGGTGCGTCATCGCCGTAATGAGCAATTGTTACCCGCCAGCGAAAGGTATAGTTAACAGGACTGTATGGGAATCGGCCTTGGCCGGTAACGCTTGGTGGGCAGTGCCAGTAACAAGGTTGATGTTATTGTCTGAAATTGGGGGTCACCGATATGCAAAGAATCATGCAATATTTGTCGGGCCTGGCCGTGGCATTGGGCTTGGCCTTCACCTCAGGTGCCGCGCAGGCGGGGCCTGTGTTTCTGACGGGGCATGACCCGGATTACCATGCACAGGGTCAGGCGAGCGGCATCAATCAAGAGATCGTGGCGCTCAACTTTGTAACAGGTGGCAGCTATTCCAGCGGCTCGATCAAATTCCTGTTCGTTGAAAGCAATTTGTCTGCGATCTTCGGCCACCGCGTGGGCAAGGATTCGCTGACCGGTGCGCTCGGCCTTATCCAAGGCACTCATTTCGACCAGGTAGATGCCGCCGGACTCGCGGGCGTCAATTTCAGCGCCTATTCCGCTATCGTCGTCGCTTCTACCTTCGGCGGCATGCTGACCAGTGCCGAGATCAATGCGCTGAACGCACGCAGTGCAGACATCGCCAGCTTCATCAACGCGGGCGGCGGCCTTGCTGCCTTCTCCGAATGCGGCGTCGGCTTCGGCAATTGCGATGCGACCCTGGTCACGGCGGGCACGAATTTGTTCGGCTTCGTCCCGGTAGGAGTATCATCGGTCAGCACGACCGTGCCCTACACAGTGACACCCTTCGGCGCTTCGCTGGGCCTCACCAACGCCGATGTAAACGATTGCTGCACGCACAATTCCTTCGCTTCGGCGGCGGGGTTGAATGTGGTCGACTTTGACCTGAACGGTGTCCCGACAACACTGGCCGGCATCGTGCGGATCAGTGATGGAGGGTTTACGGGCAGTGTACCTGAACCAGCTAGCTGGGCATTGATGCTCACTGGATTTGGGTTGGTCGGCGCTGCTATGCGGCGTCGGCGGCGCGCCTTGTCCGTCCGTTATGCGTGCTAGCTTATGATCGCGAATGCGGGTTGGGAGTCGCGGGCGAGGGCTTATGCCTCCCTCAGTCGAACTCCCAGCCCCGTTCGCCATGGCTGGTGAGGTCCAGGCCTTCGCGTTCGGCATCTTCGCTCACCCGCATCGGAATAATCCACGAGACCCCGAGCGCCAGCACGGCGCTTGCGACAATCGACCACAGAGCAACCGTGAACACACCAACCAGTTGCCCCGCGAGCTGATGGAAAATCGAATAGCTGGCCGGATCGCCGGTGCCTCCCAGCGAAGGGGTCAGGAACACCGCCAGCAGCAGCGAGCCGGTCATGCCGCCGACCCCATGCACGGCAAAAACATCGAGCGAGTCGTCGATTGCCAGCTTCTTCTTGACCACCTGGATCATCGGATAGCAGATAATCGCCGCAGTCACGCCGATGACGATCGCCGCGCCGGGCGATACGAAGCCGGCTGCCGGGGTGATCGTCGCCAGCCCTGCCACTGCACCGGTGGCGAAACCCACGCTGGTGGCCTTGCCCACGCTGAAGCGCTCGATCAGCAGCCAGACCAGCGCCGCCGCGCAGGCAGCGGCATGGGTGTTGATGATGGCGCTGGCAGCATCGTCATTGGCAGCGACAGCCGAGCCGCCGTTGAAGCCGAACCAACCGATCCACAGCAGCGCCGCGCCAACCATCACCAGCACCGGGCTATGCGGCATCATCGGTGTCTTGGGGAAGCCCTGACGTTTGCCCAGCAATATTGCAATCACCAGCGCCGAAACTCCGGCGGTGGTGTGGACGACGATACCGCCGGCGAAATCCAGCGTGCCGAACTGGCTCGCCAGCCAGCCGCCGCCCCAGACCCAATGGGCTACGGGCGCATAGACCACCAGGCCCCACAGCGCACAAAACGCCACCACCCAGCCGAAGCGGGCGCGATCGACCCAGGCACCGGCCATCAGGGCGGGCGTGATCGCCGCGAACATCATCTGGAACAGGGCAAAGGCGCTCTCCGGCACGGCAGTGCCATCGCGGACATTGCCGAGACTACCCAGCATCCAGGCGTTGCCTGCGCCCAGCCAGCCCCCAAACCTGCCAGGGGTCAGATCGCCAAAAGCCATTGTATAGCCGCAGACAATCCACAGCAGCGAGGCCACGCCGGCAATCGCGCCGCACTGGATCATCACCGACAGGACATTCTTGGTGCGCAGCAAGCCGCCATAAAACAGGGTCAGACCCGGCATGGCCATCATCAGCACCAGCGCCGAGGACATCAGCATCCAGGCGGTGTCGCCGCTGTCTGCCGCATCGGCCAATGCTTCCTGGGCATGAGCGAATCCTGGCGCAGCAACAAAAGCCGCCGCCAGCGAAAGGGCGCAGAATTTGCGCATTAACGATGTCTCCCCTCACTCGTACGCAACCGCGCAACGATATCCTCCGCGCATGCGTCTAGAGCAATCCATTACAGGGAGACAAGCGGCGTTTAGGGGCGGGTGGTCAGGGGTTGCCTCATGCCCAGCCTTCGAGCACCTGATCGGGCGGGCGGTGGCCATCGGTCCAGAAGCGGATATTGGCGATGACCCGCTCGCCCGCTGTCTCGCGCCCCTCGATGGTCGCGCTGCCGAGGTGGGGCAGAGCGACGACATTGGGCAGTGACAGCCAGCGCGGATCGATGGCGGGCTCATCGGCGAAAACATCGAGCCCGGCACCGCCGATCCGCCCCTCGGCCAGCGCGGCAATCAGCGCCTCCTCGTCGATCAGATCGCCGCGTGCGGTGTTGATGACATAGGCGTCGGGCCGCAGCGATGCGATCCGTGCGGCATTGAGCAGATGGTGGCTATCCGCGCTGGCCGGGCAATGCAGCGTGAGGATATCGGCCCCGGCTATCATCGTGTCGAGATCGGGTTCGTAGCGTGCGCCCAGCATGTTTTCGAGCGCGGTCGGAAGCCGGTGGCGGTTGTGATAGACGACATTGAGACCGAATGCGCGCGCGCGGTGGGCGACGGCCTGGCCGATCCGGCCCATACCGACGATTGCCAGCACCTTGCCGCCCAGCCGGTGGCCCAGCAGCCCGGACGGACCCCAGCCATGCCACCCACCGGTCTGCAAAATCCGCACCCCTTCCGCCAGGCGGCGCGGCACCGAGATGATCAGCGCCATGGTCAGATCGGCGGTGTCGTCGGTAAAGACGGCCGGAGTGTTGGTGACGATGATCTTGCGGGCTCGCGCTTCGCCAAGGTCGATATGCTCGATGCCTGCGCCGAAATTGGCGATCAATTGCAATCGCTCGCCAGCCCCGGCGATCATGGCGCTATCAATCCGATCGGTGACGGTCGGCACCAGCACATCGGCTTCTTGCATTGCAGTGGCCAAGGCGTCGCGGCTCATCGGCGTATCATCGGCATTGAGCTGTGCGTCAAACAGCTCGGACAGGCGTGCCTCAACCCCTGGCAGCAGCTTGCGGGTAACGACAACGCGCGGCTTGCCGGTGAAGCGCGGTGCTTGCGGGGGATCGGTGACGACGGTCATTGCCGACAAGCGCTATGCCTGCGCGGGGAAGGGGTCAAGCGGCCTTGCTGCGGCGAAAACGGCGTGGTTAAGGTGTGGCTATGCCAAAGCTCCCGAGTCTCCTGTGCGCATTCATTGTTTCGTTGTTGCTCGTAGCACCCGCAGCGGCGGCAGACCGCACCGTGCCCTATTGGGCATCCTTGCGCGTCGATGAAGTCAATATGCGGGTCGGGCCGGGCGAGGATTACCGCATCAGCTGGGTCTATCGCCGCCCGCATCTGCCGCTCAAGGTTGTCCGGCTCAAGGAAGGCTGGCGGCTGGTCGAGGATCCTGGCGGCACCAGAGGCTGGGTTCTCGCGCAATTCCTCTCGCGCGATCGCGGGGCGATCGTTGCGGGCGAAGGTCCGGCCGGGATGTACGAGCAGGCCGCTGCGGACGCGAGGCTGCTGTGGCGACTGGAGCCGGGTGTGGTCGGCAAGCTTGGCGATTGTTCGGCCGGCTGGTGCCGCCTCGATGTCGGCGGGCGCGCCGGATTTGTCGAGCAGGATCGGCTGTGGGGGGCGGGGGCGCCATAAGCTCGATTAGCGCGCGGCCTTCGACAAGCTCAGGCTGAGCGGGGTTTTATCAAGATCCGCTCAGGCTGAGCTTGTCGAAGCCCACGCACCGACGTTCACACCAGCTCAATCGCCACTGCCGTCGCTTCGCCGCCGCCGATGCACAGCGATGCAACCCCGCGCTTCAGGCCCTTGTGCTTGAGTGCACCGATCAGCGTGGTGATGATCCGCGTGCCGCTCGCACCGATCGGGTGGCCCAGCGCGGTCGCCCCGCCATTCACGTTGATCTTCTCGTGCGGAATGCCGAGGTCGTGCATCGCGAACATGGCGACGCAGGCGAAGGCTTCGTTGATCTCGAACAGATCGACTTCGCCGATCTTCCAGCCTGCCTTGTCGAGCAACTTGTTGATCGCAGCGACCGGGGTGGTCGGGAAGCGTTGCGGCTGGTGGGCGTGGGCAGAGACCGCGACAACTCTGGCGACGGGCGTCAGGCCCTTGGCGTCGGCGACACTCTGCCGGGTCAGCACCATCGCCGCAGCGCCGTCGGAAATCGAGCTGGAGCTGGCGGCGGTGATCGTGCCGTCCTTGGCGAAGGCGGGCTTCAGAGTCGGGATCTTGTCGGGGCGGCCCTTGCCGGGCTGTTCGTCGATATCGACAATGACGTCACCGGCGCGGGTCTTGACCGTTACCGGCACGATCTCGCTGGCGAAGGCTCCACTGGCGATGGCAGCCTGCGCGCGGCGCAGCGATTCGATGGAATAGGCGTCCTGCGCCTCGCGGGTGAGCTGATATTCGTCGGCGACGGCTTGGGCGAAGCTGCCCATCGAGGCGCCCTCATAGGCGTCTTCCAGCCCGTCGAGGAACATGTGGTCATAGGCGGTGTCGTGTCCCGCCCGCGCGCCCGAGCGGTGCTTCTTGAGCAGGTAAGGCGCGTTGGTCATGCTCTCCATGCCGCCGGTCACGACCATGTCGATGCTGCCGCAGGCGAGTGCTTCGGCTCCCATGATCACTGTCTGCATGCCCGAACCGCAGACCTTGTTGACCGTCGTCGCCTCTACCGACTGCGGCAGCCCGGCCTTCAGCGCGGCCTGGCGGGCAGGAGCCTGGCCGAGACCGGCAGGCAGCACGCAGCCCATATAGATACGCTCGATATCCTCACCCGCAACGCCCGCGCGTTCGACCGCCGCCTTGACGGCGGTTGCGCCCAGGTCGGTTGCCTGGGCATCGGCCAGCGCGCCCTGCAATCCGCCCATCGGGGTGCGGGCATAGGAGAGGATGACGATTGGGTCGGATGCGGAAATCTGGGTCATGTCGTCGAATCTTTCGTGAAGACTGCAATTTCGGTAATTCGGGGCGCATAATGCTGCACTGCGGCGAAAGCAATGGCGGGCTGCGCGGGTGCGGAGGATAAGGCGGGGCGGGAGAGTTGCAAAATTGTTGGGGGGAGTTGCATGCCTGGGTGACAAACCCGGCTTTCCCCCACTTGCGCCCCGCACTGCCCCGGACTAGGGCGCGGGGCATTGGTCTCATGGCCGAGTCATCGCCCCGAAGGACTTAATGTGGTCGATCTCACGCAATATCTGCCGATCCTGATCTTCCTGGGAATCGCGGTTGCCCTCTCGGCCCTGCTCGTGTTCCTGCCGATGGGCGTCGCCCGGCTGACCGGTGCGCATAATCCCAATGCCGAGAAGCTCAGCGAATATGAATGCGGCTTTCCCGCCTTCGAGGACCCGCGCAGCCAGTTCGACGTGCGCTTCTATCTGGTGGCGATCCTCTTCATCATCTTCGATCTCGAAGCCGCCTTCCTGTTCCCCTGGGCCGTCAGCCTCAAGGAGACCGGCTGGGCGGGCTGGATCACGATGATGGTGTTCCTGGGTGAACTGATCATCGGCTATGTCTATGCCTGGAAGAAGGGAGCGTTGGACTGGGAATGACCTCTGTTATCGCCCCCAATTCGCCCATCGTTGCGCCCAATCAGGACTTTTTCCTCGACCTCAATTCGCAGGTCCAGGACAAGGGCTTCCTCGTCGCCTCCACCGAAGACCTGTTCCAGTGGGCGCGCACCGGGTCGCTGTGGTGGATGACTTTCGGTCTCGCCTGCTGCGCGGTCGAGATGATCCACGTCAACATGCCGCGCTACGACATGGAACGCTTCGGCGTCGCCCCGCGCGCCTCCCCGCGCCAGAGCGACGTGATGATCGTCGCGGGCACACTGTGCAACAAGATGGCCCCGGCGCTGCGCAAGGTTTACGACCAGATGTCGGACCCGAAATATGTGATTTCGATGGGCTCCTGCGCCAATGGCGGTGGTTATTACCACTATTCCTATTCGGTAGTGCGCGGCTGTGACCGGATTGTGCCGGTGGACATCTACGTTCCCGGTTGCCCGCCGACTGCCGAGGCCTTGCTCTATGGCGTGATGCAGTTGCAGCGCAAGATCAGGCGCGTGGGGACGATCGAGCGGTGATTACGGACGCCACCCAATACCTCCCCGGAACGGGGAGGGGGACCAGCTTCGCTGGTGGAGGGGTACAGGCCGCCTGTTCTCCCCTCTCGACGTCGCGCTATGCCAAGGGTGCCCCTCCACCATCCTGCGGATGGTCCCCCTCCCCGTGCCGGGGAGGTTTTTGAGATGTCGGTCGTCCATTCCGCCCCCAAATTCGCCTCCAGCGACGGCGTGCTCGAAGCTCTGTCCAAAGCCCTCGGCCCGATGCTTGTCTCCGCGAAGGAGGAGCATGGCGAAATCATCCTCTCCGTCGTCCGCGACCAGATCGAAGAGGCCCTCCGCCTGCTGCGCGACGACCACCAATACCAGCAGCTCATGGAAATCGCCGGAGTCGACTATCCCGAGCGCGCCGAACGCTTCGAGTGCAACTATTGCCTGCTCAGCCTCACGAAGAACCACCGCATCGTGGTCAAGGTCCATGCCGCCGAGACCACCCCGGTGCCGACCGTCACCACGCTGTGGCCGGTCGCCGGCTGGCTGGAGCGCGAAGTGTTCGACATGTTCGGCGTGATCTTTGCGGGCAACACCGATCTGCGCCGCATCCTCACCGACTACGGCTTCGAGGGCCACCCCTTCCGCAAGGATTTCCCGCTGACCGGCTATGTCGAGCTGCGCTATTCCGAGGAAGACCACCGCGTAGTCTATGAGCCGGTCGAACTGGCGCAGGATCTGCGGCAGTTCGATTTCATGAGCCCGTGGGAAGGGGCGGAATATGTTTTGCCGGGCGACGAGAAGGCCCCTGCCGCCCCGCCGCCGCCCGCTGCTCCCGCCCCCGCGCCGGTGAAGGCCAAGGCTGCGCCCAAGGCCCCGGCGAAGAAAGCAGCAGCGCCTAAGAAGCCAAAGGGAGCATCCATATGACCTCCCTTACCCTTGATCGTCACCCTGAACTTGTTTCAGGGTCCATTTCGCCCCTCGCCCGGAGCAAGCGTTGGCAAACCAATGCTCACCGCAAGGTCTCGCCATTCGGGGTTGTTCTCGTTGATCAGATTTATCTTCCAGGGCCGGTGCCAGCGCTTGAGCTGTTTCTCGCGTTCAATCGCGCGGATCATGTCCCCGAACATCTCGAAATGGACCAACCGGTAAACCGAGTATTTCGCTGTAAAGCCCGGCAAGGCGTTGTTGCGATGCTGCCAAATGCGTCCAAGCAGGTCGGAGGTGACGCCGATATACAAGGTGCCGTAGTGCTTGCTCGCGAGGATATAAACCGCAGGGTTGCGTTCTTGCCTCATCGCTCCGGGTTTGCCGCACGATGGACCCTGAAACAAGTTCAGGGTGACGAAAATTTTGGGTTGGGAGGTTTGCAATGAGCCAGTTCCAACTCGACCAGGCCCCCACCACCGGCGACGAGGTCATCTCCAACTACACGATCAACTTCGGCCCGCAGCACCCTGCCGCCCACGGTGTTCTCCGCATGGTGATGGAGCTCGACGGCGAGATCATCGAGCGGATCGATCCGCATATCGGCCTGCTGCACCGCGGCACCGAAAAGCTGATCGAGCACAAGACCTATCTGCAGGCGCTGCCCTATTTCGACCGGCTCGACTATTGCTCGCCGCTGGCGATGGAGCACTCCTATGTGCTCGCCATCGAGAAGCTGCTCAACATCGAAGTGCCGATCCGCGCGCAATATCTCCGCGTGCTGTTCGCCGAGCTGACCCGCATCTGCAACCACATGCTCAACCTCGGCAGCCACATCCTCGATGTTGGCGCGATGACGCCGACGCTATGGCTGTTCGAAGAGCGCGAGGATTGCCTCAACTTCTTCGAGCGCGCTGCCGGTGCCCGCATGCACATGGCCTGGTTCCGCCCCGGCGGGGTGCATCAGGATGTGCCGCTCAAATTGCTGGCGGACATCGCCGACTGGCTCGACACCCGCCTGCCGACGCTGTTTGGCGACGCGATGAGCCTAGTGGTCGACAACCGCATCTTCAAGCAGCGCAATGTCGATATCGCCGTGGTGAGCAAGGACGACGCGGTGCGCTGGGGCTTTTCCGGCCCGATGATCCGGGGCAGCGGCGTGGCCTGGGATCTGCGCAAGAGCCAGCCCTATGACGCCTATGCCAAAATGGACTTCGAAGTCCCGGTGGGAACGCGCGGCGATTGCTACGACCGGTTCATGGTCCGCGTCGAGGAAGTGCGCCAGTCCGCCCGGATCATGAAACAGTGCCTCGCCGAAATGCCCGAGGGGCCGGTGGCTAGCGACGACCGCAAGGTCGTGCCCCCCAAGCGCGCCGAGATGAAAAGCTCGATGGAAGCGCTGATCCACCACTTCAAGCTCTACACCGAAGGCTTCCACGTCCCCGCCGGCGAAGTCTATGTCGCCACCGAAAGCCCCAAGGGGGAGTTTGGCGTCTATCTGGTGAGCGATGGGTCGAACAAGCCGTACCGCTGCAAGATCAGGCCGACGGCGTTTTCGCACTTGCAGGCGATGGATTTTATGTCGCGGGGCCACATGCTGCCTGATGCGACGGCGATTCTGGGGGCGCTCGATATCGTGTTCGGGGAGTGTGACCGGTGAGTAAGTCTGTTTTCCCCATTTGGGTGCACTTTGTCGTAGCGGTCGTCATTGCCTTATCCGCTTTCGCGGTAGCCCAAGTGAAGCCAGGCATGGGAATGTTCCTTGTTATCGGCGGCACGTTTATTTGGATGGCAATTGTGCGGAAAAGAGATGGAAGTGCCTAGCCACTTCGCGATCGCCGAGCAGATGATCGCGTATTACAACGCGCAGGATGCCGACGCCTATGTCGCGCTGATGACCGAGGACGCCTGCGAGGCGAGCTATCGCGCCTCGGAAATCCTCCCCGGCACGGGGAGGGGGACCATCCGCAGGATGGGGGAGGGGCACCCTCGGCATGGCGCTCCGCTGGTAGGGCGGGATATGGGGCGCGTGCCCCTCCACCAGCGAGGCTGGTCCCCCTCCCCGATTCGGGGAGGATTTGGAGCGACTTATGGCTGATCGTCATCCCGAACCCGATAGCCCCGAACTGCGCGCGCGCTGGGGTGCATTCGCGTGGTCGAAGGACAACGCCAAACTTGTGCCCAAAATCATCGCGCGCTATCCTCCGGGCCGTCAGCGCAGCGCAGTGATGCCGCTGCTCGATCTCGCCCAGCGGCAGGTCGGCGCGGAGACCAATACCCAGGGCTGGCTGCCGCTGCCGGTGATGGAATATGTCGCGGCGCAGCTCGACATGCCGGTGATCCGCGTGCTCGAAGTCGCTAGCTTCTACATGATGTATAATCTGGTGCCGGTGGGCAAATTCCACGTCCAGGTCTGCGGCACCACGCCCTGCATGCTGCGCGGCAGCGACGACATCATGGCCGCCTGCAAGGCGCGCGGGATGAGCAAGGGGCATACCACCGACGATGGGCTGTGGACGCTCAACGAAGTCGAATGCATGGGCAACTGCGCCTCCGCGCCGATGGTGCAGATCAACGACGACAATTACGAGGATCTGACGGCGGAGAGCCTGAACGCGGTGCTCGATGCGTTGGCGGCCGGCAAGACGCCCAACACTGGGACGCAGATCAAGGGCCGCCATACGGTGGAGCCGCTCGGCGGGCCGACTACCCTCAAGCAGATGGTCAAGGCCAACCACGATTACCGGGGGGAGTGGTGATGAACCAATTCATCAACCCAACCCCGTTCGTCCCGAGCGAAGTCGAGGGACTGGTTCGAGCGAAGCCGAGAACTGCACCGGCAGAGCCTCGGCTGCGCTCGGCAAAATCCCTCGACTTCGCTCGGGACGAACGGATGTTTGTGATTGGAGGTGAGTTGTGAGCCTCTCCGACAAAGACCGCATCTTCACCAACCTCTACGGCTATCAGCCGTGGAACCTCGCCGCTGCGCAGAAGCGTGGCGATTGGGACAATACCAAAGCCCTGCTCGCGCGCGGGGCGGACGCCATTGTCGACGAGATCAAGGCCTCGAACCTGCGCGGGCGCGGCGGGGCTGGCTTCCCGACCGGGCTCAAATGGAGCTTCATGCCCAAGGAGCCCAACCCGGCGCGGCCCAATTTTCTGGTCATCAACGCCGACGAGAGCGAACCCGGCAGTTGCAAG
>JAHFPT010000302.1 GCA_023266625.1 Novosphingobium sp. | reverse complement strand
AAAGCGCCGCACGCTGGCATCGGTCAGCGGCAGCTCGAGATAGCCAGCAATGGCGCGCGCGAGCGGCAGGTTGGAGTTGCCGGCCATGATTTTCATGTGAGGTGCCTCTTGCGCTGCGGGGTATGGGGCAGGCTCTAGCGGGGCGTCGCGGGATTGCAATATATACGGCAACAGGCCCGGCGCTGTGCCGGTGCGATCATCGCGAACTTCTCTATCATCACCCTTGTGACGCATGGAATGATTTTACCTCCGAGTCGGGCCGGGCGCAGGATATGCGGGCGGCGGCTGGGTAGCGGAGGAGGGGGGTGTAGGAAAGATTTGGGGGCAGGGATGGAAATTGCGGCTTTCGCCCTATTCGAAAAGCGGCGCGACCCTTGCCAGCACCTCGTCAAGCAGGGCCGCAGGAAGCTCATCGACCTTGCGCCCTCCCCGCTCGGCAATGTCGAGAACGCGGGGCTGATCGCAGCGGACAAGGCCGGTGGTCTTGATCCCGGAAATCTCCACTGCAAAGCCGATGCGCCGCGCAAAATTCCCGCCGTTGGTGATCGGCAGAACCACGGGCAATTTGGTTGCTGCGTTGAACGCATCTGGCGATACGACCAGCACCGGCCGATACCCCTGTTGCTCGCGGCCTTGCACGGGATTGAGCGACACCAGGTATATGTCGCCCCGCTTCACCACACTTCCTTGCCGACCGGAGGAGCATCAATCCATTCGCGCTCCTCGGGGGATAGCGGCTCGGAAAAATCCGATGCCGCCAGCAGTTCATCGAGCGTATAACGCGGGCGCGGCGATGCCTCGACAATCAGCCGCCCCCCGTCAACCGCAATGCCGACCGCCGCGCCCGCTTTCAGCTGGAGCAGTTCGAGCAGCGCAGGCGGCACGGCCAGCATCACCGAGCCGCCGACTTTGCGGAGATTGGTCATGTGCATTTTGGTTACTCCGATGTATTATATAATTGTATAATATGGATGCGCCCACTTGTCAAAGGAGGATATCGTGAGGATTGAGGTGAGTTTGCTCATTTTGGTTTCACACGAAGACACGAAGGTGCCGCGCCCTGCGGCGAAGCCGCACTACCTCTTCGAGCGCTGGGCTGGGCGGATGCGCAATGGTTGCCCGAGGCGCACCATCTTCGTGTCTTTGTGTGAAAAATTGATTGGATGACCGGCATTGCCGCCGCCGATTTTTCGCGCATCCGGCAGGCGAAACTCAAAGGCTTCACCATTGATAGGCTGATGACTATTCTTGATCGGCTGAACCGTGATGTGCAGGTGTCGGTGTCGGTGCTGCCACGTGTGGCTGGGGGGCGGGGGCAGGTTCAGGCGGCTCATGCTTGAGGCGATGGGCTGACGAGCGGTGGGTTGGGAACTGGGTCTCCTGTCACGAGAATCTCAAACACATTTCTGTGCAAGCACGATTGACATTTGCAGGCAGCCGTTAGAAGATCTTATTATGTTCTCCAATGTAAGCCCCCTCGCCGCCCACATCGACTTGCTCGCCGCTGCGCGCGGCAGGCGCTTCGGCACCATCCTTGCCGATCCGCCGTGGCAATTTCAGAATCGCACTGGCAAAGTGGCGCCGGAGCACAAGCGGCTTAATCGCTATGGCACCATGACGCTCGACGAAATTTGCGCGCTGCCAGTGGAGGATATCGCCGATGATCCGGCACATCTCTATCTCTGGGTTCCCAATGCGCTGCTACCAGATGGGCTGCGGGTGATGGAGGAATGGGGCTTCCGCTACATTTCCAACATTGTCTGGCACAAAGTGCGCAAAGACGGCGGCTCCGACGGGCGCGGTGTGGGATTCTATTTCCGCAACGTCACCGAAATCCTGCTGTTCGGTGTGCGCGGCAAAAATGCTCGTACGCTCGATCCCGGTCGCAGTCAGGTCAACATGATCCAGAGCCGCAAACGCGAACACAGCCGCAAACCTGACGAGCAATATAAGATCATCGAAGATTGTAGCTGGGGGCCGCGCATCGAATTGTTCAGTCGTGGCAAGCGCCGGGGCTGGACGGTCTGGGGCAATCAAGCGGATGAAAGCTACGCCCCCGATTGGGCAACCTACGGTTACAACAGCGCGATGGCGGTAGCGGCGGAATAATGCTGGAGCGGCTGATAGATAATGGCTTCGAGGTTGAGTTTACCAGCCACGCCGAAGCGATCATGCTCCATGATTTTCCCGAACTTATCGACGAACTCGAGGGTGCGTTGCTGAACATTGCACTGCCCATAACCGAAATTATCGGCGGCGGTGGCGGTGAAGCGAAGATGACCCAGCGCTTGCGGCGTGGGCTTGCTGCCATGCAATGGACCAAGCACAATTTCGAATTGAAGAAGATCGTCGACGGAGTTCCCAAAGAGTCGATAAGCCACGAGATTGACCACGTCCGCCGCGCGGCAAATGGTGTCGTTGCGTTCGAAATCGAATGGAACAACAAGGACCCATTTTTCGACCGGGATCTGGAAAACTTCAAACGCTTGCACGCTGAAGGTGCCATTAGTCTTGGCGGAATCGTTACCAGAGGTTCTGCAATGCATGCAGAAATGCGGGATCGCGTCGAGCGTTTTGCGACTGATCGAGGCATTCAGGACTTTGGAGGTCTGGCAGAATTTGGTGCAGGAAGCCCGACAACGCCGCAACGAAAGCAGATCGAATCAGAAATGGAGCGCGGAGCGCCATTCGCTCGCGCCTGGTCCCGGAAGTTCACTGCCGACAAGTTTGGCATGGCGACCACGCATTGGACCAAGTTGCAGGACCGGGTTCATCGTGGCGTGGGCAATCCCTGCCCGCTGGTTTTGATCGGCTTGCCGACGTCGATCATAGACATGGAAGCATAGAACTGCTGGGGGCGTTCACCGTCCCTTGCGATGCTCCCCCTTCACCCACCTCACCGTCCCCGAGCTCGCCCGCATCACCACGCTCAACCCCTCGCCCCATCCGCAGCCCGCTCCAGCACAGCTTCGCCCCATTGATTGAGGCTCTTGCCTGACAGTTTCGCCGCCAGTGCAACCCGCGCGTGCAATTCCGGCGGCACGCGGAACATGACCTTGCCGGAATAGGCCTTCTCCGGCGGCTTGCCCAGCTTCGCGCAGGTTTCGAGATAGTCTTCGACGGCCTCATGAAAGGCGGTAAGCAATTCTGCGGGCGTCTCCGCGTGGAAGCCGATGACATCGTTAATCCCGGCGATCCGGCCGGTGAGGATCATGTCCTCGCTGTCGAATTCGACAGTGGCGGTATAGCCGCGATAGCTGATTGCGTTCACGGGGTTATGCTAGCATGAATTGCTAGCGCGAGATACACGGCATTTGCCTGAACTTTCCCCGAATCCGCTCACCCTGAGCTTGTCGAAGGGCTGTCCTTTTTTCTTGCCGCTGGGCGTGCGGCCCGAAGAAAAGAGCAGTGCTTCGACAAGCTCAGCATAGACGGGTTTGGGCGATGCGGACTCAACGCAAGCCGCATTTGCATTTACCTCTCCGCCCCTTGCGATGCTCCCCCTTGACCCATCGCACGGTCCCGAGCGCGCCCGTCCACGCTCATCGTCGTTGCGGATGAGGAGCCGCCCGTTGGACTGGCCGCCGGCGCCTACTTCGGCAGGGCCGCAGCCATCATCAAACAGCGTGAAAGGATCAAGCGACAGGCCCCGCAAAGGGTCGACCCTTGGAAAAACAACGGGTTGGAGATGCGAAAGGTTTCAGAACCAGCAAGTGTCCTGCCGCGAGGGCGCGCCATTCCGGTGAAGCCCGGAGATCTTCCTTAAGCATCTGTTAGCTCTAAAATGTTAACTGGAAGAAACTGTTCCACTACCCGCGCCAAACGCATGCCGAGACGGGCAGTTATGCAGCGCAAAAGGAATGTCCGCCGTATCAGGATGGGATCACGAGATGAGATCGAAAACAACTATCCGGATCAGAATCGCGGTAACATTGGGCCTGTACCTCGCCGTCATGGGCGGCATCGGTTTGTATTCCAATATTCACCTTGCCAGAATCGAGAATGACGCATTCGCCGTTCAGTCCGATATGGTGCCAGGTCTCTATCGCGCAAGCCGGATAAAGGATGAGCTGGCGACGGACTATGTGGCCGTCAAGGACGCGGCCAGGGGCGATATGAACAATCCTCGCTTGCAGGGCAGCGAGGAAGCCGAAATGGCGCGCCGGATAGCGGAATACAAGAAGACCATTTTCACGGATGCCGACCGCGAGTCTTTCGCGAAGTTCGAATCCGCTTATGCCAGCTACCGGAACAGCACTGCCGCCTTGATCCGCAACGGCCCGAATGGGAACGCAGGAAATGTCGATCTTGCATATCGAAATGCGTTCGGCGCCATCGAGAGCGTGGCCGATCTCAATCAGGAGCGTGCCGCCGCGACGCTGGGCACCGTGGACAACAAGATTCGCACGTTGCAGGCCTTTATGGCCGGCGCGTTCCTATTCCTGCTGCTGTTGCTCACGGTGTCGGGATTACGTCTGATCGCGCAGATCATGCCTCGCCTCAGGCGTTTGATTGCGCTGATGGATGCGATGCGTCAGGGTGACTTCACCCAGCGCATGCGGACCGAAATTCCGGATGAGCTCGGCGCCGTTGCCGACGGCTTCAACCGCATGGCCGATGAGGTGATGGGCCTGGTCGGGGAAGTGCAGCGCTCCGGAATTTGCGTCAGCACCTCGATGGGCGAAATTGCGGCCACCTCGAAACAGCAGCAGGCGACC
>JAHFPT010000113.1 GCA_023266625.1 Novosphingobium sp. | reverse complement strand
CCGCCGCGACATTGGCGGCGATCATGAAATCTTCGACCACGCGGCGGGCGTCGAGCGGTTCGCGCAAGGCGATTTCGGCGATCTTGCCCTGCTCATCGAGCACGACGCGGCGTTCGGGAAATTCGAGCGCCAGCGGGTCGCGCGCGTTGCGGGCTTTGGTGAGCGCGGCCCAGCAGGCCCAGAGGTTCTGGAGGACCTCCTCCCCTCCCGCTTGTGGGAGGGGTTGGGGGAGGGCCTGTTGGGCATGGTTTGATAACAGGCCCTCCCCTAGCCCCTCCCGCAAGCGGGAGGGGGAAGAATTCGCATCAATCCGCGCCTGCGCATCCTCATAGGCGATCACTTCGGCGATCCGCACAATCGCCCGGGTGAAGCGCCACTCGGTCACCCTTCCCTGCGCATCGATGGTCAGATGACAGGCCATCGCCGCCCGGTCCTCGCCAGCGCGCAGCGAGCAGACATCGGCGGACAGCACTTCGGGCAGCATCGGCACCACCCGGTCGGGGAAATAGACAGAGTTGCCGCGCTTCCTTGCCTCGCGGTCCACTTCACTGCCGGGCCGGACGTAAAACGAGACATCGGCAATCGCGACCAGCGCGCGGAAACCGCCTTCCCCATCCGGCTCAGCCCAGATCGCATCATCATGATCGCGCGCATCGACGGGATCGATGGCGATAATCGGCAGATGGCGCAGGTCTTCGCGTTTCTCGGGGCTCAGCGGCAGTTTCGCCGCGCGCTCCGCCTCGGCCATTGTTTCTTCGGTGAAGAAATTCGGGATGCCGTGCTTGTGAATGGCAATCAGGCTGAAGGCGCGCGGCGCGAGAGGATCGCCCAGCACTTCGGTAACCTTGACGCCGGAACGTGGCGAACGCCCCGCCGGTTCGGCCAGCACCAGTTGGCCGCGTTCTGCCCCGCCCAGATCGGCAACCGGCGAAGAATTGCGCACCCGCTTGTCGACCGGAGCGAGCCAGCCCTTGCCCGCGCCGTCGATCTCGATCACGCCAAGCAGCTGATCCGACATCGCGGGCAGCTTCTTCATCGCATGCGCGCGCCAGCCCGCCCCGGCTTCCTCGGTGCGCGCCAGCACGCGGTCGCCCATTTTCAGCGCCGAATGCTTGCCCTTCTCAACCATGCGCAAACGCGGTGGCGGCGTGGCGTCATCGGGCTGCCAGTTATCCGGAATGGCAATCGCCTCGCCATCCTCAATGGCGACAACTCGCAGCACCGTGACCCGCGGCACCCCGCCCATGCGATGAAACGCGGTCTTCCTGCCGTCGATCAGCCCTTCATCCGCCATATCGCGCAGCAAGGCCTTGAGCGCGATTTTCTCCTGCCCCTGCAGCCCGAACGCGCGCGCAATCTCGCGCTTGCCTGCGGGTGTAGGAGAGCTGGCGACGAAATCGAGGATTTGCTTGGCGGTCGGCAGACCGGGTGAAGGCTTGGGCGGACGGACCATTCAGGCGACGAACGGCGCGTCGCCGAAGCGGTTTGGTCCCGGCATCGATTTGCGAACGCCAAGCGCGACGACAATCCCGATAGCCGCCCAGGCCAGCAGAGGTCCGATCCCGAAGCTGCCCTGCATCATGGCAAAGCCCGCCAGCGGATTTCTCAAGTCCATCGACTGTATGCTCTCCTGTATCCTGGTCAGCTGCGACGGCACCGCAGCGAGGCTGACGATCTGGCAGGCGGCGGGGAGCAGCGCCCAATAGCTGGACAGACCACTATCATGCAGCCGCCGGACAAAGCTGGCACCGAGCCCGACCAGCATGATGATGCCGGTTATCATACTGACCCACATCATCGCCGGGAATATCTGGCTCATCGATGTCAGCATCGACGCCTGGACGGCGGCCTGAGCGGCCGCAGGATCCTGCCCGCGGCCCGCTTCGATCCCCTGCTGCACCCCGGTCATCACGCTCTGCATGGTCACCGGCATGATCACGACCATGCTGATCGCCATCGTCAGGAGATAAATGAACAGGACATAGTACCAGAACGCCTGCCGGGCATCGCGCCCGTTGGGATTGAAGAGGTTGCTTAGCCCGTGTTTGATTGCATCAAGCATCGTAACCCCCCTTCAATAGGAACGCGCCACATAGATGCGTTCGATTGCAGGTTTGCCGGTAAAAATGCAATTCCCCGCAACTTCGGAGCCACCCATCGGCGTGTTGCGGATGGTCAGTTTGAGCACCTTGAGTCTGGCGACGACTGCTTCCAGTTCCGCCCCGCTTGGGCGAGACCAGCCAAGCTCGACCCAGCCGGGATAGCGGGCATTCTCAGAGAAGAATTCGGCCAGCGCCTCGAAACTGGCGATGCCGCGCACGATATTGGCGTCGCGCCGAGTAGTCGCTTCGGCATGCAGCGCGCGCTGGATGTCCTCAATCTCGGCAGCAGCGGAGGCAACAAAACCCTCCCTCGCCTGCCCGACAAAATTCGGCTTGCCATCCTCGCGCCATAGCCGGTCACGCCGCAGCACAGATACCTGCCCGCCAGCAGCATCCCGCCCGCCGATCTCGAGGATCAGCGGCACGCCTTTCTTGACCCAGCCCCAGCGCTTGCCCGTCGCCTTGCCCGGCTTTTTGTCGAGCAACACGCGGAGCGGCTCACCCAGCGCCTGGCTCGCAGCAAGCGCGCGGCGCAATTCCTCGCAATAGGCCAGCAGCGCCGCATCGCCGTCGTCCTCGCGCAGCATGGGGAGGATGACGACCTGCTGCGGGGCAATCGCGGGCGGCACGCGCAGCCCGTCGTCGTCGCCGTGCGTCATGATGACACCGCCGATCAGCCGGGTGGAAACCCCCCAACTGGTCGTGTGGCACAGTGCCTGTTGACCTTCACGGTCCTGATAGCGGATGCCCGCAGCCTCGGCGAAGCCGGTGCCGAGGTAGTGCGATGTACCAGCTTGCAGCGCCTTGCCGTCCTGCATCATCGCCTCGATGGAGTAGGTCGCGACCGCGCCGGGGAAGCGCTCGTTTTCCGGCTTTTCGCCGGCGATCACCGGCATCGCCAGTGCCTCTTCGGAGAAGCTGCGATACATCTCCAGCGCGCGCAGCGTCTCTGCCATGGCATCGGCCTTGTCGGCATGGGCGGTGTGGCCTTCCTGCCAGAGGAACTCGCTGGTGCGCAGGAACATGCGGGTGCGCATTTCCCAGCGCACGACATTGGCCCATTGGTTGGTCAGCATCGGCAGATCGCGCCAGGACTGGATCCAGCGCGCCATCGCCGCGCCGATCACGGTTTCGGAAGTCGGGCGGACGATCAGCGGCTCTTCCAGCTTGGCCTCGGGATCGGGAACCAGCCCGCCCTTGCCGTCCCCGATCAGCCGGTGATGGGTGACCACCGCCATTTCCTTGGCGAAGCCTTCGACGTGTTCGGCTTCCTTGGCGAAATAGCTCAAGGGGATGAACAGCGGGAAATAGCAGTTCTCGACCCCCGCCGCCTTGATCCGTGCGTCCATTAGCGCCTGGATGCGTTCCCAGATGCCATAGCCCCAGGGCCGGATCACCATGCAGCCGCGCACGCCCGATTCCTCGGCCATCTCGGCTTCGGCGATCACCTCCTGATACCACTGGGCGAAATCGGCGTCGCGGGTGACGGTCAGGGCGTGGCGGATTTTTTGCATGGATAGCTTTTCTGCGTCATCCCCGCGCACGCGAGGATCGGTGGCGATTGGTTGCGACCTCGCTTTGAAGAGGCCAGCGGTCCCGGGTCAAGCCCGGGACGACGGCTATTTGCCCAACGCATCGAGCCTTCGCTGCATCTCGGCCATCTGCTCGCGCAGGCCAGAAAGATCGTCGCGCGGCTCTGCCGATGCGGCTGCGGATTTGTCATTGCCCGGCATCAAGGCCGATGCCGCCGCCTTGAACAGCGCCAGGTTTTGCTGCGCCAGCTTGGCCAGCGGATTGTTGCCGATGGTCTCCTCGAACGCCTTGGCCAGCTTGGCCTGATTGGCGCGGAAGTTGTCCATCGAGGCTTCGAGATAATGCGGGACCAGCGCCTGCATCGAATTGCCATACATGCAGATCAGCTGGCGCAGGAAATTGACCGGCAGCATCTGCTCGCCGCCCGATTCTTCTTCCATGATGATTTGCGTGAGGATCTGGTGGGTAATGTCGGTCCCGGACTTGGCATCGAGGACCTGGAACTCAACCCCCTCGCGGGTCATTTTTGCGAGATGGTCCAGAGTGATATAGCTGGAAGAGCGGGTGTTGTAGAGTCGCCGGTTGGCATATTTCTTGATGATGACTGTGTCGCCATGCTTGCCGCTGTGTTCCGCCATTATCGCTCGACTCCCGCTTCCCCGCCATCTTGTTAGCATTTGCAGCAACGGCAGTGCAACAAAAGCTTGCTGCGCAGCAATAGTTTCCCGAAATGGGACTATCGCGCGAAACGGTGCCCCAGCAAGGTGAGCAGCTCATATTGCGACAGTCCGCTGGCGGCAGCACCTTCGACCAGCGCGTAATCGGCTTCGACCCAGTCGCCTTCGCCAAGTTCCGGGGCCTCCGCCAGATCGATCACGGTCATGTCCATCGACACCCGGCCGAGCACCGGCAGGCGGCGGCCCTCGAATAGCATGGCCCCTTTGCCGCCCGACCAGCAGCGCAAATAGCCATCGGCATAGCCCAGCGCGATCACCCCCACCCGCATTGGTGCGGGCGCGACGAAAGTCGAATTATAGCCCACCCCATCGCCTGCCGAAAGGGTGCGAACCTGCATGATCGCCGCCATCGGCCGGGCTACCGGCTGGATTTCTGCTGCAAGCTCGGCCCGCGCGATTCCGCCGTAGAGCGACAGGCCAGGCCGGGTCAGATCGCCATGATAGGCCGCTCCCAGCACGATCCCCGCGCTGTTGGCCAGGCTGGCACGGCGATGCGTCAGGGCGCTGCGGGCTTCATCCCAGCCGGCGCGCTGGATGGCATTGAGCGCCACATCTTCGTCGGCAGAGGCGAGATGCGACATCAGCACATCGATTTCGAGCCGCTGCACCAGCGCGTCGCCGAGCGCCGCCATCGGCAGGCCGAGCCGGTTGATCCCGGTATCGACCATGACATCGCACAGCCCGCCCCCAGCCTCCAGCCAGCGGCGCGCCTGTTCGTGGCTGTTGATCACTGGACGCACCCCGGTGGCGCGCGCCCATCCGGCATCGGCATCGCTCAGCGGGCCGTGGAGCAAGGCGATGCTGGCGGACGGGACAAGGTCGAGAATGTCCGCCGCCTCGCCGACATAGGTAACGAAGAAATCGCGGCAACCCGCCTGCCACAGCAGCGGGACGGCGATGCGGGCACCAATCCCATAGGCATCGGCCTTGACCGCCGCACCGGCACGCGCCTTGCCGGAGAGCCGGTCGAGCGTCCGCCAGTTCGCAGCCAGCGCGTCCCTGTCGATATTCAGCCGGAGCGCTGCCGGCGGACTTGCTGGCGGCCCGTCAGCCCGCATTGTTGCCCAAATCGTCCTGCTCGAAGTCTTTGGGCAGCCCGCCCTTCAGGCCCCACCAGGCGACAACAAAGGCAACCGCAGTCACCACCCAGGCATACCAGATACCGGCAAAGGGATCGCCGGTCTTGGCAACAATATAGGCTGCGATCAGCGGCAGGAAGCCGCCGAAATAGCCGGTGCCGATATGATAGGGGATCGACATCGAGCTATAGCGGATATGCGGCGGAAACATCTCGGTCAGCAGGGCGGCGACCGGCCCATAGGTCATGCCGGAAAGGAACATCAGCACCAGCATGATACCGCCAATCACCAGCGCGTCCTTCAGCGAAGGTTTTATTTTGCCAAGGTTATAGCCTGCTGCGCCGAGCCATTGTTGCAGCTGCTTGCCGCGCGCGGCCTTGTCGCTCCAGGCATAGGTTTCAACTGGTAGCGCCTTGCCGCCGACACTCAGCTTCAGCGCGGTTGCTTCGCCAAGGCTGTAGGCAACGCCGGTACCGGCAAGATCGGCAATCAGCTTGCCGCATTGCGATTTCTGCTCACCCGAGAAGGGATCGAAGCTGCAATCCGGCCCCGAAACCACCACCGGCGCACGTCTCGCCGCTTCGGCCAGCCCCGGATTGCCATAGGCGCTCGCGCCCCAGAATATCGGAAAAAGCAGCAGCAAGGTCAGCAGATAGCCCCAGACGATCGACGGCTTGCGCCCGATCCGGTCGGACAGATTTCCGAAGAAGATGAAGAAACCCATGCCCACCGCCGCGACCAGTCCGATAATGATTTCCGCTGCCGTGTCTTCCAGACGCACCGCCGACTTGAGGAAGCTCAGGCCATAAAACATGGCGGTGTACCAAACCACCGTCAGACCGGCAGCGACGCCAAACAAGGCGATGAACAGTCGCTTCTTGTTGCCGGGATAGGTGAAGCTTTCGACGAACGGATTGCCCGCCAGCTCGCCCTCGTCCTTCATCGCCTGAAACACAGGGCTTTCCGACAGTTTCAACCGCATCCACAGCGAAATTACCAGCAGCAGCATCGACATCAAAAAGGGAATGCGCCAGCCCCAATCCGCCCAGGTTTCCGCGCTCATCATTGCCTTGCAGCTCAGTACGACGATCAGCGAAAGCACGAAGCCGCCGACCACGCTGGCCTGGATAAAGCTGGTGTAAAATCCCTTGCGGCCGTCCGGCGCATGTTCGGCAACATAGATCGCCGCGCCGCCATATTCGCCGCCCAGCGCCAATCCTTGCATCACCCGCAGCAGAATGACGATGATCGGCGCGGCGATGCCGATGCTGGCCGCAGAGGGGATCATGCCAACCCCGGCGGTGGCAATTCCCATCAGCGTGACAGTGACCAGGAAGGTATATTTGCGCCCAAGCCTGTCGCCAAGATAGCCGAACAGGATCGCCCCGAGCGGACGAAACCCGAAGCCGACCGCGAACCCCGCCCAGACCAGCAGTGCTTCCAGCGTGGCGTTTCCGGACGGGAAAAAAGTTTTGCCAATGATCCCGGCCAGTGTGCCGTAGATAAAGAAATCGTACCATTCGAAAATCGTGCCGGCCGACGACGCAGCAATGACAAGACGCATATCGGCCGCGCTGGGCTCGACATGCACGGCTGGATTGGCCTGAGCCATAAATTATTCCCCACCTGAAACCGTTGCGGGAGCCTTAGCGGGGCAAGTCGCCGGTGGGAAGCAGCTCTCGCGCCGCCTGCCAGGCGAGCATGATTGCCCCGTGCCGCGCGGGATAAGCAAGGGCGGGCTCAAGCAGTTCGATATCTGGCCATGCCGGGCGCAGTGCCTCGCCTGACAGCCAGGCGTGGATCGCGCGCTCGGCAACAGCGATTTCAGCCCCGTCACGTCCGCTCGCGGCATTGGCAAAAATCGCAGCCGCCGCCTGGCCGATGGCGCAGGCCTGCGCCTTCATGCCGATCCCGGCGATACGTCCGGCGGCATCTGTCGCCAGCCCCAGCGACAGTGCGCTGCCGCAGCTTTTGGAACGTGCGCTGCCCTGAAGCGGAAGCGCCTCATCCCAGGGCCATGCCGCCAGCGAGGTGGCCAGCGCCAGCACTTGCGGCGTATAGAGCACCGGTGCGGCGGTCATCGCCCTATTTCCGGCTCGCCGGCTTGACCTGTGTGTCGCCGAGGTCAGCTCTGCGCCGCTCAGCGATGAGCTGGACGAGCTTCTCGCTGCCGGCGTTGATAAAGGGATAGGTCCGCGCCTGGGTAATCCAGGGGGGGCGCCCCGTTACGCCCCGGGTGATATCGAAGCCGAGCACCAGCACCGAAAAGGCCATAACAGTGATAATCAACCCCTTGACCCCGCCGAATCCGAAACCGAGCACCCGGTCGATCGGCCCGAGCAGCGAAGACCGGCTGGTCTGCCCGGCCCAATTGGCGATAGCCTTGACCGTGCCATACGGCACCAGCAGCAACAGCGCGAAGGCCAATACCGAGGCCCCTGATGTCGCGCCGATCAATGGCAGAAGAAAGTCGTAAAGCGGAGTATGCAGATAATGGATGGCGAAGAGGGCGAAAACCCAGGCACTCAGCGCCATAATTTCCTGCACGAATCCGCGCAGGAAACCAGTGATCGCACCGGCCCCAACCAGCAGCAAGATCGCGATATCGAAACCTGTCATTAACCTAGCTGATTAGGCCTCGGCCAAAATCCGGTCAACGAGATTTGGCAGTTGGGCTAATGGCCGATAGCGGATCGCTTTATCCTTACCGCTGCTGTCGGCCCCATTGCCGTCAAGCGGTCCGCAGGCATCGGTGAAGCCCAGTTTCGCTGCCTCGCGCTGGCGGATCGCGGCATGGGCGACGGCACGAATCTCGCCCGCCAGCGACACTTCGCCAAACCAGACCGCACCAGCAGCCAGTGGCTTGTCCGCCAGCGCCGAGACCAGCGCCGCGGCCACGGCCAGATCGGCCGCCGGATCGACCAGGCGATAGCCGCCCGCGACATTGAGATAGACCTCGGCGCTGGAGAAATTGAGCCCGCAGCGCGCTTCGAGCACCGCCAGCAGCATCGCCAGCCGCCCGCTGTCCCAGCCGACCACCGCCCGGCGCGGCGTCGCTCCGCTGGCAAGGCGCACAATCAGCGCCTGAATTTCGACCAGCACCGGCCGCGTGCCTTCCATCGCCGGGAACACCGCGCTGCCCGCCACCGGCTCGTCGCGGCCCGAGAGGAACAGCATCGATGGGTTGGAAACTTCCTCCAGCCCTTCACTCGCCATGGCAAAGACGCCAATCTCGTCGACCGGGCCGAAGCGGTTCTTCAAGCTCCGCAGGATGCGATACTGGTGGCTGCGTTCGCCCTCGAAACTCATCACCACATCGACCATATGTTCGAGCACCCGCGGCCCGGCGATGCTGCCGTCCTTGGTGACATGCCCGACCAGCACCAGCGCGGCGCCATTTTCCTTGGCATAGCGGATCAGCTCGAAGGCGCAGCCGCGCACCTGGCTGACCGTTCCGGGTGCGCCTTCGATCTGGTCGGAATGCATGGTCTGGATCGAATCGATCACCAGCAAGGCGGGCGGGGTCATGCTGCCCAGCGTGGTGAGAATATCGCGCACCGATGTCGCTGCGGCAAAGCGCACCGGTGCGCCAGCCAGTCCCAGCCGCTCGGCGCGCAGCCGCACTTGCCCAGCCGCTTCCTCGCCGCTGATATAGATCACTTCGCCACCCGAACGGGCCACCAGCGCCGCCGCTTGCAGCAACAGCGTCGATTTGCCGATCCCCGGATCGCCGCCCATCAATATCGCCGATCCGGGCACCAGCCCGCCGCCCAGCGCCCGATCGAATTCGGCAAGACCGGTTGAACGCCGCTGCAAAGGCGCGCCTGGTGCGTCGAGCGGCTCGAAGGTGATCGATTGGCCGCCCCTCGTCAGATGATGCTTGGCCGAAAACACCGTCTCCGGCACATCTTCGGACAGCGTGTTCCATTCCCCGCAATCGGCGCATTGGCCCTGCCAGCGGTGCGAAACCGACCCGCAAGAGGAACAGGCATAGCGGCGCTTGAGCTTGGTCATGACCCGTGCCTAGCAAGAACATAGAACGAACACAAGCGACCGAAACTCCAGCTATGCTCCGGTTTGACGGCCAACGGATATCGGACAGAATCGCCGCTTCTGGACGGCAGGCAAATTACTTCTACTGCCAGGGCGTGTTTCGTGGCATCATGAATATGAAATTAATCCTGACCAAGGAGGATGCGATGCGTTTCTGGAAGAGTATCTCCATTGTACCTGCGGTCCTGTTTGCCGCTATGTCCAATCCCGCAACGGCCGCAATCTTCGTCTACAGCGGGGCTCTGAGCGGCGCGAACTCGGTGCCGCTGAACGCTTCCCTGGCGACAGGCACATTCACCGCCACACTCGACGATGTCGCGAACAGCCTCGCGGTCAGCCTGACCTTTTCTGGCCTGTCGGCCACCGCCTCTGCCGCGCACATCCATTGCTGTGTAGCGAGCAACGCCAACGGCCCGGTGATTATTCCCTTCATTGGCTTTCCAACTGCAACCTCGGGTTCTTACAGCAACATTTTTACTGGAATTTCGTCAAGTAACATCGCCGGCATCGAGGCCGGTCTGGCCTATATAAACATCCATGACGCGACCTTTCCTGGCGGCGAGATTCGTGGCCAACTGCTGGCACCGGTGCCCGAGCCCGCCACATGGATCATGCTGATCGGTGGCTTCGCGCTCGTCGGTTCGGCATTGCGCCGCCGCAAAATGGTCGTCAGCTTCGCCTGATTGCCAATAGGCAACATGCGCGGCTGCTTGTAGCAACAGCATCGATTTGCCGATACCGGGATCGCCGGAACGTATCGGGAACGCAAACGTGTGATGCCATTTAGGTGCTGGCATCGCGCACCAAGCTCTGGCATCCCCCGCCAATGCGCCAGAAGGAACTCCGCATTGCCCTGGTCTGTTATGGCGGCATCAGCCTTGCGGTCTATATGCACGGCGTCACCAAGGAGGTCTGGAAGCTGTGCCGGGCAAGCCGGGCATTTCTGTCCGATGGCGAATGCCCCTCTGGCACCGAGGCGGTCTATCTGAGGCTGCTGGAACATCTGCAAGAAGACCACGGCCTGCGGCTCCGCATCCTGACCGATATCGTCACCGGGGCGAGCGCGGGCGGAATCAACGGGGTGTTCCTCGCCCAGGCGATCCATTCGGGCCAGTCGCTCGAACCGCTCACCCAGCTGTGGCTCGAACGTGCCGATATCGACGTGTTGCTCGATCCCGACGCGCGGCCCTGGTCGCGTTTCGCCAAATTATGGGCCGCGCCGCTGGTCTGGCTTGTGCTGTCGCGCCCCGGCAATGTCGTTTCGGCCAGTGTTGCACCCGAGACGCGCCACGAAGTGCGTACCAAGCTGTCGCGATTCATCCGTTCGCGCTGGTTCGAGCCGCCCTTCGGCGGGCTCGGCTTCTCCCGCCTGCTCGCCGAAGCCTTTGACGCCATGGCGGCGAGCGAAACCGTCTCGCCGCTGCTGCCGCCCGGTCATCCGCTCGATCTGTTTGTCACCGCAACCGATTTCAAGGGCTATCTGGGAACCTTGCGGCTGCACAGCCCGCCGCTGGTGCAGGAGAGCGAGCACCGGCTATCGATCGGCTTTCGGGCGACCTGCCCGGCACGCAGCGGCAGCAATTTTGCCGCGCCGCCCGAATTGCTGTTTGCCGCGCGCGCCACTGCCAGTTTTCCAGGCGCCTTCCCTCCGCTCCAGCTGGCGGAGATCGACGCGCTGGTCGTCGAAAAGGGCCAGCTATGGCCGACCCGCCAAGCCTTTGCCGCCAGAATCATGCCCGAACATGTGTTGCTCGGCGACGTCGAAGGGGTCTCGCTGATCGATGGTTCGGTGCTGGTCAACGCTCCCTTTGCCGAAGCGATAGAGGCGCTCCGCGACAAGCCGGCCCATCGCGAGATCGACCGGCGCTTCGTCTATATCGATCCGCGGCCGGACCGGATCGGCGGGCTGCGGCGCAACGATCCGCGGCCGCCCGGATTCTTTTCGGTGATCTTCGGGTCGCTGTCCTCGATCCCGCGCGAACAGCCGGTGCGCGACAATCTCGAAGTGCTGGCGCGCCAGTCAACCGAAACCGCGCGGCTGCGCGGGATTGTCGAGGCACTGCGCCCGGAAATCGAGCAAACGGTGGAAAAGCTGTTCGGCAGGACCCTGTTCTTCGACCGGCCGACGCTGAAGCGCCTGGGCGCATGGCGCACCAAGGCGCAACAGGCCGCCGCCGAACGCGCCGGCTATGCCTATAGCGGCTATGCCCAGGTCAAGCTCGCCGGCATCATCGATACGCTGGCGCAGTTAATCCATAATGCAGCGCCCCAGCTGATGCTCGCTTCGGCTGAACCCATCGCGCAGATGCTCACGCGCCATCTTGCGAGCAACCGGCTTGCCAGCCTGACCGCGCCGCGCGGCGGCGCGTCGCCGGGAGCGATTGAATTTCTGACCACCCACGATCTGCCTTTCCGCATCCGCCGCCTGCGCTTGCTCGCCCGGCGGCTGAGCGAGGATTGGGACAGCGGCGAGAATGTCAACGAAGCAGCGCGTGAACAGGCGCGCGCAGCAGTCTATGGTGCGCTGGCGCTCTATTTCGACCGTGAGGCCAGCGAATGCCTGAGCGATAATTTCCCGGCGCTGGCCGCGCGGGTGTTCGAAGATCCTGGTGCTGTGCTGGCCGGTATCGCCGAGCATCGCCAGCTGCGCCAGACCGACCTGCTGGCCGATGCCATGCTGGCCTCGGCGCTGGCGGACATGCCGATACCGCTGCGCCGCCGCATCCTGTTCGCCTACCTCGGCTTTCCCTTCTACGACACGGTGACCTTGCCGCTGCTGCGCGGCGAGGGGCTGACCGAGTTCGACCCGGTCAATGTCGACCGGATTTCGCCCGATGATGCCTCCTCGATCCGCGCAGGAGGCGCGACGGAATGTCTGCGCGGGGTCGAGTTCTACAATTTCGGCGCCTTTTTCAGCCGCGCCTATCGTGAGAACGACTATCTCTGGGGCCGGTTGCATGGGGCCGAGCGCATGATCGATCTGGTCACCTCGGCACTGCCGGAAGGCAAGTCGCTGACGGCAGATGAGATGCAGGCGTTCAAGCGCGAGGCGTTTCTGGCGATTCTCAATGAGGAAGAGGGGCGGTTGAAGGCGGACCCGAAGCTGGTGGCGGGAATCAGGGTGGAGGTGCTTGGGGCAAAGTAAGCGCGTGGCCTTCGACAGGCTCAGGCTGAGCGGGGTTAGGGATAAGGCAATAGGAAGTTCCGCTCGTCCTGAGCTCGTCGAAGGACGCGCGCAGTCTCACGCCCAACTACTCCCTCAAATCGCTCCACGCACCCTTGATCCGGTCGAAGAATCCCTTCGAATCGGGGCATTCCTCACCAGTTTCGGTCGCCTGCAACTCTCGCAGCAGTTCCTTCTGCCGGGAGGTTAGCCGGGTCGGGGTTTCCACCGCGATCTCGATCACCATGTCGCCTGTCCCGCGCCCTTGCAGCACCGGCATGCCCGCGCCGCGCTTGCGCAGCTGCTTGCCAGACTGGATACCCGCGGGAATGGCGATCGCGTGGCGGGTGCCATCGAAGCCCGGCATCTCGATCTCGCCGCCCAGTGCCGCAGTCGTAAAGGTGATCGGTACGCGCGTGATCAGCGTGGTGCCGTCGCGTTCGAATACCGGGTGGCGGCTGATGTGGATAAAAATATAGAGATCGCCCGGTGGCGAGCCGAACGGCCCGGCTTCGCCCTTGCCGGTCAGGCGGATGCGGGTGCCGGTATCGACTCCGGGCGGGATCGACACATCGAGCGTCTGCGACTTGTCGACCCGCCCCTCGCCGCCGCAACTGCGGCAGGGGCTTTCGATCACTTCGCCGCGCCCGTGGCAGGTCGGGCAGGTGCGCTCGACCGTGAAGAAACCCTGCTGGGCGCGGACCTTGCCGTTGCCGCCGCACAGATTGCAGCGCCGCGCGCCGGTTCCCGGCTCGGCTCCCGAGCCGGCGCAGGGTTCGCAGCCCTGCGAGACTTCGATCTCGATCTGCGCGTCTTTGCCATGGAAAGCATCGTCGAGGCCGATTTCCATATCATAGCGCAAATCAGCGCCACGCCGCGCCTGCTGTCGGCCACCGCCGCCAAAGGCTCCGCCGAAAAAGCTCTCGAAAATATCGCCCAGGTCGGAAAACCCGCCCATGCCCGCACCGCCACCAGCCCCCATCCCGCCATTTTCGAAGGCAGCATGGCCGAACTGGTCATAAGCCGCACGTTTCTGCGGGTCCTTCAGGCAGTCATAGGCCTGGCTGATCGCCTTGAACTTGGCTTCGGAATCGGCGCAGCCGGGGTTCTTGTCCGGGTGCCATTGCATCGCAAGTCTGCGATAAGACGACTTGATCGTGCCATCGTCGGCAGTCCGCTCGACTTCGAGCAATTCGTAGAAATCGGTTTGTGTGCTCACTGGCGCAACTCAACCCCCTGAAACCAAAAGCCCCTCCCCGTTGGGGAGGGGTTGGGGTGGGGGTACGACGCTGGCGTTGTGGCCCACCCCGCTGCGACTAGACGGCAGAGCCGTCAAGTCTCGCTGCCCCTCCCCATCGGGGAGGGGTCGCTCAGCCCTTGCCTTCGTCGACTTCCGAGAATTCGGCATCGACCACGTCCTCGTCACCTACCGGCGCTTCCGGCCCCCCATGCCCTTGGGGCGATGCCGCCGCAGCCTGCTCTTTCTCGTAGATCGCCTGGCCCATCTTCATCGCGACTTCGGTCAGCGTCTGGGTCTTGGCCTTCATCGCTTCGAGATCGCCGCTTTCGACCGCCGCCTTGGCCTCCGCCAGTGCGGTTTCGACTTCGCCCTTTATACCAGCGTCGATTTTGTCGCCGTTCTCTTCCAGCTGGCGCTCGGTGGCATGGACCAGGCTGTCGGCGTTGTTGCGGGTTTCCGCTTCTTCGCGCCTGGCCTTGTCTTCCTCGGCGAATTTCTCGGCGTCGCGGACCATCTGGTCGATGTCGGCATCGCTGAGCCCGCCCGAAGCCTGGATCTTGATCTGCTGTTCCTTGCCGGTACCCTTGTCCTTGGCGGTGACATGGACAATGCCATTGGCGTCGATATCGAAGGTGACTTCGATCTGCGGCACGCCGCGCCGCGCCGACGGAATACCGACGAGGTCGAACTGGCCGAGTATCTTGTTGTCCGCCGCCATTTCGCGCTCGCCCTGGAACACGCGGATCGTCACCGCCTGCTGATTGTCCTCGGCGGTCGAATAGATCTGGCTCTTCTTAGTCGGGATCGTGGTGTTGCGATCGATCATCCGGGTGAAGACGCCGCCCAGCGTCTCGATGCCGAGGCTCAGCGGGGTCACATCGAGCAGCAGCACGTCCTTGACATCGCCCTGCAGCACGCCCGCCTGGATCGCCGCGCCCATGGCGACGACTTCATCGGGATTGACGCCGGTGTGCGGCTCCTTGCCGAAGAAGTCCTTCACCACTTCGCGCACGCGGGGCATGCGAGTCATGCCGCCGACGAGGATGACATCGTCGATATCCGAAGCCTTGACCCCGGCATCGGCAAGCGCCTTCTTGCAGGGCTCGAGCGTGCGCTGGATCAGATCGGCGACCATCTTTTCAAGGTCGGCGCGGGTGATTGTTTCGACCAGATGCAGCGGCGTGGTGCTGCCACCTTCCATCCGCGCGGTTATGAATGGCAGGTTGATCTCGGTCGTGGTGGTACTCGACAGCTCGATCTTGGCCTTTTCGGCCGCTTCCTTCAGGCGCTGAAGAGCGAGCTTGTCGGTCTTCAGGTCCATGTTTTCCTTGGCCTTGAACTTCTCGGCCAGCCATTCGACCATCTTGCTGTCGAAGTCCTCGCCGCCGAGGAAGGTGTCGCCGTTGGTCGACTTGACCTCGAACACGCCGTCGCCGATCTCGAGCACCGAGACGTCGAAGGTACCGCCGCCAAGGTCATAGACTGCGATGGTCTTGCCCTCGTTCTTCTCCAGCCCATAGGCCAGCGCGGCCGCTGTCGGCTCGTTGATGATCCGCAGCACTTCGAGACCCGCGATGAGCCCTGCGTCCTTGGTCGCCTGGCGCTGGGCGTCGTTGAAATAGGCCGGGACAGTGATCACCGCCTGCGTCACGGTTTCGCCAAGATAGCTCTCGGCGGTTTCCTTCATCTTTTGCAGGATGAAGGCCGAAATCTGCGACGGCGAATAATCCTCGCCGCCCGCCTGGACCCAGGCATCGCCATTCTTGCCCTTGACGATGGTGTAGGGGACCAGCTCGGTATCCTTCTTGGTCACCGGATCGTCGAAGCGGCGGCCGATCAGGCGCTTCACCGCAAAAATCGTGTTGTCGCCGTTGGTCACGGCCTGGCGCTTGGCCGGCTGACCGATCAGGCGTTCGCCATCCTTGGTGAAGGCGACGATCGACGGCGTGGTGCGCGCGCCTTCCGAATTTTCGATAACCTTGGGCTTGCCACCGTCCATCACGGAAACGCAGCTGTTGGTTGTGCCGAGGTCGATACCGATAACTTTAGCCATTATTTCCCATTCCTTGCATCGCGTTTGACGCCGCGCTGTGCATCCCCCGGCTGGCGGCGGGATCTCTTGGCGGCTCCAGGACAATTACTGTCTTCGGGGCGCGATATAGGTTCGGTTTTGCTTGGCACAAGAGCATTGGCCGATTAGCGATGCACCATTGGACGAAGCTTCCCGGGAAAGGACTATGCGTGAAGTTCCATCACATAGCGGCGGCGATTGTCGCACTGGCGCTGAGCGCTTGCCAGCAGCCCAAGCAATCGGCGCAGGAACCTGCGGCAGCGAAAAGCCAATCCGCGCCGGAAGCCAGGCGAGGAATCGCGCTTGCCGGGGGCAGGCTGGTGTTGCCTGCCG
>JAHFPT010000018.1 GCA_023266625.1 Novosphingobium sp. | reverse complement strand
CTTCCTGTATGTGGGGCATATCATCCGTGCATTGCCCCATGCGCGGATAGTCTGTCTCCGCCGGAACCCGATGGACACCATCTGGAGCAATTACAAGAATCTGTTCGCAAGCCAGTCGGCTTACTACGCCTATTCCTACGACCTCATGGACACCGCGCGCTATTATCATCGCTTCGACCGGCTGATGGCCTTGTGGGAAAGTCTATGGCCTGGGCGCGTGCTGCAATTGTCCTACGAAGCATTGGTCGCCGATCAGGAAGGTCAGACGCGGCGGTTGCTCGACCATTGCCATCTTGGCTGGGACGAAGCCTGCCTGTCATTCCACAGGAACAGCCATGCCGTCGCCACACCCAGCGCAGCGCAGGTCCGGCGACCTATGAATGCGGATGCCATCGACAAATGGCGTTTACATGCAGAGGCGCTGGAACCGGCGCGGGCGTGGCTGGAAGCGGCAGGCGTCGCGGCAGAAGGCCAACGTTAGCAGACAGCCCTGCGAACCGACTTCATGATGAAACGGGGGAGGCGCCATTCCTCATGGGAACGGCGCCTCCGCTTTTTCATGACATCAGAACTTGAACCGTGTTTCCACGCCGAAAGTGCGGGGGTTCAGAACCGTCTGTCGATAATAGCGCACGGCCACCCCGTCGTTGACACCGATACGCGAGCGATCCTGACCCACGGACACCACGGCATATTTGTCGAAAATATTGTTCGCAAACAGGCTGACGCTATAGGCGTCGGTTTCGTAAGATAGCGTCGCGCGATGCAGAACGTAGCTGGGTATCTTGTCGCCGAACCCACGATCCCAGCCTAGCCTCGAAATGACGTTTCCGCGATAGGTTGCCGTCCAGTTGGCAATCACATTGCCGTCCATCATCGGCATCGTGTACGTCGCGCCGAGCGCGCCGGAGTTCTTGGCGGATCCAGGAAGGCGATCACCCGAGAGCGCGGAAAGCTGCGTGAACTTCGGTCGCGAATCATAGTCATTGGGCGTCGTGCGGATCGTAACGATCCCCGGCACATCCTCGGTCAGCTTTGCGTCGGTATACGAGTAGCTGCCCTGAATGGAAAGTCGGTCTGTCGCCTTGAACTGGAAGGACGTTTCGAAGCCCTGCGATTTAGCCGCGCCGCCATTGACGGTTATTCCCGTGACCCCATAGAAAGTCGCAGAGTCGACCTGAATACCCTTCCACCTGATATCGAACACATCGAAGTTGACCGACAGCTTACGATCGAACAACTGCGCACGAACGCCGATCTCCGCATTCTTCGTCTTATCCGGGCCGAACTGAATTTCGTTCGGCAAAGCGCAGGCATTCTGCTGATTGACCGGTACAGGATCCGGGCACGGCGCGACCCGGTTCGGTCCGCCGATGCGATACCCTTTGCTGTAGGTCGCATAGACCATGAAGTCTGGCGTGAAGTTGTAGGATGTATTGAACTTCCACACCCAGCCATCCTGCTTGGCCTTGCCGCCGGACGGGTCCAGCTCATAGGGGCTGAGCGGATCCCCAAGCAGCGGCAATACCAGAGCGCCCTGAACATTCGAGGTATATTTGAAGTATCGGGCGCCGGCGGTGACCTGCCACTCCGGCGTCACCTTGAACGTGCCTTCGCCGAAGATCGCCTTCTCGGTAACCTTCGACTTGGTGTAGCTGACATATTCCAGATCATCCGGGTTGTTGGGGACGCCATAGAAATCGGACAGACCGGGCGTGTGCTCCGCATAGTCGTTATGCAGCTTCTGCTCGTTGTAGAAACCGCCGATGACCCAACTGAACGGTCCACCATGGGCCGAGACAAGACGGACTTCCTGATTGAACTGTTTGCGGCGGTTATCGCTCTCATTATAGCTTGAGAACGCCGGAAACAGTTCATAATCATAATCGAGGTCGAGCAGCAGATCCGTGTTGTCGCCCTGCGCACGGCTCCTGACGTTGGTGTAGGCCGTCGTCGATACGAGATTGGCTATGTCGCCGATTTCCGCATTCACTTCCATGCTGACCAGATGCGCGCGGCGGTTGACAGGCTCTATGTAGCGACTGGCATTCTGATACTTGCCCGTACCGAGTACGCCTGCGCTGTTGGACTGAGCGCCATCGGTCTTGGTTTGCTGATACGCGTAGGTGAAGTTGACTTGCAGGGCCTCGCTGGTCTGAAACAGCAACTGGTTACGCGACGTGAAGGTCTTTTCGAAATTGAGATCCTTACGCTTCGTCAGATTTGCGGCATAGTCGGCGTCCGACACGCCACCCGTACCGCCCGGTTGCGGCAGCGAAACGCCAGGCGTCTGGAGCAACAGCGGATAATCGATGAAGCCGGGATCATAATAATAGCCCGTGGCGGTGCGGAAGGCGACATGATCCTTGATGATCGGTATGTTTATGACGCCGTCCGCCTGATAACCGAGCTTCCCGCTATGGTCCTTCCCATATAGTCTGGCGTGGCCTTCAACTTGTATATCATCCAGATTGGGACGGTTGGGAATATAGCGGATCGCCCCTGCCAGCGTACCCAGTCCGTAAAGCGTCCCCTGCGGTCCTAGCAGCGTTTCGACACGGGCGATGTCGAGCAGCTTGAAGTCGTAGTAGAGCGGCACTTCGCCCAGATACACACCCAGAGAATCGTCGTAATTGGCGCCATCCGACCCTACATCCGAGGCGTTCAGGCCGCGAAGCACGATCGATCCGGTAGACCCCGGCCCGGTGTCCGAAATGGTCATGCCAGGCGTGAAGTCGGCCAGATCGCGAATATCATCGATCCGCTGCAGGGCGATATCTTCGGCACCGACGGCCGAGATATTGATCGGCGTGCTCATGATTGTCGTGTTCCGGCGCGTGCCTGTGACGATAAGAACATCGGCGCCTTCACTGGCAACGGCGGCGTCTTGCGCTTCCTGCGCCAGAGCGGGCATGGCGAGCGCGGCGCTGGTGAAGATGGTGGCGGACAAAAGCCCTAGCTTCAGCTTTGAACGATGTGACATGTGGTCCCCTTTTTTGGTTATACGTCTCCCATGCCCTGACTCTCCCTTGTCAGAACCTGAGCGGTCTTTGGTGGAGGATGGTGCAGGAGGCCCCATCCGCCGATTGTCGGGTATTGATCAACGCGCTCGCTGCTCTGTTTTCGTGCTTGGTCGGCGCGTGCCGTGTAGTGTCATAATATGCGTCGGGAGCAGATCAGCCAGCGATCGTTCCTGATGGGTTTTGCCCGGGTTTGCGTCGGGATTTGTATTTTTCGATCAACGGCTGGAACGGGAACATGAACTGATCCCAGATCGAGAGTCGCTTGCGTTCGTCTTGCCCGACGATCGCCGATTCACCCTCGCGGAACGTGCCGAAAATGCGGTCGAGCAGGATTAGCGAGTTGCCGTAGTTGCAACGGGTATCTTCATAGCTGAGCGCCGTATGGTGCAGGCTGTGGTTGCGGATCGTCGTAAAGACATAAGCGTACCAGCGCGGCGGATCGGAACGCACATTGGCGTGCGCGAACGTGGAGACAACGCCCAGAACGTTGAACGCGCAAAACTTCGCCGCTTCAGGAACATCGAACAGCGCCACCACGCTCAGGCTGATCAGGAACAATTCGATGGGATTGCCGACATAGCCTTTCATCGCATTGAGTTGCGTGATGTGATGATGCGGCGCGTGGGTCGACCAGAACAGCGAATTGTTGTGCATCAGGCGATGCATCCAATACTGCCCGAACTCGACCAGAAAGATCACAAGCGCAACTTGTGCCACGAACGGCAGATGCATCGCCCATGGCGTGGCAATGCCCAGTGATTGCTTGAGTGCGATCAACGGTTCTTCGGCCAGAGCATTGGAGGTCCAGCCGATTACGGTATATCCCAGCGTGAGATAAAACAGATCCGTCGCAAATTCCCGCCTGTTGATGCGCCACCCGACATGCCGCTCTCGCACCAGCTCAAGTCCGTGGACAAAGGCCGTCGTCAGCAGGCCGGCGACAACAATGGCCCACGGACTGCTTGTCCAGGCGGCAGGGCCAAAAGCCCAGAACATGACGACAACCGCGACCGTAGCGGGCGGCAACAGGTCGAACGCCAGTTTGACCAGTGCATTTTCGTCATGGTCGGCGTCGCCATAGGGTGCACTCGCGACCCCGGTTGCGTAAGCACCGCCAGTGACAGATTGCATCTCGCTTGAGGTAGCAGCATGACACGCTGGCCGTTGGTCCATAGAAAATCCCCCATGTCGAGCCAAATGCGTCTCGACGTTTTGGTATTCTCTCCCGGCGGCTTCGCTCTCATAGGCGATGCGTCATACGATATTGATATTACTTAAAGCGTCAAGAGTATTATTCGAAAGCCGGGTGCTCCTTGGGGTAATCGCCGTAAACTTCGAAAAAGCAGGCATTTTCTTGCAATTTCGAAGATGCCGTCGCCATGAAATGGCTCCGATATGCAATGCGCTGACGTGCGAGCAAGCGTAGCAAGCACCATAGTGCCGGACAGCAATCAAACGGGAATGACCGAAAGCCTAGTCTTTCTTCGGAGTCGCGCTCCACAAGGACATCGTCTTTACGTCATGCGCCGTCGTCCATACGCCCCAGGGCGTGTATCGCAGGGCGCCGCTGCCGGCAGGCTTTCCGGCGCGCGTCAGTATCGCCAGGGATTGCGGGTCTATGGTCACGAAGGTCTGGTCCTCCGTCGTCCGCAGCCACACCTTGCCACCTCCCACGTCGATGTCGCCATAGATGAGGGTTTTGCCCACCTTCACGCGA
>JAHFPT010000017.1 GCA_023266625.1 Novosphingobium sp. | reverse complement strand
ATCACGGAGCGGCAAGGTGAGATTTACGGAAGTAGCGTCGCAGCAGAGCATCAGCAATTGTAAACGACAAGAGGTGAGTTGCTTGTCTGCCGCGAAGGTCGTCGATTTCAGCCTCGCGTCTGCGAAGGTAGAAAGTGCGCGAGGCTTCATAGGGATTAGCGCTTCCATCCCGAATTTTCTGGAGTTGTTCATCAAACTCCGCGCGGCGATCCAGCGCGCCTACGAAACTCGTAGGGAGCGTGAATGTGGCCTGGTTAAATGGCTTGCCGAAAGCGAGTGGCAGGACGAGCCTGTCCAATCCGTCGCCGACAAGGTCCCGCAAGGTGGTGGGTCCGATCAAAGGCAAGAACAGGAATGGCCCCGGTTTAATACCGTAGTAGCCCATGCTGTCGGCAAAGCCATTTGCTCGTCGGGGAAGGGCAAAGGGGTGCCGTTTCGCGATATCGACCAAACCTGCGCCACCGATCGTTGTGTTGATGGCAAAACGCCCGAACGTTTCTGCGCTCTTTCCGGGTTTGAGCTGCACGAGGAAGTTAAGGAAAACAACTGGCTCTCGGAGGTTATAGAGAAAGTTGCGGAGGCCAATGCGTATCGGTTTGGGGACCCTGTGCTGATAAGAGAGTGCTATCGGGCCGACGAACGCCTTGTCGACGGATTGCGTGACCTCAAAGGACTTAACGTTAGCGTTTTCGAGTGGATCGCTAATGGCGATACGCGGCCGCGCTGTAACGACGATATCATTCTGATCGACCTCTTGGCGCGTCGCCGTTGCGGCCGGCGCCGCTTTTACGACTGCTGCCTCCTGGACGGGGGTCTCGTCGGCGCGCAGGAGAGCAACGGCGAGATTATCTATCGGTCGGGGCAGTTGTCCATCATGCGGGACAGGAGCAGAAACCAGATTTAGTGCAATGATGGAGGCGGGAACGTTCATATGTCTGTCCTCACGGTTTTTCGGTCGCATGCGTGGCCATCCCGCCGGGGACGTCGGTCTATTCCCGCCAGCGAAAAGGTTCGGCGTGTCGAAGTCGGTGCGAGCCCGATGCAGCGGCCAGTAGAAATTCCAAAAACAGCTTTAATCGAAGGCCAGGGATGGCTCATCAGGAATGGTTAAGCTGGTAATCGACAGAAAATCCCATATGGTCCGAAAGCATCTCGGCACCGCCGGCCCGTCCAAACGGAACAGCGGCATGGGTGGCCTTCAAGCCGACATGTTCGCCATCGCTCATGAACTGCCAGTCACGACCGCGTTTCAGGATCCACCTGGCATCGGCCGATTGGGCGATCCTGTCCGCCGGATTGGATAAGCAGCTGCTCAGGCCATCGCGCACTATGGCGCGACCCCGGTCGTTGCTCATGCCGCGGACCGAACCAAGGAGGAGGCTGCGTCGCGATGGGCGCGGTCCCATATTGAAGTCACCGGCCATGATGAGGGGGGAGGCCGGGTCGTGATTGGTCGCGACAAAACGGCTCAGAAACTCAACCTGGCGCTGATAGGCATAGAGCGATCGATCATCCGATACACCGGACGCATGGCGGGAATTGAGGTGTGTGGTCAGGATCTCGACGGGCACGCGAACGCCAGGTACGGTAACAGCAATTAGTAGGATTCCCTTGTTGGCAAGGCAGTCATAGCCGGCACAAGCAAAGTTTGGGAATGCAGCGCGCCTCATACGCACTATCGGATAGTCCGAGAGAATCTGAAGGCCACTGTCGACGAACTTGCCTTGGGTTTCCCCCTTGATCCAACTTCCGGCCGCTGCGAAGCGTCGATCATCAACAGAGACCGGCCCATCTTCGTGCATCTCGGCGGAAGGGCCTGTGGCGATATGGGTATAGCCGGCAGCCTGTCCGATCGCCTTTGCTTCGTCTGTAAATGCTTCTTGCAGCGCAACGATGTGCGGTTGACGTCCACGCAAACGAAGCTGACCTAGTCGTTGTCCGATTGCATCGAGAGCACCATCGCGGCCCCATGCGACGGGCCAGGGAAGGCCTTTCACATTGTAGGTCATGACCGAAAGCGTGTCTGCGGCCCCCGCGCTATTTTGCTTAAGATCGAACGGCTGAGAGCGCAGCGAGGGAGAAATGCCAAGAAGGCTTAGGGCAACCAGCATCCAGCAGTTTCTCGTTCGCACTTGCAGCTCCCTCGCTCGGATCTTCAAAGCAATGACGCCGTAGGACTCCCAAAGTCGCAGCGGGTTGGGAGCAGTTTCCGCAGGATGCGATATTGCCGGATTGGCAACGTCCCAGAGGGGCCGGGACATGATGATGTCCCAATGTCACGGGAATTTCATCATGGACGAGAACTCAGGTCGTCAATGTCACTGGAAGCGGTGCGGGATGGCATTGGCCCTCTTCGCGATCCCGCAAATTGCGCAAGCCGACACGGCCCCAACAGTCTATGATCTACCCGGCATTAACCTCGTAACTGTCGTGAGACGGCCTGATCTGCATCGCAGTGACTGGAGCCGTACATTTGATCTTGGTGATCAGCGCTTCTCGATCATCGGCGCGCGTGCGAAATCGGCTAGAGCTGCCGATCGCTTCGCGCTCATGCCGGACAACAAAATCAAGTCATGGTCGCTGTCTGGCCGCTATGATCATGATATCGGGGCGCTCGGCACGATCGGCCTTGTCGGCACGGTACTGGTTGAAAAGCGACGTCCATGGGGCCTCATGTCCGGCGGACATGCGCTGGGTTCGCGAACCCTTTTCGCCGGATTGGAATGGACCGGTGAGGGTCGCGAACATATTGCGTTAGGCGCGTTCAAGGCCGGCAATAGCGGGACACGGCGAGGCTTCGATCGGTTGGCGGAATTGGCCGCGGGCGCTCCGCTCAACGCTTCGGGTCTGCGGTTTGGGGGCAACGTCCTGATCCGGGGTTCAAATGGCACGGGAGATCGCGAAACGGCGCTGGGCTTCGATGCGCGCCTTCAACGTATAGCCTTGGCGGACGCCACGATGATCGGTGGCCGCGCCAGTGGGACGGACAGTCGCTTGGCGTTAACGCTGCGTCATCGTTTCTAGCGATTCCAACGGCCATCGACCGGTTGCTTCGTATGGCCCACCTGGCGCGATCCGAAGTTGACCGCCGCGAGACCCGCCGTTTCATGCGTCTCCGACCGCTCAGGAGGGAGCATTAATCTCGCTCTGTGGTCTGCCGATACGTATCCTGCCCAGTAGCAAAATCAGTCCAGGCAACAGTGTCAGCACCAGCGGTGCGCCGATGGCGAGGCCGGCGATAATTGCGGTCGCCAATGGTCGCTGCAACCCGGAGCCGCGTCCCAGCCCTAAAGCAAGCGGCAGGAGCGTAAGGATTGCGATCAGCGCCGACATCAGGATTGGGCGCAATCGAGCACGCCCCGCCTCGATAAGAGCCTCACCGGTAATCGGAGCGTCCGGGACAAGCTCGGCGAGGTAGAAAATCGCAAGCTCTGTCAGCATGCCTACCACCATGGTCACGCCCATGAGCGCGGAAATGTCCAGTTCCGTGCCGGTAATCCACAGGCCGAACAACACGGCACAGATTGAGAGAAGCACCGTCCCCACAACTGCCACCGTAAAGGGCCAGTTTTCGTATAGAAGAGTGAGCAACAACGCGGACAGGAGCAACGCGGCAACGAAGACCGTCGTCAGATCGGTAAATGATTGTTTTTGCTGGGCGTAGAGGCCGCCATAGTCGACGCGGATTGTTGTCGGTAGCTTCAGTTGTCCGACCTTGGCCTGCACGGCCTTCATACCAGATCCAAGGTCAAGACCTTCCAGCCGAGCGGTCACGGCGATGAAGGGTGCCAGATCCTCTCGAGTGATCTGGCGCTGACCCGCAGCGATCATGACCTGTGCCACCTGCCGCAGCGCCACGGTCCGGCCATCGGGTGCCCGCAGGAGCAAGGCACCCAGCACATCGGCACGCTGACGCAGGGCGAGAGGCGCGCGGACGCGAACATCGATCACTGTTTCGCCGGAGAGCAGGCGCGTAGCAACGGTGCCGGCAATCTGGGCTTCGATCTGTTTGGCGACCATGTCGGGATCGAGACCAGCCAGCGCGGCGGCAGGACGATCGACCTTGACGATGATAGCGTCACCCGCGACGCGCAGACCATCCTGCACCTCTACGATGCCATGGATAGTACCGATACCTTGCGCCACCTTGCGAGCGGCAGCGGCGAGCGCCGCCGGGTCGTCGCCGAACAACTTCACCTCGATGGGTTGCGGGACGGCGGTGAGATCACCGATCAGGTCTTCCATCAGTTGCAGGAGTTCGACCTGCAGGCCCGGGACCTGCGCCTCAATCTTCAACCGGATTTCGGTCATGACCGCTTCGATCGGGCGTCGGCTACCATCTTTGAGACGGACGAAAAAATCGCCTTCATCGGCTTCGGTTAAACCTCCGCCCAGTTGGAAGCCGGTGCGGCGGGAGTAGCTTACGACCTCCGGGGTATCGCGGATTATCGTTTCAACCTGGCGCAGGAGTTGATCAGTGTCGCTGAGTGCCGCGCCGGATTTGGCCTTATAGTCGAGGATGAAACCGCCTTCATCCATCTTGGGCATGAAGCCAGATTGAACATGGGTCCATGAAAAGGCCCCAATCACCAGCAGAATCGCCGCGCCCAGGCCAACGAAGAGACCCGGCCGAATTAAGGCGCGATGGGCTGCACGATCATAGCTATCGCCGATCCGGCCCATGAACCCGTCAGCCTTCTCTGCCGCCTCGACGTCGCGCATCGTGAGCCAATGTGAGGCGAC
>JAHFPT010000016.1:995-4747 GCA_023266625.1 Novosphingobium sp. | reverse complement strand
CGCGCTCTCGGAACTGGCGATGAGTGCCGAACATAGGCACCGGCATTCCTCGGCGATGCTCCTGGCCGAGCTTTGTCGCGCCGAACTGTGCGAGCCAGGCGAACTGCCGGAGCAGACGGTGGCGATGAACTCGAGGATCGACTTCATCGATGAAGGGACTGGCGCGCGCCGCACCGTGCAACTCGTCTATCCGCGCGATGCGGACATAGCTGCAGGACGCGTTTCGATACTGACTCCGATTGGTGCCGGCCTGATCGGCATGACAGCCGGGTCTTCGATCCGCTGGCCGGATCGCGATGGCCATGACCGGCTGTTGCGCATCGTGAGCGTGGCGCCGCCCGGAGACGGTTGAGGCCATGATCGAGGAACTGGCCCGTCACCGCTGCACCGGGGATGACGGCACGCCTTTGTTCGTGGTTGAGCACCGCCACCTCTTCACTTCGCAAGGGGGAGTAGGAGCGCGACAACATCGCGGCTCGGCCTGGACAACGCTGCTCAACGGCGAGCCTGTGCGCTACATCGACAACCGGACCTTTGAAGTGATTGCGACGGGTGAGCTGCTTGCCCACGATCCACAGCGTTGCGACTGTGCGCCCGCAGTCAGGATCGCGACACGGGATGGTAGCAAGGAAAATATGGCGGGGCAGACATAGCCATGTCCGTCTGGATTACCCGATCAGCCCCCGACAACCTGCGCACGGCGCGCGAACTGCGCGGGTTGGGACAGATAAACGATCGGCTGCCGCGTCGATTTGACATTAAGGAGGTGTACCGCGATGTTCGCTGGATGCCTCTGCTTGAGACATATAAGCGGTTCATTGATCACGCCGGCCAACTCGCCGCACGCCGCTAGCCCGAGCTCGCGGACATTTGCCGCTTGAGTTCGGGCTCTATTCGATTTTGATCCCGCGGATGCGCGAAGCGCGTCCGCGATCTCGAATAAGCGGGAATCGCACATGTCAGAATTTACTGAAAAGCCGCACCATCGCCTATCGCACCATATCGATGGGCTTCGCATCGTAGAGAATCGCCAGCGGTTACGCTCAAGACCCAAGCACTTCTTTTCTAACAATTTCTCTCTGGAAATAGAAGACGAAGCGACCACACATTATGAAACCGATTCCAACAGCAGGCTCAGTCGTCTGGGTAGATTTATTGACCTAAACCTTGCTTTCCTAATTCTGGTCGTTGGCGTTCCAATACTTGTTTATTGCGTGATTAGCTCGTCGCTTTGATAGGCCAGATCGGCATCATCGTCCATGACCGTTGGTATCACCGGTCATGGACGGTGCGTCGAATTTTGACATTGGCTTTCCCGAAGCCTGTTTCCGATCTGATGCATAAATCACAATTTGTGCATCAGATCGAGAATGGCGGAAATCTGCGCCTCTCCCTGATGCAAAAATCTGATGCACAGATAGTGCCCATAATGGTGGTCGAAGCCACCGTTTGGGCAAACTAATCTTGCGGCTCTGCCGCAGTGGCTCCGCTGCGCAGTCGGTTTTCCCGTGTTGCCAGTTCTTCAAACCGACACAGCGGCACAGCCTCGGAAAGCTGACGGTAGAATTGAACATGAAACCGGACGGGTCCAAGCGGCACAACATGATGGAGGATCGTAGGCTCCACCAAACCTGGTCTGCTCTCAGGCGTCAGTATAAGTTCGGCACCCACTCGGCGTGGATCGGTTACGCAATAGCGCAATCGGCCTTCCGCCACCTGTATCAGCCCCCATACCCCTGGCTTCGTACAATGATCCTTACGAAGGCCCATTGGAATCGAAACCTCTGTAAACACGTCAGTCTGACGATATGGCTCCAAGCCTTCGGGAAGTTCGGCAGCGGTCTCTGATGGCATGATTTCCGATGTCACGCCGCCTCAGTGTAGAGCATGGTTTCACGTGCCTTCAGAACGTCGGCAAGGAACCAGTACGCCTCGCCCCATGCATTCAGCACGGTATCATCAACCGCATCTCCAAGAACGTCCTTGATCGCCGGGAGCAGGGCGTTCGCAACGGCAGGGTAATGCTCTGGCTTAATGTGCGTCGCGACGTGGCGCGCAGCGATGCGTTCGATCGCGGGTTTCAACGCCTCAAGCTTGTCGGCGTTCTGTGCGAAGGCAAGGATGGCAGCCGCAAGCCGCTTAGGCTGCTCGCCAGATTCTTGAGCCGCCATATCGAATAGGGCTTTGATTTCAGGATCGACAAACAGCCGTTCGTACATGCGCGTCGTGATTTCCACGCCATGAACCTGCAGGATCGGCGCAGTGGATTTGACGATGGCGATAGTCTGTTCAGAAAGCGGCGTGGTCATGGGCAATTCCATATAAACATGCAGACGGAATGCATCTATACTCCTGCTCTAAAAAGATGCAATACACATGTATGTTTAAGGTCAAGATTTGAGATGCGCCTGACCGCGCATACCGACTACGCGCTACGCATTTTGCTTCATGCAGCACTAGCTGCTCGGGATGGAGACGGGCTGTTGGGAGTCGCGCAAGTGGCTGCCGACCATGCTATTTCACGCAATAATGCGATGAAGGTAGTAAATGTGCTTTCCAACGCTGGTCTACTCCAGACCGTGCGCGGGCGCAGCGGAGGATTTCGTCTCGGGCGTTCAGCCGAAACTATCACGCTTGGTGAGGTGGTGAGACTTACCGAGCCATGTCTGAATCTTGCCGATTGCGAAAACTGCATCCTGCGCGGCAGCTGTGGTCTAAGAGGTATGCTTAACAAAGCTATGGGCGTATTTCTCGCTGAGTTGGACCAACAAACTCTTGCGCAGGCTGCAGCTGGCTCACGGCTCCCTGCAGCGGTCCAGATCTCGAACGTACCCCGCGCCAGCACCACTTTAGTCTACAACTAATTTCCCAGATATCGTGCTAAACATATTTAAGCCAATCCTTGCAGGCGCGACCTTGCCAGATCGATTGATCGCAAGTTTGGGTGCTGCGATTGCCATCGCTCTTACCATCGTAGTTTGTGCTGGCCTTCCTCTTTCTGCTGTGGATTTGCCGATCATTGTCGCACCCCTTGGTGCTTCAGCGGTACTGGTATTTGCCGTGCCTTCCAGCCCTCTAGCCCAGCCTTGGGCCGTGGTCTGCGGGAACACCATTTCAACCTTGATTGGCGTATGGGCTTTCAATCTGTTTCCAGACATCACACTTGCCGCTGGCGTCGCGGTGGGCGGCGCGATTCTGGTGATGTCGCTACTGCGCTGCCTACATCCCCCGGGGGGCGCGGCAGCGCTCACTGCAGTAATTGGCAGCCAAGGCATCCACGCAGCAGGATATAGCTTCGCTTTCGCGCCGGTAGCGATCAATTCAATAGCACTTGTGTCGATTGCTATGTTCTTTCATCGTATGACCACACATAGCTACCCGCACTTACCAGCCCTCTCCCCGGAGCCTCGCGTTCCACGAGGTTTTCATTCATCCGATATCGATGCGGCACTGGAAGATATGCATGAAAGCTTCGATATCAGTCGTGAAGATATCGAAGTGCTGCTGGCACATGTCGAACGACATGCTCTAATGAAATCCCAGCGTCGGTAAATCCGTCAAATTCTCGATAATTATGGCATCGTGGTTGCCCATTTTCCTTGATGCAAAAGTTTGATTTTTGCATCAAAAGCGACCGGGATGGCAAAGATCGACCTGAACGAAAGACCGTTTTTGGATCCCCCCATTTGTGACTCGAGCGTCCGCTAATGGGGTTGCGATCGGAACACCGGCCTTCGACTCCCGCAAGCACA
>JAHFPT010000016.1:0-985 GCA_023266625.1 Novosphingobium sp. | reverse complement strand
TTCCGCATCAATGTGCGACAAACAGGTGTTTTCGGACACCCAAGCAGACCTGTCGGCGCTTAGCGTATTGAACCGCGCCGGGTTTGCCGGAGGCTCCAACTCCTGAGAAGGTGGAGCCTGTATGAGCAAGACAACGAACAAATTTGCGCCTGAAGTCCGCGAGCGCGCGGTGCGGATGGTATTCGATCATGAGCGGGATTACCCATCTCGCTGGGCCGCGATGGTCTCGATCGCCGAGAAGATCGGCTGCTCGGCGCACACGTTGAACGAGTGGGTGAAGAAAGCCGAGGTCGACAGCGGCAAGCGGGCGGGAGTTCCCACCGAGATGGCTGATCGCCTCAAGGCGCTTGAACGCGAGAATCGGGAGCTACGCCAGGCCAACGAGATCTTGCGCAAAGCATCTGCATATTTTGCCCAGGCGGAGCTCGACCGCCCGTTCAAACGATGATCGCGTTTATCGACGAGCATCGGGATGCCCATGGGGTCGAGCCGATCTGCAAGGTTCTGCCGATCGCCCCATCCACCTACCATGAGCGTGTGGTGCAGCGCCGGGATCCTGCGAGGCTGTCAGCCCGCGCCCGGCGCGACCTGGTGCTCAAGCCCGAGATCGCACGCGTCTTCGCCGAGAACTTCGCGGTCTACGGCGTGCGCAAGGTATGGCGGCAGATGAAGCGTGAAGGACATGACATTGCCCGATGCACCGTCGAGCGACTGATGCGCGAATTGGGCTTGGCGGGGGTGATCCGGGGCAAGCCGGTGCGCACCACGATCAGCGACAAGGCCGCCCCTTGCCCGCTCGATCACGTCAACCGGCAGTTTCATGCGCCGGCACCCAACAGGCTGTGGGTGTCGGACTTCACCTATGTCGCGACCTGGGCAGGGTTCGTCTATGTCGCCTTCGTGATCGACGTCTACGCTCGCTATATCGTGGGCTGGCGTGTCAGCCGGACAGCGCATGCCGGCTTCGTGCTGGATGCTCTGGAGC
>JAHFPT010000112.1 GCA_023266625.1 Novosphingobium sp. | reverse complement strand
TTTCAGCGCGCGGATGGCCTTGGCCGGCTCGGTGACCACGGGCGAGAGCAGATGCGGGATTTCGTCATAGCTCTTGAGCTCGAGCACCTTGGGATCGATCAGGATCAGGCGGCATTGGGCTGGGGTGAGGCGATAGAGCAGCGACAGCAGGATGCAGTTGAGCCCGACCGACTTGCCCGAACCGGTGGTGCCCGCGACCAGCAGATGCGGCATGGTCGCAAGATCGGCGATCACTGGTTCACCGGAAATATCCTTGCCAAGGATGATCGGCAGCATCGCCTTGGAATTGGCGAAAGCCTCGCAGGCGACGAGTTCGCGCAGCGCGACCATCTGGCGGTTGGCATTGGGCAGCTCGATGCCCATGACGGTGCGACCGGGGATCGAGGAGACGCGGGCGGAAATGGCGCTCATGTTGCGGGCGATATCGTCAGCCAGGCCGATCACCCGGCTGGCCTTGATGCCCGGCGCTGGCTCAAGCTCGTACATGGTCACTACCGGCCCGGTGCGCACCGCTTCGATCGTGCCCTTGACGTTGAAATCGTCGAGCACGGTTTCGAGTAGCCTCGCGTTGCGCTCAAGGCTGAGCTTGTCGATCTTGGGCTGCGAATTGGGCGGCGGCTCGGCCAGCAGATCGAGCGGCGGCAGTTCGTAGCTGTCGAACAGATCGCCCTGGCGGCTTTGGCCGGAGAGCTGGGCGGGTTTGGCCGCGCGGGCTGGGTCGGTGATTTCCGGCGGCTTGCGCGGGGTTTCAAGCGGGATGACCGCAGCGCGGCCACCGCGCGCACGCTTGTCGCGCAGGGGTGCAAAACCCGTGGGCCCGATTTCGGCAAGCGCGGACTTGCGGCGCAGCGCACCTGGCAGGGTCAGCAGCATCGCCCAGTCGATTGCGAAGACGCGGCCCGCGAGGATCGCGCCGCCCGCCAGGCAGGTCAGCGCCGCCGCCAGGATCGCCCAGGCCTGCGCCGCCTTGGGCAGCAAGGTGGCGGCAGAGCGGATCGCCTTGGCCCCGAGCAGTCCGGCAATGCCGCCGCTCGAAGCGGGCAGCGAACCGCCCGGCTGGGTGAAGGCCAGCGACAGCACCGCGCCCAGCAGCAGCATGGCGATCAGCAGCACGCCAAGCGGCCGCCACCAGCGCTGGTCGGCGTGGGACAGCAAGCCGTCCTCCTCCTCGGCAAGCCGCCACAGCTTGCGGGCGAAGACATAGAGCAGCGGCAGCAGCAGCACCGCGACCAGCCCGAACAGCGCCAGCGCGGCATCGGCGATCCAGGCCCCGGCCGGCCCCATCCAGTTCTGCACCGCGCCGCCGGCAGCAGTGGAGGAGGAGACGTCGGTCTGGTGATAGGTTGCGAGCGCCAGTGCCAGAAACAGCATCGCGCCGAACAGCATAGCCGCGCCGCCCAGCTCCAGGCTGCGCCACAACGCGCGCCGGATTAGCGCATTCCAGTTTGCGGTGCCGATCCGCTGTTTCGATGTCCCCAGCGCGCGTGTCGCCATGATGCTTCCCCAATTTGCCGGTATAATGCGCCTGTCAGTGACTCCGCGTCAAGAATCCTTGGGAATCAATTGTCATCCCGGCCCTTCGACAGGCTCAGGATGATCCGGGACCGCTGGCCTCATCGCCGCGAGGTTGCCCCCGGAGGCCAGCGGTCCCAGCTTTCGCTGGGACGACGAGCCCGTCCACTGCGGCCCATCGCGCCGCGCCAATCCGCCGCGCACGCCGTGCATTCATGCCGCCGAGCGCGATGACCGGGACCAGAGCGCGGGCGGCGAGCAGGCGGAACTTGACCGGTCCCAGCGCGCGGCGATCGGGATGCGAGCGGGTGGCAAAGGCGGGGGAGAGCAGGATGGCATCGGCGCGGGCGCGGTGCGCCGCGCCGATCTCGCGCATGCTATGGGCAGTGACGAGTCGGATCGCCGCAGGCCCCCGCGCCAGCTGGCGCGGCGTGCCATAGGCACCACTTGCGCCCGATCGCCGCGCGATAGAGGTATCGCCTGACAGCGCCACAGTATGGCCCTGGCGCCGGGCGAGCCGCAGAAGTGCGCCGAAGCGCTCCCGCCGATCCTTCGGGGCGAGGTGATAATGCCGGAAGATCAGCCCCGAGCCGCGCGGCAGGCGCGCCAGCACCTGCTCCAGCGCGCCGTCATTGCGCACATCGCTAACCAGCCAGATGGCTGGCAGGTTCTTGGGCAGGGCTGGCTGGCGCTTGGACATCGGGACGCTATAGCATCGCGCAATGGATCAGCCAGCCGCCCTCCTCTCAGACGTCCGTGCGCGCATCGCCAGTGCCGCGCAGCTGGCGCGGCGCGCGGCGGAGGATGTCACGCTGGTTGCTGTCAGCAAGACCCACCCAGCCGCAAGCATTGCCCCGCTTATCGCGGCCGGCCAGCGGGTGTTCGGCGAGAACCGGGTGCAGGAAGCGGCGGAGAAATGGCCCGATCTTCGCGCTGAGCATCCCGGCATCGTGCTGCATCTCGTCGGCCAGTTGCAATCGAACAAGGCTGAGGAGGCGGTTAGCCTGTTCGATTGCATTCACTCGCTCGACCGCCCCTCGCTGGTGAGCGCCCTGCGCCGCGCGATGGATAAGGCCGGGCGGCAAGTGCCCTGTTTCGTCCAGGTCAATATCGGCGCTGAAGAGCAAAAGGGCGGCTGCGTCATAGCCGCGCTGCCCCAACTGCTGGCAGAGGCGCGCGCGGCGCAGCTGCCGCTGCTCGGGCTGATGTGCGTGCCGCCTGCCGGGATCGAGCCTGCGCCGTTCTTCGCGCTGCTGGGCAAGCTGGCGGATGATAACGGCTTGGTCGGCCTCAGCATGGGGATGAGCGAGGATTTCGAAACCGCGATCATGCTGGGTGCGACTCATGTCCGGGTCGGCAGCGCGCTGTTCGGGGGACGGTAATCTCCCCTCCCGCTTGCGGGAGGGGTCGGGGGAGGGCTTGTTGAGCGGGGTCTGATAACAGGCCCTCCCCTAACCCCTCCCCCAAGCGGGAGGGGGACCAGCCTCACTCCGCTCGCCGCGTGAAGGTCAGCGGCAGGTGCTCCATCGTGTGGCTGGCCAGCGTCGGCAGATAGGTCAGCTCTTCGACCGGGATCGCCAGCCGGATATTGTCGAGCCGCCGGATAATCTCCTGCGCGGTCAGCTTGATCTCCATCCGCGCCAGCGCCATGCCGACGCATTTGTGGATGCCCGAGCCGAAGGTGAGATGGGTGCCGAGATTGGGCCGTTCGATATCGAGCCTGCGCGGATCGGGGAACCGCGCAACATCGTCGTTGGCCGAGGCATACATGACGCAGAGCTGCGACATCGCCGGGATCTTCGTGCCGCCGAGCACTGTGTCGACCATCGCCGTGCGGAACAACCCATGGACCGGCGGTTGCAGGCGCAGCACTTCCTCGACGAAGCGGTTCATCACCCGGTCGTTGTCGACATCGCGGTAGAGCCGGTCGGCCAGACCCGGCTCGGTCGCCAGGATCAGCAGGACATTGCCGATTGCCGCCGCCGTGGTGTCGTTGCCGGCAATCAGAAAGCCGCGAATTGTCGAAATCTGCTCATTCAGCGACAGGCGCGGATTGTCCTCGTCGTCGAGCTTGGCATGGACAAGGTCGGAGATCATGTCTTCGCGCGGTTCCTGCTCGCGCATATGGATATAGCGGCTGATGTAATTCTGCAGCTCGCACATCTCGGCGGCGTTCTCCAGCATCGCCGCGCGGTCCTGCATGCGGCCGATCTGGTCGAGCACCGCCTTGGTCCACACCGCCACCTTTTCCGCGCCGACCTCGGCCCAGTCGAAGCCGAGCTGCTCGCAGATGATATGTGCGGTGAGCGGCGCACCGATGTCCTTCATTCCGTCGGCTGAGCCCTTTGCGGCGACATTCTCGATCAGATCGACGACGATCTGGCGGATGCGCGGTTCGAGGTCTTTCACCCTATGCGCGGTGAAGGCCTTTTCGGTGAGTTTCCGCAGCCGGGTATGCGCCGGGGGGTCGATGGCGAGGTCGCGGATGAAGCCGCCGCCGTCGCGTTCGAGGATTTCGATGAATTCCGCGAGATTCTCGCCGCCGTAGCGGTCCTGATAGCCGTGTTCGAGCGAATAGGTTTTATTGTCGGCCAGAACTTCGACGCAATCGGCGTAGCGGGTGACGAGATAGAGATCGAGGCCGGGGTCGTAATAGACCGGGTCCTGCTCCCTGAGGGCGCGGTAGAACGGGAAGGGGTTGTTGCGGATATCGGCATCGAGCCTTGTTTCGCCGCCCTTGAGGGTGCGTGTTTCGTAAGTTGGTGCCTCAGTCGCCATTTTACCGGTTCCCGTCATAGGGTTTGAGTTGCCATTCCGAGGTGTCGAAACTGGCGATGCCGAGTGCGCCGTCGCAGGCCCCGGCCATCACTTCGTCCCAGCGCTCGGCCAGAGTCTCGATGGTGTGCTCACGATCCGCAATGCCCGGCGTGCGCGCCATATAGCTGCGCCAGACTTCGCCGCCCACCGAATCGATACATTCGCCGGTTACCGGGCAGGTTTCGTGGGCGAGGAAGGCGACCGCTGGCGAGGACAGTTCGGGCGGCAGGTTCGCCTTTGCGTGCTGGAGCAGCGGCGAGGTGTCCTCCATCGACGATGCAGCCAGCCGGGTGAACGCCCCGGGGCTGACCGCATTGACCTTGATGCCAAGCGCCGCCCCCTCCGCCGCCAGCGCGCGGGTCAGCGACCACAGCCCGCCCTTGCTGGCCGAATAGGCGGCCTGCGCGGAATAGCCGGTCATCGAGCTGGAGGTGATATTGACGATGCGGCCATAGCCCTTCGCCTTCATATGCGGCCAGGCGGCATGGGACATGAAATAGGACCCCATCAGATTGATATCGATATGCCGCTGGAAGTCGCGCGGGGTCATCACATCGAAGGGCGCGGTGATCGAGATGGCGGCGTTGTTGACGAGAATGTCCACGCCGCCAAAACTATCGAGTGCGCATCGGATGATCGCGGCCCCGCCTTCCTCGCTGGCCACCGAATGGGTGCTGGCGACCGCCTTGCCGCCCGCCGCCCGGATTTCCTCCGCCACTGCCTGAGCCGAAGCAACACCGGGATAGTTCTTCATCTCCGGGTGACTGCCGATGTCGTTGACCACGAGATTCGCGCCCCGGCTCGCCAGCAGCAGCGCATGCGCCCGCCCCAGGCTGGGATTGCCGCCCGCGCCAGTGACGATGGCGGTGCGCCCGTCGAAACGGAGTTGGTTCATTGCCGCTCTCCCAGTCTACAAACTCATGGCAAATCAGCGGCTGGTTATCGCCCCGTCGACGACAATCGCCTGGCCATGGACGAAGGTGGCGTCCTCGCCGCACAGCCACAACACTGCCGCGCCGATCTCCTCGGGCTGGCCGAGCCGGCCGAGCGGCGTATCGAGAACCAGCTGGTCGATCACTTCCTTCATCGCCCCGGTCTGGGTCTTCGGCGTCATGATCATGCCGGGGCAGACCGCGTTGATGCGCAGGCCCTGGCTGGCATATTCGAGCGCGGCGGCCTTGGTCAGCCCGACCACGCCGTGCTTGGCAGCGGAATAGGCACCGCAGAAGGCCGCGCCGCGGACGCCGGCGGTCGAGGCGCAATTGACGATCGCACCGCCGCCTTGCCCCAGCATCTGCGGGATCAGGTGGCGCATGCAGTGCCACACGCCGGTAAGGTCGATGCCGATTACTTTGTGCCAGTTATCGATGCTGCAATCGGCGGTCATCTTGCCCGCCTCGCCGCTGATGCCTGCTGCATTGAAGGCGGCATCGATCCGGCCAAAGCGCGCCACTGCGCTTGTCACCGCCGCCTTGACCGAGGCATCGTCGGCGACATTGCAGGTGAAAGAGGCGCAATCGCCGCCCGCATCGCGGATCATCGCCTCGGTCTCGCGCAATCCCGCTTCGGTGATATCGACCAGCGCCACCAAATAGCCGCGGCTGGCGAACAGCTCTGCCGTGCCGCGCCCGATCCCCGAACCCGCGCCTGTGACGAACGCAACCTTGCCTGCCATGTTGTTCTCTCCCGAAGTGCCTGGAACATTTCAGCCGCAGGGTTGCGGGAATCCGGGCGGCGGTCAATAAGTCAGTTGCAGCAGGGAGATCCGAATGAGCGAGGCGCAGCCGCCTTCAACCATACCCACCCAGTTCGCTGCAACTGTCGCGGCGCGCGGGGAGTGCGATGCCGTCGCCATGCTGGCTGAGACGGTGAGTTATGCCGAACTCGACCAGCGCAGCGCCCGCCTCGCCCGTGCCTTGCTGGCGAGCGGCGCGGGCAAGGGTGCGCGGATTGCGCTGCTGGCGCCCGACGGGATATTCTGGGTCACCGCCTTTCTCGCTGCCTTGCGGATCGGGGCGCTGGTGACCTGCTGCTCCACGCTGTGCACCCCGAAAGAGCTGGCGCATATGCTGCGCAACAGCGACATCCAGTTCTTCCTCGGCGCGCGGCGGTTTCTGGGGCACGATTACGGCGAGAAACTCGCATCGGCTTTTCCTGATATCGCGCGGGGCCCTGATATCGCGCGGGGTAAGCCCAATGCTTTGCTAGTGGAGGGCGCTCCTTACCTGCGCTCGGTCTGGCTCGACGATGCGCGCGGGCTCGATTGGGCCAGCTCCATCGGCACGCTTCTCGCCCGCGCCGATCGGGTTCCCGCCGAGCTGCTCATCGCCGTCGAAGCGCAAGTCGCCCCCAGCGACGAAGCAGTCATCGTCTATACTTCGGGGAGCACCTCGCTGCCCAAGGCCGTGATCCACACCCAGTGGAACGTTGCGCGTCACCCGCCCGAACTGGCAAAGCTGTTCCTGATCCAGCCCGATGACCGCATGCTGCCGATGCTGCCCGCGTTCTGGCTCGGCGGCATGGCGATGGCGTTGCAGGTGCTGAGCCAGGGGGCCTGCCTGGTCTATCCCGCCTCGCCCGATCATCAGGTGCTGCTGGAAGCCATTGAGAAGCTGCGGGTGAACCGCATCAACGGCTGGGGCGATGGGCTTGCCCGCCTGCGAATTTTGGCCACCGAACGCGGGATTGACGTCGATGCCATCGTCGGGCTTGGTCCGTTCCGCGATGCGCGCGGCGAGCTGATCCCACAGCAATTCCAGTCCGGCATGCTGGGCATGAGCGAGACCTTCGCGCCACACAGCGCCGAGCCGCTCAATTATCGCATGCCGGAAGGCAAGCCCAATGCCTGCGGGAGGCCGGTTAACGGCTATGAGCGCCGGATTGTCGATCCCGAAACCGGAGTGGAAATGCCAGTCGGCGAGATCGGCGAGTTGCAGCTTAGAGGAGGCGCGCTGATCAGCGGAATGTACAAGCGGCGGCGCGAGGAGGTGTTCACGCCCGACGGCTTCTACCCCACCGGCGATCTCTGCCGGATCGACGCCGACGACTTCCTCTATTTCATCGCGCGACGGGGCGACATGATCAAGACCCGCGCCGCCAATGTCTCGCGGCTGGAGGTGGAAGCGGCGCTGAATGCGCTGCCCGAAGTGGCGACGTCGGTAGTGACCGGGCTACCAGACGCTGATTTCGGCCAGATTGTCGCGGCGGCAGTGCTGCCCGTGCCCGGCGCGGCGCCCACCGCTGAAAGCCTGCGCAAGGCATTGCGCGAGGAGCTGTCGAGCTACAAGGTGCCGCGCCGGATAGTGTTCATTACCAGCGCAGACGAGATCCCGCGCACTGCCACTGGCAAGATCAAGTTACACGAGCTTGGCGCGCTGATCTTGCGCCGCAGCGTCAAGGAAACCGCAAGATGACCGACAAAACACCGCCGCCACCGCCCGAGGAAATCGTCCTCTACGAGAAGGACCCGGCGACCAAGATCGCGATCATCACCCTCAATCGCCCGGGCTATCTCAACGCGCCGACCATCGCCGCGCGGCAGCGCTATGCCGATCTCGTCCACCGCGCCAATGTCGATGATGACGTCAAGGTGCTGATCGTGCGCGGCGTCGGCGAGCACTTCGGCAGCGGGGCGGATCTGCCCGAGATGGCCGGCATGTTTAACGGCGATCCGGACTATTCAATGCTCCCCGAATTCGGCATCAGCGCGGAAGATACCGGCGATGGGGACGTCAAATATCCGCCGCGCGAGAGCTATCGCTATATCGCTCAGGTAACCAACCTCTATGCCAATTCGAACTTCGGCCTGCGCAGCCTGCAGGACTTCAAGAAGATCAGCATCATCGAGGCCAAGGGCTATTGCTATGGCTGGCATTTCTATCAGGCTGCGGACGCCGATATCGTCATCGCCAGCGACGATTCGCTGTTTGGCCATAGCGCCTTCCGCTATGTCGGCTGGGCAGCCCGCCAGTGGCAGTGGGCGACAATGATGGGGCTGCGCAACTTCATGGAAATGGTGTTTACCGGCAGGCCGTTCACCGCGCAGGAGATGAAGGATTGCAGCTTCGTCAATTCGGTGGTGCCGCGTGACCAGCTCGAAGCTCAGACGATGAAATATGCCCTTGCCTGCGCCCGCAACCGGCCGACCGATACCGTCGTCATGCAGAAGACCTTCTTCGAAGTCTTCAAGCAGCAGCAGGGCGAATATATGGGTTCGGTCCTGTCCGGCTGGCTCGAAGGCATGCTGCCATTGGTCAAGGAGGAGGGCGGAGTCGCGGTGGACAAGGACACTTTCGAGAAGGGTCTTGCCTCGGTCGTGAAAGACAATGACATGCAATTCCCGCCCGAATGGCGGCTGTCCTACAAGGGCCGCGCGGCGAAGGAATGAGCGGGGATCGCGCCGACCTCTCCGCGCCAAAACGCACCCGCTTTCTGGTGATGGCGCTGGTGGCGATGATCCATGTCTCGGTGATTCTCGGGCTGATTCAGGCCTTCGCGCCGGGCTTTGCCAGCCAGGTTGCCGACACCGTGCTATCGACCTTCACCGTCACGATCACCGCACCGCCTCCCGCGCCGCCGCCCCAGCCCCAGCAGCCGCACAAGGCGGGTGCTGCTGCCGAGGCCGGCAAGAGGGCGGTGCCGCGCGAGGCCGCTTCGGTCAAGCCCAGACTTGCCATCGCCAGACCGACTGCCGCGCCGCCAGTGGCTGCACACGGACCGGACAATTCCGCCGGAGCGCGCGATGCGGGTGCGGGGACTGGTGCGGGCGGGCAGGGCAATGGCACTGGATCGGGCAACGGCGGCAATGGGCAGGGCGGGGGCGCCGCGACCAAAGTGGTGAAGATCGCCGGAGACATCAATTCAGCCCGCGACTATCCGCGCGAAACCATGGATTTGCGGATCGGCGATTCGGTCACAGTCGCGCTAACAGTCGGCAGCGATGGCCGGGTCAAATCATGCCGCGTCCACCGCGCCAGCCGCGACAGCCAGGCCGATCAGATCACCTGCCGGCTGGCCATGGAACGCTTCCGTTTCCGCCCGGCGACGGATGCGAATGGCAATCCTGTGGAATCCACCTTTGGCTGGCGCCAACGTTGGTTCTATCCGGGCGGCAACAATTAGCATCATGTAAAGGAAAGCAGGTTTACCGGCGCGGCATGAGTAAAACCACGATCACCCCAATTATCCTGTGCGGCGGCAGCGGCACGCGGCTATGGCCGAAAAGCCGCGCTGCCAGGCCCAAGCCCTTTCTCCCCCTGATCGGCGATACGACGCTGTTCGAGGCGACGCTGGCGCGCTGCGCCCCATTCGCGCCGCCGGTGGTGGTAACCGGCGCGGCGCATCTGACGCATGTCGAAGCCCAGCTGGGCGCTGCGCCGGGGGCATCGATCATCGTCGAGCCGGAAGCGAAGAATACTGCCGCCGCTATCGCGCTCGCCGCGCTGCGCCTGCCCGAAGAGGCGGTGATGCTGGTTTGCCCGAGCGATCACCATATCGGCGACGCAGCTGCCTTCGCCGAGGCCGCACGCGCCGCCGTTGCACTGGCGGAAGAAGGCTGGCTGGTTTCCTTCGGCATCGAGGCCAAGGTGCCCGAGACCGGTTTCGGTTATCTGAAACGCGGCGAGGCTATCGGCAAGAGCGGCTTCCGCGTCGCAAAATTCGTCGAAAAGCCCGATCTTGAGCGCGCCAAGAGCTTCCTTGCCGAGGGCATTTATTCCTGGAATGGCGGCATCTTCGCCTTCCGGGTCAAGGATTTCCTCGACGAGCTGGAAGAGTTTCGCCCCGCCATTTCCGTCGCCGTGTGCAAGGCTATTCGCGACGGGCGCGAGCAAGGACAGCGCTTCTATCCCGATCCCGCCGGCTTCGCCGCAATCAAGGGCGAATCGGTCGATTATGCGGTGATGGAAAATACCGCGCGTGCCGCTATGGTGCCTGTCGATATGGCATGGTCCGACATCGGTAACTGGCAGGCACTGCATGAAGCGCGTGGGCGTGACGCGGATGGCAACAGCGTTGTCGGCCCGGCAGAGCTGGTCGATTGCCGCAATGTGCTGGTCGAAAGCGACGGGCCGCGGGTTTCGGTGATCGGGCTGGAAGGGGTGATTATCGTGGTCGATGGCGACGAGGTGCTGGTCACCACGGCGCAAGGCGCGCAGCAGGTCGGCAAGCTTTCGGGTGCCCAGAATCAATGAATGGCTATCGGTGAGCGCCCTGCTGCCCACCCGCATGGTCGAAAAACCGTGGGGGCGGGATGTCCTGCCCGCGCCGTTCAAGACACCTGCTGGCAAGCGCATCGGCGAAGTGTGGTTCGAACCGCCGCCGCAGCTGCCGCAGCTGCTGGTCAAATATATCTTCACCTCCGAGAAACTCTCGGTGCAGGTGCATCCCTCGGACGCGCAACTGCCGGGCCATGGCAAGGAGGAATGCTGGCTGGTGATCGCTGCTGAACCGGGCGCGGCGCTGGGCGTCGGGTTTCGCGAAGCTATCAGCGCCGAGGCGATGCGCGCGGCGGCACTTGATGGCAGCATCGAGCAATTGCTCGCATGGCATCCGGTGACGTCGGGGGACTTCTTTTATATTCCTGCGAACACCGTTCATGCCATTGGCGGCGGGATCAGCCTGATCGAAGTGCAGCAGACCAGCGATGTGACCTATCGCCTGTTCGACTATGGCCGGGAGCGCGAGCTGCATCTCGATGAGGGGATTGCCGTGGCCAGGGGCGAGCCGCATTTGCCTTCGCTGCGTGTCCGTGTACCGGAACGCGGCAGCGTTGCGCTGGTGGATGGCCCGCTGTTCCGGCTCGACCGGATCGCGGGGGTGCCCGATGCGGCGACGGCTGCCCGATATGGCGAAGCGGCGGTTCTGGTCATTCCGATGCGCGGCGAGGTGCGGGTTTCGAACGAGCGCATTGCCCCGGGCGAATGTGCCCTGGCCGCGTCGTTGGACGATGTCGCCAGCGATGCTTCGGCACTATGCTTGATAGCGCAATCCTCTGGCACTTGATTGCTGCTGCTGAGAGCGGCAAGACAATTCCATTCGAAGGTGCTCACTCCTCTCCCCTTGCGGGAGAGGATACGAAGGCTTGGCGCTTTAGCGCCTGGCCGCAGTTGGAGAGGGGGGGGCGTGCAGCACTTCCCTGCCCCCCTCTCCAAGCTTCGCTAGCCCCTGCTTTCGCAGGAGCAAGCTCTCGCTATCCTCTCCCGCAAGGGGAGAGGAGTGCCGTTCAGATGATTGGGAGAGTCCGCTTGTCCACTATCCACCCCGTCCCCGCCGAATGGGCCAAGCGCGCCTATGTCGATGCCGCTGGCTATGCCGAGAAGTATCAAAGCTCGCTGGAAGAGCCCGAGGTCTTTTGGCGCGAGGAATCGGCGCGGCTCGACTGGATCAAGCCGTGGACCCAGCTGAGCAAATGCTCCTTTGACGAGGCGGACTTCGGCATCGAATGGTTTGCCGATGGCACGCTCAATGTCAGCGCCAATTGCCTCGACCGGCATCTCGAAAAGAACGGTGACACCAAGGCGATCATCTGGGAAGGCGATGACCCCGAGCAGCAACGCACGCTGACCTACCGCGAACTGCACGAGGAAGTCTGCCGCATGGCCAATGCGCTCAAGGCCTTGGGTGCCGGGCGCGGCGAGCGGGTGACGATCTACATGCCGATGATCCCCGAAGCGGCGATTGCCATGCTGGCCTGCACCCGGATCGGCGCGATCCATTCGGTGGTGTTCGGCGGCTTCTCGCCCGAGGCGCTGGCGGGCCGCATCCAGGATTGCGATTCGCGGCTGGTGATCACCGCCGATGGCGGCATGCGCGGCGGCAAGCTGGTGCCCTTGAAGGCCAATGTCGATGCGGCGCTGGAGCAGTGCCCGTCGGTCGAGGCGGTGCTGGTGGTGCAGCACACCAAGAGCAAGGTGACCATGGCAGCAGGCCGCGATCACTGGTGGCACGAGCAGCGCGAAGCCGTGTCCGCGCATTGCCCGCCGGAGGAAATGGGCGCGGAAGACCCGCTGTTCATCCTCTATACCTCGGGCTCCACCGGCAAGCCCAAGGGCGTGCTGCACACCACCGGCGGTTATCTGACATGGACGGCGATGACGCATCACTATGTCTTCGATTACCGTCCCGGCGAGGTTTACTGGTGCGCTGCCGATGTCGGCTGGGTCACCGGGCATTCCTATGTCGTCTATGGCCCGCTGGCCAATGGCGCGACTCAGGTGATGTTCGAAGGCGTGCCCAACTGGCCCGATCACTCGCGCTTCTGGCAGATCGTCGACCGCCATCAGGTCAATATCTTCTACGGTGCGCCAACGGCCTTGCGTTCACTCATGCGCGAGGGCGACGACTGGGTGAAGCGCACCCGCCGCACTTCGCTGCGGCTGCTCGGCACGGTCGGCGAGCCGATCAACCCGGAGGCCTGGGAATGGTACTGGCGGGTGGTCGGCGGCGGGCGCTGCCCGATTGTCGATACCTGGTGGCAGACCGAAACCGGCGCGGCGATGATCACCGGAATGCCGGGCGCGATTGCCATGAAGCCCGGCTCGGCCAGCAAGCCGATGTTCGGTGTGGTGCCGGAACTGGTCGATGCGGAAGGGGTGGTTCTGGAAGGCGCGGCGGAGGGCAACCTGTGCCTCACCCAAAGCTGGCCCGGCCAGATGCGCTCGGTCTGGGGCGACCACGCGCGCTTTTTCTCGACCTATTTCACCACCTACAAAGGCAAATATTTCACCGGCGACGGCTGCCGCCGCGACGAGGATGGTTATTACTGGATCACCGGCCGAGTCGACGACGTGATCAACGTCTCAGGCCACCGCATGGGCACTGCCGAGGTTGAAAGCGCGCTGGTCGCCCATGCCAAAGTCGCCGAGGCGGCTGTGGTCGGCATGCCGCATGAGATCAAGGGGCAGGGCATCTATGCCTATGTCACTTTGAATGCCGGAGAGGCCGAGAGCGAGGATGTCCGCAAGGAACTGGTGCAATGGGTCCGCAAGGAGATCGGGCCGATTGCCACGCCCGATGTCATCCATTTCGCCCCGGCGCTGCCCAAGACCCGCAGCGGCAAGATCATGCGGCGGATCTTGCGCAAGATTGCCGAGGGGGATGTGAGCAATCTGGGGGATACCAGCACGCTGGCTGATCCGGGAGTGGTGGATAGTTTGCTGGCTGGGGGGCGGTGATACGGGGACACCGTATTCGGTGTCCCCGTCCGGTCCGGTCCGGCGGTGCCGTTAGGCGGCACGAGTGATGTTAGGCGCTGGTTTAGGGAAGGCAGTTAAGTATATTTAGCAAAGTGCTACCGTAATTCTAATTCTAATTAAGTAATTCAAGATTATTGACGCATAGCTCTATCTCGCTTTATCCTCCATTGAGATATTATATATTCACCAGCTAAGATATTTATAGTCATTATGTAATATATTACATAATGATATCTGCCATCGCCAACGCCGTCTTGTGTCTCGTAATAATATATCAGTGATGATAACGTAACCAAAAATATTATGCAAATTCTTTGCAGCGTCATATTGCCAAAGTAATATTTTATAATTGCCTCTCTGCGGCCTGAAATAACTAACCTATTTTCTATATCATCTATAACTTTATATTCGGATAAAAATTTATTTAAGTTCTGCAAAGTAGTAGAACTTCCTATCAGATCCATAATACTTAAAAACAATGAAAATATTAAATATATCTTGATATAATATGAAAAGTAAACCAATATACCAAATAATATTGCTATGCAATATCCTATAGGATTTATAGAATTATACCACTTTATTGATTTTACAATATGTTTTTCATCTGTCGGAATATTTGATCCTTCGAATGCACTATCAATTAACCCTATCTCGCTTATTACTGATTTTTTATACCTAAAATACCAGAATATCGTAGATAATAGTAATGATATATGTGGGATTTTAGGATATATTATTTCAATTAATCCTCTTATATCATTAAAATTCCATGTGCTAATTCCCAATGATGCTCCAGCTAATGAAGACAGTCCAATAAATTCTATGGCATCTACTGGGCCTTTTGTGAGTCCTCTTAGAAAGTCTGCAAAGTTTGACATTATCTGATTCCTCCTTTTAGTGGAAGAAGGGGGCCGGTGGCAGGTGTAGTGCTGTAGCACCCTCAAGCAGTATGCCCCAACACAAAATCCACATGCACCGCGTCATAAGGAAGCACCACGCCGCGATCCTGCCGCTGAACCACCCCGGCCTTGATCAGCGCAGTCACATGCCCATGCACCGCCTTGACATCGTGCCCGCGCGTCCCGTCAACCGTCGGAATTACGTTGCCAGTTTACAAAATCCCCAAACCTCCCACCTCAAGAACCCCCTCACATCAAATTCCGCACATCCCTTGCATGGTGGACAATGCGGACAATCCAGACGGTCGCGCCATCGTAGTCGTAGAGGATATGATGCCGCCGGTATGTCAGAAAGTGGACTGGCGGACGAAGGCCGGGGTATTTGGGGGAAATCTCTGGATGATCGGATTGGCCGAATCAAAACCCCAACAGAGCGCCGTCCACACCATCACCGTAATTCCAAAATTTTGGGAATTTTCCGCGTACGCGATACCCTGGAAAATTCCAGGCAACCCACTCCCCAAGGGGAGGGGTAGCGAGACTTGGCAGCTTGCTGCCTAGTCGCAGCGGGGTGGGGGCTCCCACGATAGCGTCGACGCGAGGCCTATCGGCCTCGCTCCCCCACCCCCAGCCCCTCCCCGATGGGGAGGGGAGCGATGAGGTAATGTCGATGAGGTTTGGCGTATGATCCACTCCGCTCTAGCAGGAGCCCCCATTTGGTCGTTCATTGCGAAGTTCCGCCTCAAGCTCGAACCGTCGCTTGTCGTCTGCCAACAAGTCGCAGATCAATTTGTCAATGCTGCCGAAATGCCCTTCGGCAACCTTGCGATCAGTCCATTGCTTTTGGTCGTCTGAAAGATAGAATTTCATTCGTGGCACGGTGATCAACATGGATGCCGGTTCGAATTCGCGCAAGCGTTGTCTCATCCAAATCCGATCTAACCTGACAATTGGTAAAGGCCGCTAGGCCCCCTCAAGCCGCCAGCGAGTACGGCAAAATCTCCCCCGCCAGATACTGATTGCGCGCTTTGGCCCGGCTCAATTTGCCCGAAGAGGTGCGCGGCAGGGTGCGGGGGGGGACGAGTTCGACGAGGCAATTCATGCCGGTCACCGATTGCACCTTGTCGCGGATCTGGGTGTGCAGCTTGCGGCGCTCTTCGGGATCGGTCACCCGGCAGTGGACCAGCACGGCAGGCACTTCCTCGCCATGCTCGTTTTCCAGCGAGAAGGCGGCGATGTCGCCGTGGTTGAAGCCGGGCAGTTGCTCCACCGCCCATTCGATATCCTGCGGCCAGTGGTTCTTGCCGTTGATGATGATCATGTCTTTCGCCCGGCCGACGATGAACAGATAGCCATCGACCATATAGCCCATGTCGCCGGTATCGAGCCAGCCATCGACCATGCATTCGGCAGTCGATTCGGGGTCGCGATAATAGGAATGCATCAGGCTGGTGCCACTGCACCAGACCTTGCCGATGTGGTGATCGGCCACAGCCTTGCCGTTCTCGCCGCGCACCTCCACACTCATTCCGCGCATGGGTTTGCCGCAATTGACAATGGCGCGGTAGCGGGCTGGTCTGCTAAGATCGCGCGGGGTGCCCGACAGGCGTTCTTCCTCGACCAGCTCGACATGAATGCCTTCGCCAGAGGGCATCAGTGTGACCGCCAGGGTTGCTTCGGCCAGCCCATAGGAGGGCATGAATGCGGAAGCCTTGAAGCCGGCATCGGCAAAGACATTGACGAAATTCTGCATCACATCTGGCCGGATCATGTCGGCACCATTGCCCGCCAGCCGCCAGCGCGACAGGTCGAAACGTTCGGCAACATGGCTCTGGCTGGAAATGCGCCGGGCGCAGATGTCATAGCCGAAGGTTGGCGAATAGCTGAGACTGCTGCCTGGATTGCGGCTGATCAGATCAAGCCAGGCGAGCGGGCGACGGGCGAAATCCTCGGTCTTCAGGTAGTCGCCGGAAATCTGGTTGGCGATCAGCGACAGGAAGCAGCCGACCAGCCCCATGTCGTGATACCAGGGCAGCCAGCTGATGCA
>JAHFPT010000301.1 GCA_023266625.1 Novosphingobium sp. | reverse complement strand
GGTCGAGAGCGAGAACACCTTCGCCTACATGGATGCGATGACCGCCTACATCGAAGCACACGGCAAGCCGGTGGCGATCTATTCCGACAAGCACGGCGTGTTCCGCAACAACACCGCCTCGGCCAAGGGCGATGGCATGACCCACTTCGGCCGGGCGCTGGAGGCGCTGAACATCGAGATCATCTGCGCCCACTCGCCGCAGGCCAAGGGCCGGGTCGAGCGGGCGAACGGCACGCTGCAGGACCGCCTGGTCAAGGCGATGCGGCTTGAGGGCATCGCGACCATTGCCGAGGCCAATGCGTTCCTGCCGGCCTACATGACGCGCCACAACCAGCGGTTCGCGAAGCTGCCGTTCGATCCGCGCGATCTGCACCGCCCCCTCGCCCCGCACGATGACCTCAAGGCCGAGATGGTCTGGCGCGAGCAGCGCACGGTCACTGCGGCGCTGACGCTGCACTACAACAAGGCGCTGTTCATTCTTGAGCCCACTGAGATAAGCCGGCCGCTGGCGGGCAAGCGGGTTGACGTCTGCGAGTATCCCGATGGCGGGCTCGAGATCCGCCACGGTGAACATGCCCTCCCCTACCGGGTGTTCGACAAGATCCGGCAGGTCAACCAGGCGGCGGTGGTCGAAAACAAGCACCTCGATGCGGCGCTGATGATGGCCAGGCTGATGCAGGAGCAGTTGCCGGCGCGCAAGCGCAACAACAACGAGCCGAGCCGCAGGTCGCAGCCGGGCCACATGTTCCCCTCCCCGGCGCAACCAGATGAGGCGGCACCCAAGCGCAAGCGCGGACGCCCTCCCCTGCGCCGACTCACTCCGATCGAGGCGGCGCAGCGCATGCTGGAGCCCGCGTGAGGGGGCCCACTGCACAGCAGCGGGTCCGGGGTTATCAATGCCAGACCAGCGCACCAGCAGGGTCTGCGCTGCGCAAGTGAGGCAAGCTCCACGCAGCCCCTGCTGCATCAGAGGGTGACATCTCTATCTGGCGGAAATAGTGTCTTCTCTATGTTGCAGGAACATATGAGATGAACATCACTCTTGCTTCGCTCACCCCACCCGGTCGACCCGGCACCGCCGCGCGGAGAGATAATAGAAGAGCGCCGATAGCGGCATCGCAACGCTGACCACGATCAGCGCATAGCGCAGGCTTTCCTTGCCCATGCTGGGTTCGAACATGTCGCTCATCCAGCCGATCAGGAAGGAGCCGAGTCCCATTCCCGCGACCGAGCTTGCCAGTTGCACCATGGAAATCGCCATGCCGCGCTGGCGGGCGGCCGCGAAGACCTGCACCGCGCCGAAGGAAGCGCCTGACGAAATGGCGTGCAGGAAATTATAGGGGATCTTGAGGCCGATCACGAACCAGACCGAGTCGCTGAACATCGCCGCGAGGTAGACGGGCGCGCTGAACAGCATGGCGAGGCCTGGTAGCCAGAGCTCCCAGCGCACATCGCGTCCCTGCAGCCATGTTGCGGCCAAGCCACCGCCCAACATGCCGATGATCCCGGTAAACAGGGTAACCGTGCCGAGCGACGCGCCGATCTGCGCCATGTTCATCCCGAAACTGCGGATCAGGAAGGTCGGCAGCCACTGGGTCAGCGCACTGTTGGCCACACCGGCCAGGCTCATCGCAATAAGGAGGTGGACATAGGCCGGGCGACCAAGGAGCGCCTTGATGGACTGCCACGCCGACTCCTTCGCTTCATGCTCCTGCTCATTGCGTGGCGGCTCCCGAACCGTGAAGAAGAGCAGCAGCGCCAGCGGGATGCCCGCAAGGCCGATGGCTTGCATTGCCGTGCGCCAGCCATAATATTGGCCAAGCAGCCCTACGACGATCAGACCCGTACCGACACCGAGCGCTGTGCCCGTCTGGAAGACCGCGATAGCAAAAGTGCGCAGGCGACGGGGAAAGGCATCCGCAATGAGGGAATGCGCGGACGGCGAGCACCCCGCCTCGCCAATGCCGACGCCGACGCGCGCGAGGAAAAGGTGCGTAAAACTGCGCGCCGAACCCGTGGCGGCGGTCGCGATACTCCACAGGCCGACGCAGGACGCGAGCAGCTTGATACGCGAAGACCTGTCGGCGAGCCGCGCCAGCGGAAGGCCCATGAAGCAATAGAACAATAGGAAGGCAAGGCCGGTCAGCATGCCCAGTTGCGTATCGCTGAGGTGCATGTCGAGCTTGATCGACTGCAGCAAAATACCAAGCGCCATGCGGTCCATGTACGAGACCATGTTGACCGTAAAGAGGAGCGCCAGCATCCACCAGTAGCGGGCTGGAATGCTGCTCAGGCGCTCCTCCGGCTCAGCTTGCGGCAAACTATCGGCGGCCCCGGTTACTGCCGCCTGTCTATCGCTCGCCATGTCGTCCCTTTCCGTAAAAATCCAGATCCGTCAGCTCTGACGTGCTGCTAAACGAACATAGCCGTCATCAGGCGTTTACCGGACAAGAGTCGGCTCATGCCCTGATAGACCGGTACGCGCTGCGGCCCGCCCGGGCCCTGAGCCACGCGCTCGCGCACGGGAAAGACCACCGCGTCGCCCTGTTGCAGCGGAACGACCAGCGGGACCGGTTTTTCCGGCATGTCGGGGCGCGTTTCGGTGAGGACAAATTCCCCGCCGGTGAAATCCCTGCCGGGTGCGGTGAGCAATATGGATACCAGCAGCGGATAGCTGTTGACCGGATCCTGATGCAACGGGGTCGTATCACCGACATTATAGGCCGACAGCAAGGCCGTTGGGCCGCCGCGCTGAGTCCGCCGCACCGTCCGCTCGATATGCTGCGCCGCATATTCGATATCATCCGCAAGCAGTGCCGCCCATCGGTCCACCAGCGCAGTTACAGGACCGACAAACCGCTCGTGCAATTTCGTGTAAAGGGGCGGCAGTGGGCTGGCGAACAGCCTGTAGCCGCCGCTCAGGCCATTATGGGGCGATGCCTGTACGCTTCCGAGCGATTCCGGCTTGTCCCAAAGGGCAATGATATCGGCGCATTCGGCTTGAGTCAGGATCCCGGGCAAATGCGCGCCGGGGAGGTGATCGAGAGCGGAAAGGTTCATGGTCTTGGGCCCGGCATGGCCGGGCCTGTCGCCGCAATCGCTGGCAAGCTGCTGATGGTCAGCCTCACTACCGCCGGTATTGCCGACAGCGCAGCTGCGCAAGTGCCCCCCGCGCCGGTCACTTTACCATCCGGCGCATTTGCCCGCGCTGCCCACCCGACAGAGGCCCCGGCCTTCATCAGGCAGGCTCAACGATGTGGTTCAAAAACGCTTCTTCACCCTCCAGCTGTGTGCGGTGCATCAATCGCCCGCTGTCAGCTTCGTAATGCACCGCGCGGTGCATGGCGCCGGTGTTGTCCCAGATCACCAGATCGCCCATCGACCATTTGTGCTGATAGACGAAACGCGGCTGCGTCGCCCAGTCCTGCAAACGCACGAGCAAATCCCGACTTTCCTCGGGCCCCCAGCCCACCACGTACTCGGTGGTGGATCCCAGGATCAGCGACTTGCGCCCGTCGCGATGCAGCCAGACAAGCGGCAGGTCCTTGGCCAGCGTCCGCAAGAAGCGATAATGCTCATAGTCCATATCGGGATTGAGCAGCCGTGCGCTGACGGCAGGAGAATGGTTCACCCGCAGGCCAGCAATGAGCGCTTTGTCCTCTTTGGGCAATTCTTCATAGGCGGCGTAAGTATTACAGAACTGCGTATCTCCGCCCTCGGCAGGTAGACACCGGGGCGACAGGATCGATGCGAGCAGCGGCACGTCGGACGAAGTGCCGTCGATGTGCCAGTAGAACGATGCCCTGAGCGAGTCCGCGCGGTCCGTTTCCTTCGGGTCCAAGCTGATCTTGAAAATCTCGCCATTGCTGCTGTCTTCGGTCTTGAATGTGCCGAGCGTCTTCGTGAACGCGATCTGCTCGTCATCGGTCATGCCAAGCTGCGGGAAAACCAGCACAACTCGATTTGCGAGCAATTGGCGGATTTCTGAGGCGTGTTTGCCGCTCAGCAGCGTCGGAATATCGCTGAGAATTTTAGTGCCTATGTGGGCACCGAGGTCGACTGTGTGAAAAGCCATGTGTGTCTCCCTGACACCTTCAAAATCAGACCGGTATGCGCATAGTGACGCCGGCATCGACGGGCAGATGCACGCATGTCAGATAGGAACCGTCGGGTCCGACGAGGAATGCGGTGGCCTGGGCGATGTCCCAGGCGCTACCTTCGACCCGCAGCGAGGTCTTCTCGGCAAGGAGCTTGTTCATCTTCTCGACGTCGAGGCCCGTCTTCGCCATCACGCCAGCGCGCATCGGCGTGTTGATCATGCCCGGCGCGACGCAGTTCACGCGAATGCCCTTGGGGCCATAGACCGACGCGATGTCGATCATCAGGCCGTTGAGACCGCCTTTGGTGGCAGCATATGCAGCGCAGCCGATATCACCACCCTGACCGCGCAGGGACGCGATCGAGGTGATGAAGATCACCGAGCCGCCTCCACGCTCGATCATCACCGGCAGCGCGGCGCGCGTGAGCATGAACGGCGCGGTCAGGTTCACCGCGACCATCTTGGCATAGAGCTCGGGCGTCGTGTCGATCAGGCTGCACGATTGCGAGAACGCCGCATTGTTGATCAGGATGTCGACGCCGCCGTAAGTCTTGACCGTCTCGTCGACGATGCGCCGCAGCTCGGAAATTGCGCTAAGGTCCGCAGTTACAATCGTCGCTTCGTTGCCTTCCTCGCGGATGACATCGAGCGTCTCCTGCGCACGTTCAGCGAACATGTCGA
>JAHFPT010000300.1 GCA_023266625.1 Novosphingobium sp. | reverse complement strand
GACCCTGATCGCTGCGGCTCTTTCGGCAAAACCATCGCGAAACCGGTCATAGATGCCCTGCTGGACGATGAAGCGCGTCGGCGAGACGCAGACCTGCCCGGCGTTGCGATATTTGTGCGGCACCACCGTATCGAGCACGCGGTCACAGTCGGCATCGTCGAACACCAGCACCGGGCCGTGTCCGCCAAGCTCCATTGTGGTGCGCAGCATGTTGTCCGCAGCAAGCTTGAGCAGATGCTTGCCGATCACGGTCGACCCGGTGAACGACAGCTTGCGCACGATCGGGCTGGCGAGCAGGTGGCGGCTGACCTCGTCGGGCACGCCATAGACCGCCTGCGCCACTTCTTTCGGCAACCCTGCATCGAGCAGGCATTGCAGCACGGCGAGGCCCGATGCGGGGGTTTCCTCGGCCGATTTCATGATCACCGCGCAGCCCGCCGCGATCGGCGCGCCAAGCTTGCGCCCTGGGTTGCCGATCGGGAAATTCCACGGACTGAACGCGGCAACGACGCCGACTGGCTCGTGCACCACAGTCGCACGCTGCCCTGCCGGACGAACCAGTTGCCGCCCGTAAACCCGCTGGCATTCGGCGGCATAGAAATTGAACAGGCCGACGTTCATCATCACTTCGATGCGCGATTCGGCCAGGGCCTTGCCCTGCTCCATCGTCGCGATCCGGGCGATCTCTTCCTGCCGTTCCAGCATCAGCCGCGCCGCGCCCTGCAGCACTGCGGCGCGCTGGGGGGCGGGTGTGTTGCGCCAGATCGCAAAGCCGCGCTGCGCCGTCTCCAGCGCGCGGTCAAGATCGGCGGGATCGGCCAGCGGCAGTTCGCCAAGCGGCTCCCCGGTGGCGGGGTTGATCACCCGGTGCGTGCGGCGTCCACCTCCAGCGACACGTTCGCCGTCAATAATCATGTGGAGCGAGGGATAGGCGGTCATCTTGCAGCATTCTCCAGTGCTTCGAGGCGTTCGATTTCTTCGCGATAGGGACGGATGGCGCGGTACATCAGGAAGTTGAGGAAAGTGGCAAGCACGATCACGGTCAGCGCCCAATAGGCCGCCGGCAGGCTCGGCCACCTGCGCCCGGCGCCTCCCCCAGCCGCACCATCCGGTATCGCCGTGCCAGCGTGTCCGGCCATTTGCTCTCCTCTCAATGCTGCCGACGGTCCGTCCTAGCGGCTTCGGTTTGACTTGCAATATTGTTAGTCTTGCATACAATTTGCGTCTGGTGAATAGTGCATCTCACTTAAGCGCAACAATCGCGACGATTTGGAGAGGACCATGCAGAATCTGCCCGGCAAAACGGGTTTCGTAACCGGCGGGGCCAGCGGCATAGGCCTCGGCATCGCCAAGGCACTGCTGGGCGCGGGCATGAACGTGGTGATCGCCGACATCCGCCAGGACCATCTCGATTCGGCGCGTGCCGAACTGGCTGGCGGGGATCGCGTCCTGGCGCTCAGGCTCGATGTCACTGACCGTGCCGATTTCGCGACCGCTGCCGATGCTGCCGAGGCGCGGTTCGGCAAGATCCACCTGCTCGTCAACAATGCCGGCGTGGCCGTTGTCGGGCCGACGGAACTTGCGACCTTTGCCGACTGGGACTGGGTCATGGGCGTCAACCTCGGCGGGGTGATCAATGGCGTGGCGATAATGCTGCCACGCATTCTGCGCCATGGCGAGGGCGGGCATGTGGTCAACACCTGTTCGATGTCGGGGATGGTGCCGGTCGGCGGCACGACGATCTATTCCACCGCCAAGGCCGCCGTGCTGACGATGATGGAATGCATGCGCCCCGAGCTCGAATCGCGCGGCGTGATCTGCTCGGCCTTCTGCCCCGGCGCGGTCCAGTCCAACATCGCCGATGCCGCCGCAACCCGGCCCGCCGAACTTGGCGATACAGGCTATGCCGAAGCCGACCGGCGCCGCGCCGAAGGCGGCAATTTCTTCCACCTCTACATGACCAAAGAAGCGGTCGGCGAGCGCGTGCTCCAGGGCATCCTCAACGACGAACTCTATATCCTCACCCACAGCGAATTTCTGCCCGGCGTCACCGACCGCGCCAATGCCATGATCGCCTCAGTGCCTGCGAAATTGCCGCAGAACGAGGAGTACAAGGCCGCCTTCGCAATGCTGTTCAACTCACCGGTCTGGGCCGCCGAAGTGGCCCGGCAAAAGGAACTGAAAGCATGAGTTACGCCGACGATCGCGCCGAGATCGAGGATCTGATGGCGCGTTATCTCTTCGCGCTCGATTTCTTCGACGCCGATGCCTATGCCGCGACCTTCACCGAGGACGGCGTGCTCGACTGGGCGATGGGCGAGGTCTGTGGACGCGAGGCGATCCGGGCCGAGGCGACCGGAATGAAGGCAGCTATGGCCAAGGTCTTCGGCAGCGACACCTTGCTGCGCCACTTCGTCACCAATATCGCGATCAGCGTGGAGGGTGACCGCGCCAGCACCCGCGCCGCCTGGTTCGAGGCCTACAACGATGGCCCCGACGGCAGCCCCCGCATGGGCACATTTGGCCATTACGAGGACGAACTTGCGCGCATCGACGGACGCTGGCTGTTCAGGCGGCGGCGGATTGTCAACGAGTTCCTCGAAGGCCGCAAGGCCGGGCCGGGTAATCCGGTGCGAACAATGGAGATTCAACCATGATCGATTTTGCCGGCCGCACGGCCTTCGTCACCGGCGGTGCCAATGGCGTCGGCATCGGTCTGGTGCGGGCGCTGCTTGCCGAGGGCTGCAAGGTCGCCATTGCCGATATCCGCGAGGACCATATCGAACGGGCGGTGAAAAGCCTCGACAACCGGGAAGTCATGGGCGTCCAGGTCAACGTCTCTAGCCGCGAAGAAATGGTCCGCGCCGCCGATGAAGTGGAAGCGAAGTTCGGCCCGGTCACCCTGCTGTTCAACAATGCCGGGGTAAATCTGTTCCAGTCGGTCGAGGATTCGAGCTGGTCGGACTGGGATTGGCTCATGGGGGTCAACCTGCACGGGCCGATCAACGGCTGCATGACCTTCGTTCCGCGCATGATCGCGCATGGCAAGGGCGGCTATGTCGTTAACACCGCCTCGATGGCCGGCTGGCTGGCGAGCGGATCGCCCGGCATCTACAACACCACCAAGTTCGCGGTGCGCGGCCTCAGTGAAAGCCTGCGCCACAGCCTCGCGCCAAAAGGCATCGGCGTGTCCTGCGTCTGCCCCGGGCTGGTCAAGAGCCTTATCTATGCTTCCGACGATATCCGCCCCGACGGGCTCATGGCCGATGCCCGTCCGGTCGATCACGAGAACGTCAAGCGCCTGGCCGGCATGCACGAGGTCGGCATGGAGCCCGATGTCATCGCCGAGCGCATCCTTCAGGGCATGCGCGAGAACCAAGCCTATATCTTCCCCATGCCTGACCACAAGGAAGAGCTTGCCGAGTATTTCCAGGAAGTGCTCGGCGATTACCGTGACTACCCCGAAGATCAGGGCTACGACGAGCGGATCAGGATCGAGGGCTTGCGCCGCCAGTCATATAAGACTGCGCGCGAAGCGGCGCGCAAGGCCACCTGAGGAGGGCAGAATGATGAAAGTCAACGCGCTCGACCACGTCAACATCATCACCGCCGATCTCGACGGCACTGCCCGGTTCTATAGCGATCTGCTGGGGCTCGAACGCCGTGACGCACCGCCGCCGCTCACCCGTCAGACCGCACAATGGATGCATGACGGCGCAGGCCGGGCGATCATCCACATCAACAGCGAGGACTGCCCGCGAACCTATGACCGTGCCACCAGGGCCGGCCCGACCGGCGCACTGCACCACGTTGCGCTGAGCTGCTCGGGCCATGACGAGATGATCGCCCGCCTCGATGCGCGCGGCGCGAGCTATCAGTGCAATCTGGTCGCGGCGATCGGGCTCAGGCAGATCTTCACCATGGACCCCAACGACGTGCTGCTTGAGCTCAATTTCTTCGGCGCCTGAGGATCACCGCGCGCAACCGGCCAATATGCCCAATACCAGCTGCGGCTGATCGCCCATCACAAAGTGAGAGGCATCCGCTTCATGGAGTTCCCACGCCGGGTCTGCTTTCACCCGGTCGCGAAAGCGGCCGAAGGGCGTAGGTTCCCAGCCTGTCGCGAACACATAGATGCGCCGCGCAATCTGCGCCTCCATGCCGGTGAAGCGGACCCCTTCGAGGAAGGTCAGCAGCGGCTGATCGGTAAGCTGTGGAATCTCGAGTCCCGGCAACGGCTTTACCCGCCCCGGCACGAACTTCTGGGTCGATACAAAGTACTCATGCTCGAAAGCACCGGTCAGGTCCCACAGCGATTGCCCGTCCTCGGGCACGAATGCGTCAAGATAGACCAGTGCATCGATCCGGTCGCCAAGCCGCGCCGCGACCCCGGTAATCACCATTCCGCCATAGGAATGGCCTGCCAGCACAAAGCGATCGATGCCGGCACCTGCGACCTGCGAACAGACATCATCGATATGCGTTGACAGGCAAATGCCGGGGTCGAATTCATCCTGACGGTCACCCAGCCCGGCCAGGCGTGCGACCAGCACCTGATGACCCTGACCGCGCAGATCGGCAGCCAGGCGGTCAAAAACCCAGCCGCCACACCATGCCCCATGGACAAGAACAAAGGCTGCCACGTCAAGCTCTCCCCGAAGCCGTCACATCTTGATAATCACCGTTTTGGTCTCAAGATAGGCTTCGATCCCCTGTTTGCCCTGTTCGCGGCCCACGCCGGATTGCTTGTAGCCGCCGAACGGGAGTGCGGCATCGATCATGGCGT
>JAHFPT010000299.1 GCA_023266625.1 Novosphingobium sp. | reverse complement strand
CATCGACGATCACCGTGCAGGCCCCGCAGACGCCATGCTCGCAGCCTAGATGGACGCCGGTGTAGCCGGCATCGTCGCGCAGGAAATCGCCGAGCGACTTGCGCGCCTCGATCTGGCCGGTCTGGCGGCGGCCATTGATCGTCATTTCGATACGAAATTCGCTCTGCGGCGCGCTCATGCGACCTCCACGATCTTGAGGGATTCGCGCAGGGTTCGCGCGAAAATGCGCTTACCAACCGTGCGGCGGTATTCGGCGCTGGCGTGGTGGTCGTCGAAGGGCGCGGTGTCGGCGATGGCAAGTTCGGCAATCGCCTGCGGGTCGATGGCGTCGATGCGCTTGCCGATCAGCGCCTGTTCGGCCTGACCTGCGACAATCGGCGTCGGTCCCATGCCGAACCAGGCGATCCCGGCGCGGGCGATCTTGCCGCCTTCGAGAGCCAGCGCGCCAACCATGCCGACCAGCGCGAAATCGCCGGGGCGCTGCGCGACTTCGCGGAACAGGGTGACATGGCCCTTCGGCCAGGCAGGAAAATGGATACCGGTCACCAGTTCGTCCGGCTCCAGCGTATTCATATAGGGGCCGAGGTAGAAATCGCGCGCGGCGATGTTCCGCGTGCCCCGCACCGAGCGTGCCTCGATCATCGCACCAAGCGCCACCGAGGTCGCCGGCAATTCCGCCGCCGGTTCGCCCAGCGCGACGGAACCACCCACCGTGCCGCGATTGCGCGTCTGATGATGGCCGACATGGCGCACTGCCTCGACGAGCACCGGAAGTTCTGCCGCGAGCAGCGCATTTTCCAGCACTTCGCATTGCCGCGTGCCGGGGCCGATGCGAATACCCCCATTTTCGCCAACGCCGTCGCGGGCGATGCCCTTCATTTCGGCGATCTTGTTGATGTCGAGAATGATGAAGGGCTGGCTCATGCGCAGGTTGAGCAGCGGCATCAGCGTCTGCCCGCCTGCCAGTACGGTCGCCCCGCCGCCCGCCTCCGCCAGAACGGCGCAGGCCTCGTCAACCGAGGTGGGAGCAATATAATCAAACGGCGCGGGCTTCATGGCCGCCCTCCGCTGCGCCGGCCTGCATCGTAACCCGCCCCGGCGGCGACCAGCGCCAGCAGTGCCACGGCGACAACCCACCAGTCCGCCGCCTCGCTGCGACCGAGCAGGAAGCCTGCGACAATCGCCAGCCCCAACGCAATCGCCCATGCCCATGGAAATCCGCCACTCTGTGTCGCCTGTGGTGCCGCTGCCTGCGCAACTGTCGCAACTGGTGCCGCGGCAACTGGCGTAGCAACAACCGGAGCTGCCACAGGCGCCTCGCCGCCGACCACTTCACCGAATTTGGTGAAAAACTTCTCCGCCAAATTCTTGGCAGTGGCATCGATCAGCGGCCCGCCCAGTTGCGCCATGCGCCCGCCGACCTGGGCATCGACCTGATAGGCAAGCAGCGTGCCCGCGCCATCCGCGCTTAGCCGCACCTTGGCCGTGCCCTTGGCATTGCCGGCAACCCCGCCACTGCCCTGGCCGGAAATGGTGTAACCATTGGGCGGATCGAGATCGGACAGCGCCACCGCGCCTTTGAACCGCGCGCCGATCGGGCCGATCTTGACTTCGGCGACAGCATTGAAGCGGTCGTCCGCCTCCTTTTCCAGGCTCTGGCAGCCGGGAATACAGGCACGCAGCACTTCGGGATCGTTCAGCGCTTCCCAAACGCGCTGAGGGGTTGCGGCGATCCGCCGCTCACCAGCCATTTCCATTGCAATCACTCTCCCAACTTATTGGTCCGGCTTATTGGCCCGGCTTATGCGTTACCGCGTTTTATGCGGTCAGCGCCGGAACGCAAGACGCGCTAGCGCCAGCCGTGCGTCAGATCAGCATGACCGTGTCATTCCGGTTGATCAGCCAGCTGTCGCCGTTGCGCAGCAAACGCGCCGTGCTGACCCCCATGCAGGTGAATGCTCCGCCCGCCTTCCAGTTGGTCACGAGATTGTAGTAGCGGGCGATGACGACATCCTTGCCACCGCCTTCGTAATCGCAATACAGGCTGCCGGTGAGATGGCGCAGCCTTCCGCCCAAACCGGCATATGCATCCCGGGGAATCGCCTTCAACGCTTCGCGACCGACGACCGGCTCGGGCATGACGCCGGAAAATACGCCGTCTTCGGTCCACAGCGCCGCCCAGCCCTCTTCATCTCCCTCATCGACCTTCCAGCAATAGCGGCCGAGGAAATCGCTGATCGAAACATAATCGTCGGTGGTCACCGGCATGGCATTTCTCCCTCATCGTTGCGCGAGCAGGGTTACCAGCTGTCGCGTGAAGCGCTACTGCTGACTCTCACCGCGTGCGGGGCAGGCCGAGCTGCTTTTCGGCGACCTGACTGCGCTGCACCTCGCTGGTCCCGCCATAGACGGTGGCGACCTGCGAATGGCGGTAGCACTGGTTGATATAGGCTGCATCCTTCGATGCGAAGGCGAGCGATTCGGGTGCCGTCAGGCTGAGCAGGTCGAATGAATCGGCGCGGTAGGCTTCGGACGAGAACATCTTGACCGCCGGACCATAGGCGAGGTTCTGCTTGCCTTCGGCCGTGACCCACAGGATGCGGTTGTGCAGGCCTTTGGAAGCCATGGCATTGGCCCAGGCTCTGGTCAGACGCCGCTGCACCGCCGGGTCCTCGATCGCCGGTTTGCCCTGGCGCTGGGCCTTGTGGCAGAGCCGTTCGGCGGCGTGGACCATGCGTTCCTGATAGGGGCCGAAGGTCATGCCCTGTTCGATCTCCAGCGCCAGCGACATCACCTTGAGGCCACCGTTGACCTCGCCCAGCCGATAGGCATCGGGCACCCTCACCCCGTCATAATAGGTGATGTTGGTCCGTTCGTCCTGGAAGGTCTTGACCTCCTGGATGGTCACGCCCTCCGCCTTCAGCGGCACCATGAACATGCTGACGCCCTTGTGCTTGGGCGCGTCGGGGTCGGTGCGGGCGAGCATGATCACATAGTCGCTGTGCTCGGCGCCGCTGGTGAACATCTTCTGCCCGTCGATCCGCCAGCTGCCGTCGCCCTGCTGCGTTGCGCGGGTCTTGGCGGCAAAGACGTCCGAACCCGAGCCCGGCTCGCTGTATCCCAGCGCGCAGATGATCTCGCCCGCGATGATCTTCGAGAGGATGTCCGCCTTGCACTGCTCGCTGCCATAGCGATCGATCATCAGGCCGATGATGTTGGCCGTGCCATGCCCATGGGTGGTCCAGTCGAAATCCTCCCACACCTTGTGCGACGCCTTCACCGCATAAGTACCGACCTCACGCCCGCCGATCCGCTTGGGCCAATCGGGAAACAGCAGTCCCGCCTCGGCCAGCTTGCGGTGCACGCCCGGGTCGTGACCGGCATAGGAATAATGCGCCTTGGCGCGCAGTTCGGGTGTCAGCGTTTGTTCGAAGAATGCGCGGGTTTCCGCAGCCAGCGCATCGGCCTCTTCGCCCAGGCCAAATTCGACCGCCATCTCGCCCGCGTCGGGAAGGTCGGCATGCTCCCCGCCATAGCGGCGGCGCGCAGCCTCCTCCAGCAGCAGCTCGGGATCACCCAGCACGAGCAGAAGGCTGCGCGAGCGCAAGTTGAACAGGTGAATGTCATATTCGAGCGTCAGGCCGTAACCGCCGAAGGTATGAAGCCCGCGCACCACCGCCTTCTCGGCGGCCTGCCCCGCCCACCAGCCGGCAATCGACACACGCTCGCCTGCGTCAGCGTCGTGGTCGGCAACCGCGCGAATCGCCCGCCACAGCATCAGCCGGCCGGCATCGACCTCGACAATAGCGTCAGCGAGAGGATGCGATACGCCCTGGTAACTGCCGATCGGACGGTCGAACTGGATGCGCTCGCAGGCATATTCGGACGCGATGCGGATCGCTTCTCTGGACAGGCCGGCCAGCGCCGCAGCGATCAGCAGCTTCCATTCCTCGACCGCAGCGCAATAGCAGGCGATTGCTGCGGCACCTTCGCCAAGGAGGGTCCGCTCGCCCCCGGTGAGGGAGAGCCGGGCGATCGGGGTGGAGGCCAGCGTCCGTTCCGCCTGATTTGCGCCAGGCCGCACCAGCACGATGGCATCGCCGTCCCGCGCAATCACGGCTTCCGCGACTGCCCCCCCGGCGACAAGCTGCTCGGGCTGCGTCGCGACATCGTGCAGCGCAATGGTCAGCACGCTTTCGCCACTTGCCACGGCATCGCGCAGGCCGTTGGCGTTCTGAGGATCGAGCTGCGCCAGCAGCCGCGCGGCGACAATTGCCTCGGCGAGCGGGCCGGAGGCGAGCGTCCGTCCCGCTTCCTCCATGAGCAGCGCCGCATCGAAGATGCCGAGACCAAGACCGCCGGCTTCTTCAGGCACCCGGATTGCGAGCGCACCCTGTTTGCCCAGACCGCGCCACAGCGCGGCATCGAAGCCGCCCGCCGGGATCGCCGCGCGGACCCGGACAATGGAACTTTCCGTGTCGAGAAAACGCGCGAACATATCGATCATCATCAGCTGGTCGTCGGATGGGTCGAGCTGCATCAGTTTCTCCGTGAAATGAGCTTGGATCGGCTAGATCAACTTGCGTGATATGCGAACCACGCAAGTTGATCTAAGTTTTTGTGGTCGCATCGTTTAACGCGAAAAACCGGTTCCCACTTTTTCGCACGATGCTCTAGGGTCTGTTGAGATTCATCGTGAGTTTATGACAGCTGAGCAGAGGTGGATCAATGCCTCGAAGCTCTGATCGGTTTTGCATGCACGCATGGCGATACGCTTGAACTCTTTGAG
>JAHFPT010000111.1:8717-16534 GCA_023266625.1 Novosphingobium sp. | reverse complement strand
CTGTGGGGCGCCGCGCTGTTCATCCGCCTGCTGGCGCAGCAATGCGATCTCGAGCCGGGCGAGCTGGTGTGGATGGGCGGCGATGTCCACCTTTACCGCAATCATGCGGCGCTGGTCGAGGAACAGCTTTCGCGCGAGCCTGCGGGGCAAGCACGGATGGAGATCGTTCGGCGGCCTGAGAGCATCTTCGACTACCGGATCGAGGATTTTGCGGTCAGCGGATATGAGCCCCAACCGCCCATTTCGGCACCGATTGCGGTCTGAGGGCAGACATGGCCAGGAAGCCAGCAAAGGCCGGTAACCGGCGCGGCAATCTCCCTCCGCTCAGTCTCCACGTCCCCGAACCACCCTACCGCCCCGGCGACAAGGTCGATTATTCGCATCTGCCTGTCTCGAAAGCCGGCGCTCAGCCGCGCCCGGATGAGACTTGCGAGCCTGCCGAAACCCACCCGCTCTGCCTCGACCTCATCCGCGTTCTGGACGAGGATCACCGCGCGCTTGGCCCGTGGGACCCCAAACTCGATGCCGAAACGCTGCGCCGTATGCTGAGGGTCATGGCGCTGACCCGCGCCTTCGACGAGCGCATGTTTCGCGGCCAGCGGCAGGGCAAGACCAGCTTCTACATGAAATGCACCGGCGAGGAGGCCTGCTCGATCGGCGCGGCCTTCGCGCTGGCCGACGATGACATGGTGTTCCCCAGCTATCGCCAGCAGGGCATCCTGATCGCGCGCGGCTATCCGCTGGTCGAGATGGTCAACCAGATCTATTCCAACCGCGCCGACCGGCTCAAGGGCCGCCAGCTGCCGGTGATGTATAGCTCGCGCGAGCATTCCTTCTTCACCATCTCGGGCAATCTTGCGACGCAATATCCTCAGGCCGTCGGCTGGGCGATGGCCAGTGCGATCAAGGGCGACACGCGGATTGCCAGTGGCTGGCTGGGCGAAGGATCGAGCGCCGAGGGCGACTTCCACGCGGCGCTGACTTTTGCGGCGGTCTACAACGCGCCGGTGGTGCTCAATCTGGTCAACAACCAATATGCCATATCGAGCTACTCGGGATTTGCCGGCTCCGAACGCACCACTTTTGCCGCCCGCGCCATCGGCTATGGCATCGCCGGACTGCGGGTCGATGGCAACGATGCGCTGGCGGTTTATGCGGCGGTGCAATGGGCTGCCAACCGGGCGCGGGCGAATGCCGGACCGACGCTGATCGAGCATTTCACCTATCGCGCCGAGGCGCATTCGACCTCCGACGATCCGGGCATCTATCGCTCGGCGCACGAACGCGAGGAATGGCCGCTGGGCGATCCGGTCACGCGGCTGAAACGCCACCTGATCGCGCTTGGCGAGTGGTCGCTTGAACGCCACGAGGCAATGGACCGCGAAGTCGCCGAGGCGGTGCGGGTCGCCGCCAAGGAGGCCGAGAAGAACGGTATCCTCGGCCAGGGACTGCATCATCCCTTCCACACCATGTTCGAGGATGTTTACGAGGAGCTGCCCTGGCACCTTGAGGAACAGGCCGAGCAGGCGATCCGCGAGCGGCGGATCAAATGGCCGGAGTGGGAAGAGGGGCGTAAGGAATGAGGGGGGCGATTTCGAGTGCGACCGTAAAGCCCCTCCTCTTCAGGGGAGGGGTTGGGGGCGGGGCCTGTCCGCACACGCAACGCTTCGCCTGGATGACAAGCCCCACCCCAACCCCTCCCCTGAAGGGGAGGGGCTTGTGAGCGTGGAGGAAGGCCCCGTATCGCTCCACGACGCCCCAACGCGGCGGCTCACCATGATCGAGGCGATCAACGAGGCGCTGGACATCATGCTCGAACGCGACCCCGATGTCGTCATCTTCGGGGAGGATGTCGGCTATTTCGGCGGCGTTTTCCGCGCCACCGCTGGCCTTCAGGCGAAATACGGCAAGAACCGCGTGTTCGATACGCCGATCAACGAATGCGGCATCGTCGGCGTCGCGGTGGGGATGGGCGCTTATGGCCTGCGCCCAGTGCCCGAAATCCAATTCGCCGATTACATCTATCCCGGCTTCGACCAGCTGGTCTCCGAAGCGGCGCGGCTGCGTTATCGCTCGGCGGGCGAATTCATCGCGCCGCTCACCCTGCGCGCGCCGTTCGGCGGCGGCATCTTTGGCGGGCAGACCCACAGCCAGTCGCCCGAGGCAATCTTCACCCATGTCGCCGGGCTCAAGACCGTGATTCCTTCCACCCCGCATGATGCCAAGGGCCTGCTGATCGCCGCGATCGAGGACAATGACCCGGTGATTTTCCTGGAGCCCAAGCGCATCTATAATGGCCCGTTCGATGGCTATTACGAAAAGCCCGCCAGACCCTGGAGCGCCCATCCGGCCAGCGAAGTGCCCGAAGGCTATTATGCGATTCCCCTCGGCAAGGCGCGGATCGTCCGCGAGGGCGAGGCGCTGACCGTGCTCGCCTATGGCACGATGGTGCATGTCGCCGAAGCGGTGCTGGCCGAAAAGGGCGTCGATGCCGAGATTATCGACCTCAGGACCCTTGTTCCCATCGACGTCGAGGCTGTTGAAAAATCTGTGCAAAAAACCGGGAAATGTCTGGTGATCCACGAGGCGACGCGCACCTCCGGCTTTGGCGGCGAACTGGTCGCTTTGGTGCAGGAGCGGTGTTTCTATTCGCTTGAAGCCCCGATCGAGCGCGTCACCGGCTTTGACACGCCCTATCCGCATAGCCTCGAATGGGCCTATTTCCCGGGGCCGGTGCGAATTGGCGAAGCGGTCGACCGGCTGCTGGCGGCAGGTTGAGACGGATGGGCCGTTACACCTTTCGCTTGCCCGATATCGGCGAAGGCATTGCCGAGGCGGAGATTGCCGCCTGGCATGTGAAGATCGGCGGCCGGGTCGAGGAAGATGGCCGGCTTGCCGATGTGATGACCGACAAGGCGACAGTTGAACTGGAGAGCCCGGTGGCGGGGATCGTGGTCGAACTGGGCGGGGAGGCTGGTGATCGGCTGGCGGTCGGATCGGCGCTGGTGGTGCTGGAGGTTGAAGGGGAGGTCGTGGATGGTCCTTCGACAAGCTCAGGACGAGCGGGCGTTGTGTCTGGTTCCAAGATTGCAGATGTGGAACAATATCCACCTATCCATCCCACTCCCAAACCCGCTCAGGCTGAGCTTGTCGAAGCCCGCGCGCTAATACTCGCCACACATCCCAAAACCCTCGCCGCCCCAGCTGTCCGTGCCCGCGCGCGCAACCTCAATATCGATCTCGCCGCAGTCCGCACCGGCGGCGACGGGCGCATCCATCACGCCGATCTCGACGCCTTCCTCGCCGTGCCTACACCTGTGGATAGACTGGCTGAAAAACCTGTTGAAACTCTCACGGGCGCAGGCGAGCAGATCAGGATCATCGGCCTGCGCCGCCGCATTGCCGAGGCTATGGCGGCGTCAAAACGGCACATTCCGCACTTCTCCTATGTCGAGGAATGCGATGTCACCGCTTTCGAGGCCCTGCGCGCGGAGCTCAACGAGACGCAGCGCGGGCGTCTCAAACTGACTGTGCTGCCGCTGCTGATCCGCGCGATTTGCCTGGCCCTGCCGGAATACCCGATGATCAACGCGCGCTTTGACGATGCAGCGGGCGTGGTCACCCGCTATGCCTCGGTCCATCTCGGTATCGCGGTCCAGACCGGGGCCGGGCTGATGGTTCCGGTAATTCGCGATGCGCAGGCGATGACGCTATGGCAAATCGCCGCTGAAGTGACCCGGCTGGCTGGCGCAGCGCGCGACGGATCGGCAAAGCCTGAGGAGCTCTCCGGTTCGACCTTGACGGTGACCTCGCTCGGGCCGCTTGGCGGTATCGCCAGCACCCCGGTGATCAACCGGCCGGAAGTCGCGATCATCGGCCCCAACCGCATTGTCGAGCGGGCGGTGTTTGTCCCTGACGGGGCGGGCGGCGAGCGCATCGAGAAGCGCAAACTGATGAATATCTCGATCAGCTGCGATCACCGTGTCATCGATGGCTGGGATGCGGCGAATTTCGTGTCTGCGGTCAAGCGCCTGCTGGAAGCGCCGCTGGGGCTGATAGTTTAGGGACTACCTTACACCTAACCGTTCGTCCCGAGCGAAGTCGAGGGACACTTGGCCGAGCGAAGCCGAGGCCAGCAACGCTGGAAGTTCTCGACTTCGCTCGAACTTATCCCTCGACTTCGCTCGGGACGAACGGATTTTGGAAAGATTCTTAGCGCACGATCCCGCTATAGACGATCTGCCCAGATCCGGCCGCAGCATGGCTCGCCAGCACCCGCCAGCGGACATGAGTCACGTCCTCGGGCGTCGCCAGCCTGGTGCCGAAGCGCAGGGTCCCGATCCGGCCCCAGCTGTGTCCGCCATCGACCGAGACTTCCTCGCTGTCGCGGGCGCTGGCCTGATAGGCGATGGCGCGCGGCAGGGGGTTGACCAGGGTGAAGCCGCCCCCGCTACTGCCACCGAGCCGCCGCCAGCTGACAATGGTCACCACCCGGTCGCCGCGGGTGAGGCGGTTGGCCGGCTCGAGGCTGCGGATATTGTCGCCCTGCAAGCGCTCGACGAAAACGGCGCTGTCGAGCGCCACCGGTGCATTGGCCGATGCTGCTGTCGCAGCCGATGCGGCCGCCATGGCCAGAGCGACACGCAAAGTAAACCGGTGAGCCACTGGCAAAATCCCCGTTCCGCCCCGTGGCGGGGCTATGGGAAGACTTATGCGCAGGCAGAGCAAAAATTTTGGTTAATGCGGCGGTAAATTCGTGTTCGGAAGGGAGGTCAGTGCAGCAGGAATTGCGCATTTCGGCCTGCCGCCCAAAGCTTGACAGCTCCGGTTGACAGCCCCGGTGCGCTGGCCTAGTGGCGCGGCTCCCAAGGGGATGCGCGGGTGTAGCTCAGTTGGTTAGAGCGCCGGCCTGTCACGCCGGAGGTCGCGGGTTCAAGTCCCGTCACTCGCGCCATTTGGTGCAATTACCCCTCTTCATCCCCCACTTCTCCTAGGCCTCAGGCCGGATCGATCTTCTCCCACAATTCGATGCGCACTCCGTCGGGATCGGTGCAGAAGATCAGATCGCCTTGCGGCGTCGCCAGCCGTGTTGCCCGTAGCGTCTGTCCGCCGCAAGCCTCGATCCGCGCCACCGTTTCGGCGATGCTGCCGACGGTGAAGGAAAGATGCGTCAGGCCGAGCTGGTTCATCGGGCGGCGGGTGGCGGGGCCGATCACCGCCGGGCTTTCATAGCTCAGCAATTCGATCTGCATTGGCCCAAGCACCATGAAATCGGCTGTGGATTTGATGCCGGTCAACTCGGTGATGCCTTCGCATTCCGGGCCGATATCGAGCGTATGGCTGAGGGTGAAGCCCAGCGCTTCGGCATAGAATTTGAGGCTGCGCGCCCGGTCGGAAACGCAGATGCTTTGATGGGAAAATGCTATCGTCTGCCCTGCGCCCACAGTCCGCTCTCCTTGCCTGGTTTTGCGGTGCATATGCGGTGGACGGCTGCTCGGCAAGCTAGCGCCAGTGGCCGGTTTCCATCCATTTGAGAAAGCGTTTGAGCGGCAACAGCCACAGCCAGAGAACCCCCAGCAGGACATAGACCGGCAATTGCGCCAGCGCGGACCAGCCCCCGATCAGCGGGGCAATGAAGTGCGCAACAGCCATGCCATAGGCACCCAGCACCGCCGCCAGCGCCAGCACGCCTGCCGGTATCCGCCAGGTCGGTTGATCGCGCATCAGTCATCTTCCCCATCGATTGTGTTGGCGTAAAACCGCGTTGGCGTCACCACCGCGCGCAGCGGCCTGTCGTGCGGTTCTGCGGGCAGGGCACCGGCCAGCTGGCAATCCCAGGCAAGTCCGACCGGTATGACGGCTGGGTGCGCCGCCAGCCAGCGATCGTAGTGTCCGCCGCCCTGGCCGAGCCGCTCACCTCTCGCGGTGAACGCCAGCAGCGGCACAAAGGCGAGGGCGGGAGTAACCTCGGGCGCATCCTCGCCGGGTTGCAATGCGCCATAAGGGCCAGGCTCCAGACCACTATCGTCAAAGGGATCGTGCCACAGGCGAAAGCGCATCGCCTCGCCCCGGCCTGCGAACCAGGGCAGGGCAATCGTCCGTCCGTTTTCATAAAACCACTGCGCATAGGCGCGCGCGGGCGCTTCCTCGGGCGTCGCATGATAAAGCCCGACGAGCGATCCTTCGGGTGCCAGGCTGGCGATCGGCGCGGGCGGGCGCAGGAACAGCAGCTTGCGCGTGGCGAAGGGCAGGGCAGCGACATGCTCGCGCCGGACTTTTCGGAAGCGAGCGCGCAGCAAAGGCTTTTCGTTCACAAGTGCCTCTGAAAGAACGGAAAGGTGACGGGCCCACCGTGGGTCGTTGCCGGGAAATCCACTGACGCGTTCACGTCAGGTGGGAGCCATATGTGCCAGACCAGGGTCCAACCAGGGACAGCCCCCATAGGATTGCTTATAGCCTCAGGGATGTTCGAGCGGCTCGTGCCGGGCAGATCCCGTCGTGGCCCTATCTAGGGTGTGCTGGCTCAACCCTCAAGCCGCGTCGCGAGATTTTCCAGACTTGTGGCCAATTCGTCGAAGCGCAGCGCCATGGCCGGGGCAATCTGCGACGATGCAGGTGCCGGAGCAAGCTTCGCACCGCCTGCCTCATGCAGTTCGTCGGCCAGCAGCAGCGCAGCAAACAGCAACATGCGCGTTTCCGCCTGGCCCGACATGTCGCCCATTGCCGCCAGCTTGCCATCGATCAGAGAGCCAAGGCCGAGCACATGGCTCTCCTCGCCCTCGGCGCAAGCGACCGTGTAGCTGCGGCCGCCAATCGACAAGGTGACGTTGCTCATTTCGGGGCGGTCATGCCGGCGCGCTCACGAATTATGCCCGGCGATCAGGCCATCGAGCTGGCGCAACGACTGCGAGACAGCAGCGCGCAGCCGCCCATGCCGTGCAGCGAGTTCGCCATCGGCGATGTCGGCAGCAGCAGCGGGGCGCGAAGCAACTGCCTCAAGCCGGGCCAGGGCGGCATCGATGCGCGCGAGTGCAGATTCGGGGGAGGACCCGTCCATATGCCGCTGGCTATCGCAAAACCACACGACTGCATAGTGTTGTTGGCGATATCTTCCACCACTTCGCGGCATGGAGAACGAACTTGCGGGTCAGAGCCGATCGCAAGAAATCAGAATCACTCGCAATGACGAGGAAATGGTACAGATTAGTTGCTGAATGCTCTTGCGCTGGGCCGCGCGCTTGACGGGGCGCGGCCTCTCCCTAAAGGGAGCGGCATTGTTTTTGTCCCCGAATCGCCGATTTCCCATCGCCGATTTTCCGGAGCCTTCCCGATGAGTCTCGATCCCGCCCGCCTGGGGCCCATGGCCAATGCCATTCGCGCCCTGTCGATGGATGCGGTGCAGGCGGCCAACAGCGGCCATCCCGGCATGCCGATGGGCATGGCCGATGTTGCTTCCGTGCTCTATTCGCAATTCCTCAAATTCGATCCCGCCGCGCCGAAATGGCCGGACCGTGATCGCTTCGTGCTTTCCGCCGGGCATGGCTCGATGCTGCTCTATTCGCTGCTGCACCTCACCGGCTACGCCAAGCCAACGATGGACGACATCCGCAATTTCCGTCAGCTCGGCAGCCCTTGCGCCGGGCATCCCGAGAACACCCACCTCGAAGGCGCGGAATGCACCACCGGTCCGCTGGGGCAGGGACTCGCCATGGCCGTCGGCATGGCGATGGCCGAGCGGCATTTGAACGCGACCTTTGGCGACGGCCTGGTCGATCACCGCAGCTGGGTGGTCGCGGGCGACGGCTGCCTGATGGAGG
>JAHFPT010000111.1:0-8707 GCA_023266625.1 Novosphingobium sp. | reverse complement strand
TCAACCACGAAGCCATCGGGTTGGCCGGACATCTGAAGCTCGGGCGGCTGATCGTGCTGTGGGATCACAATTCGATCACCATTGACGGCGGCACCGATCTTTCGACCAGCGAGAACATTGCCGCGCGCTATCAGGCTGCCGAATGGCACACCGAGGCCTGCGACGGCCACGATCCCGCCGACATTGCCCGCGCCATCGCGGCAGCGCTGGCCGATCCGCGCCCGTCGCTGGTTGCCTGCAAGACGATCATCGGCAAGGGTTCGCCGGGCAAGCAGGGCACGCATGCGGTGCATGGCGCAGCTCTGGGGGCCGAGGAAGTGGCAGCAGCGCGCGGCGCGCTGGGCTGGACCGCTCCGGCCTTCGAGATTCCTGCCGACATCCTTGCTGACTGGCGCTCGCTGGGCGCCAAGGGGGCTTCCGCTCATGCCGAATGGGCAAAGCGGCTCGCAAGCGATTCGCGTGGAAAGGAATTTTTGGCTCAGATGGCCGGCGATCTGCCACCGCTCAAGGGCTGGGATGGCTACCGCGAGAGCCTGGTTGAAGGCATGCCCAAGCTTGCCACCCGCAAATCCAGCGAGAATGCGCTGGGGGTATTGACGGCGGCAGTGCCCGCAATGATCGGCGGCTCGGCGGACCTGACCGGCTCGAACAACACCAAGACCGCCTCAACCCTGCCGTTCAGCGCCGCCGACTATTCGGGCCGCTATGTCTATTATGGCATCCGCGAATTCGGCATGGCGGCGGCGATGAACGGCATGGCGCTGCACGGTGGGGTGATCCCCTATGGCGGTACGTTCCTGGTGTTCAGCGATTATTGCCGCAACGCGATTCGGCTTTCGGCGATCCAGAACGCGCGGGTTGTCTATGTGCTGACCCATGATTCCATCGGCCTGGGCGAAGACGGGCCGACGCACCAGCCGATCGAGCACGTCGCTTCGCTGCGGGCGATCCCCAATCTGTGGGTGATGCGCCCGGCGGATGCGATGGAAACTGCCGAGTGCTGGGAACTGGCGCTCAGGCGCAAGGACGGCCCCACTGTGCTGGCGCTGTCGCGGCAAAATCTGCCCGCCTTGCGTGACGATGCCGACGAAAACCTGTCCCTGCGCGGCGCTTACCGGCTGATTTCGTGCGAGGCCGAGCTCAAGGTCGTGCTGCTGGCCACCGGCTCGGAAGTCCAGCTTGCCTGTCAGATCGCCGAAATGCTGGAAGGCGAAGATATCGGTGCGGACGTCATCTCGATGCCCTGCTGGGAATTGTTTGACATGCAGGACGCCGATTATCGCGACAGCCTGATCCCCGATGACGTGCTGGTGGTTTCCATCGAAGCGGGCGCGACAATGGGCTGGCACAAATATACCGGGCGCGGTGGCCTGACCATCGGCATCGACACCTTCGGAGCCTCCGCTCCGGACACCGTCCTGTTTCCGCATTTCGGCTTTTCCGCCGAGGCGATTATTCCACAAATCAAAGCAAAACTAAGCGCTTAGCAGGAGTTCTTCAATATGGCGATCAAGGTTGCAATCAATGGTTTCGGGCGCATCGGGCGCAATGTCGCGCGCGCTATCATCGAGCGGCCCGATTGCGGGCTCGAGCTGGTTTCGGTCAATGATCTCGCCGATGCCAAGTCCAACGCCCTGCTGTTTCAGCGCGATTCGGTGCACGGGGCTTTCAAGGGCACGGTCGCGGTCGATGGCAACGATCTGATCATCAACGGCAAGCGCATCCACGTCACCGCCGAACGCGACCCCGCAAATCTGCCCCACGCCGCCAATGGCATCGACATCGCGCTCGAATGCACCGGCTTCTTCGCCAGCCGCGCCGGCGGCCAGAAGCATCTCGACGCCGGGGCCAAGCGGGTGCTGATCTCGGCGCCGGCCAAGGACATCGATCTGACCGTGGTCTACGGCGTCAACCACGACAAGCTGACCGCCGAGCACACGATCGTCTCGAACGCCAGCTGCACCACCAACTGCCTCGCGCCCTTCGCCAAGGTGCTCAATGACGCCATCGGCATCGAACGCGGCCTGATGACGACGATCCATTCCTATACCAACGACCAGAAGATCCTCGACCAGATCCACGAAGACCCGCGCCGCGCCCGCGCCGCCGCCATGTCGATGATCCCGACCACCACCGGTGCCGCCCGCGCAGTCGGCGAAGTGCTGCCCGAACTCAAGGGCAAGCTCGATGGCTCGGCGATCCGCGTACCGACGCCGAATGTTTCGGTGGTAGACCTGACCTTCACGCCCAAGCGCGACACCACGGTGGAAGAGGTCAACGCCTTGCTCAAGGCCGCCTCGGAAGGCGCGCTGAAGGGTATTCTGGCCTACACCGACGAGCCGCTGGTCTCGATCGATTTCAACCACGATGCGCATAGCTCGACCATCGACAGCCTCGAGACCGCCGTGCTGGAGGGCAAGCTGGTGCGGGTGCTGAGCTGGTACGACAATGAATGGGGCTTCTCGAACCGCATGGTCGATACCGCCGGCGCGATGGGGAAGCTGATTTGACAACCTGCGCCGCCCGCCAGGGCAGGCGCGCACTGGTCCCCCCTCCCGCTTGCGGGAGGGGTTGGGGGAGGGCATGTTAAGGTGAGCTTCGAAAACAGGCCCTCCCCTGACCCCTCCCGCAAGCGGGAGGGGAAATGATGACCAAATTCCGCACGCTAGACGACCTCGGCGATGTTACGGGCAAAGTCGCCCTGGTCCGCGTCGATCTCAACCTGCCGATGCAGGACGGCGCGGTGACCGACGACACCCGCATCCGCGCCGCCCTGCCGACGATCAACGAACTGGCGGGCAAAGGCGCGAAAGTGCTGTTGCTCGCCCATTTTGGTCGGCCCAAGGGCGCGCGCAATTCGGAACAATCGCTGAGCATGGTCATCGGCGCGGTCGCCGAAGTGCTGGGCCGCGAGGTTATGTTCTGCCCGGAGATTGCCGGGTCGGTCGTGGCGCAGACCATCGGCATCCTGCGCGCGGGCGACGTGGCCGTGCTTGAAAACACCCGCTTCTGGCCGGGCGAGGAGGCCAATGATCCGGCGCTGGCCAAGGCAATTGCGGCCAACGGCGACTTCTACGTCAACGACGCCTTCTCCGCCGCCCACCGCGCCCACGCCACCACCGAAGGGCTGGCGCATTTACTGCCCGCCTATGCCGGGCGCTCGATGCAGGCCGAACTGGAGGCGCTGGAAAAGGCGCTGGGCAATCCGCAGCGACCGGTCGCGGCAGTGGTTGGCGGGGCCAAGGTGTCCTCCAAGCTCGATGTGCTGAAGCATCTGGTCACCCAGGTCGATCATCTGATTATCGGCGGCGGCATGGCCAATACGTTCCTCGCGGCGAAGGGCGTCGATGTTGGCAAGTCGCTGTGCGAGCATGAATTGGCTCCACAGTGCTGGAAATCCTGACCGCTGCGGAAAAATCGGGCTGCACCGTGCATCTGCCCTACGACGTTGTCGTGGCCAGGGAATTCGCGACCAATCCGCCGTCGCTGCGCACCTGCAATGTCCATGAAGTCGCCGCTAACGAAATGATCCTCGATCTGGGCCCCGCTGCGGTCGAAGCTTTGGCCGATGTTCTCAAGACCTGCCGCACGCTGGTGTGGAACGGCCCGCTGGGGGCGTTTGAAACCCAGCCCTTCGATGCGGCCACCGTGGCGCTGGCGAGGACGGCTGCTGCGCTGACCCGCGAACATTCGCTTATTTCTGTGGCGGGCGGCGGTGATACCGTCGCGGCACTGCACCACGCGGGCGTGGCCGATGACTTCAGCTATGTCTCGACCGCAGGCGGGGCCTTCCTCGAATGGATGGAAGGGCGCGAGCTGCCGGGGGTGGCGGCCTTGACGGTTTGAGCTAATGGGCTTATGTTTAACATGTTAAACGGAGGCTGTTATGCTCGGCGTGAGGCTTGACCCCGATACAGAGAAGGCGCTTGACCGGTTCGCCCATCGCTCGCGCCGCAGCAAGAGCGATATTGCGCGCGAAGCAATCCGGCGTTACGTCCACCAGAAGGACGCTAAACTGGTCGCTGAGGCAAGGTTGCAGTCTTTGCGCGCCGCTGCGCGCGGCTGGTCTGCGGAAGACGAGGAGTGGGAAGCGCTTGCTGCTGCGAATGATGAACCGGATCGCAGTTCAGAATGATGAAGCGTGGGGAAATCTACACCTTTGTCGGCAAAGGGGACTTTTCCAGCAAACCCAGGCCCGGTCTGATCGTTCAAAGCGACCTGTTCAATGATTATCATCCGTCGGTCTCGGTCTGCCCGATTACTTCGAGCCTGACCGGCGATCATCTGTTCCGGATTCTGATACACCGAGCTGAGGGCAACGGGCTTGAGGCTGACAGTGAAATCGAAATCGACAAGCTTCAATCCGTTCGGATGACCAAAGTCGGCCAATTTGTCGGCGCACTATCGGGCGAGGAACTTGATATTGTCGATGAAGCCTTGCGTCTCTGGCTCGATCTTTAGCACCGCACAATTGCCTTCCGAGGCGTCTGCGTTATAGGCGCTCGCAACCTCGCAAACAGCATTCAGGGAGCCAGAATGAACACCGCCGAAATGACCACCAGGATCGCCGCCGGCAACGGCTTCATCGCCGCGCTCGACCAGTCGGGCGGATCGACCCCCAAGGCGCTGGCCGGGTATGGCATCGAGGCAGGGGCCTGGGCTTCCGAAGAGGAGATGTTCGGCCTGATCCATGCAATGCGCAGCCGGATCATCAGCGCGCCGTCTTTCGCCAGCGGCAAGGTGATCGGCGCGATCCTGTTTGAGCGGACGATGGACGGACAGGTCGACGGCAAGCCGACCCCTTCGGCGCTGATCGAGCGCGGCGTGGTGCCCTTCATCAAGATCGACAAGGGGCTGGAAGACGAAACGCTGGGCGTCCAGCTGATGAAGCCGATGCCGGAACTCGACGCGCTGCTGGTCAAGGCCAGGGCGCTGGGCGTCTATGGCACCAAGGAACGCTCGGTAATCAATCTCGCCAACCCGGCCGGGATTGCCGCAATCGTCAAGCAGCAGTTCGAGGTCGGGGCGCAGGTCCTCACTCACGGAATGATGCCGATGCTCGAGCCAGAGATCAACATCAAGAGCCCGGAACGCGCCGAGTGCGACCGGATCATGCTGGGTGAAATTTTGAGTAATCTCGATAGCTTGCCAGGGGATCAGAAGGTGATGCTCAAGCTCAGCCTGCCGGTGCAGCCGGGCCTGTTCAATCCGCTGGTGGATCATCCCAAAGTGCTGCGCGTGGTCGCGCTGTCGGGAGGCTACAAGCGCCCCGAGGCCTGCGCCGAACTGGCGAAGAACCGCGGCGTGATCGCCAGCTTCAGCCGCGCGCTGCTGGAGGATTTGCGTTTCCAGATGAGCGATGCGGAGTTCGACGCCGCGCTGGGCAGCGCGATCGACGACATTTACAAGGGTTCGACCCAGAAGCTCTGAGTCGGTCATGCCGGATTGCCAGCTCTATCTGATCTCCCCGCTCGATGTCGGCGGCACCTTTCCCGTCAGGCTCGCCCGTGCGCTTGACGCCGGGCCAGTCGCGGCGTTCCAGTTCCGGGTGAAGGGGATGGATGAACATGCCGCCGCCGCCCTCGCCGAACCGCTCCAGCGCATCTGCGCGACCCGCGATGTCGCCTTCATCGTTAATGACTCGGTGAGCCTCGCCAAACGAATCGGCGCCGATGGCGTCCATCTCGGCCAATCGGACGGCGCGGTCACAGAGGCGCGCGAGCGGCTGGGGCGCGAGGCGCAGATCGGCGTGACCTGCCATGCCAGCCGCCACCTGGCGATGGATGCGGGCGACGCCGGGGCGGACTATGTCGCCTTCGGAGCGTTTTTCCCGACAACGACCAAGCAGGTCGAGCATCATGTCGAGCCCGAAATCCTGACCTGGTGGCAAGGTCTGTTCGAGCTGCCCTGTGTCGCCATCGGCGGGATCACGCCCGAGAATGCCCCGGCGCTGGTGCGGGCGGGGGCGGACTTTCTCGCGGTGTCGGGCGCGGTGTGGGGCGGTGATGATGAGGTGGCGGTTGTGAAGGCATTGCATGCTGCGATTGGGGCCAGCTGAACGGCTCCCGATATGCTCAGCAGAGGTTCGGCGCTTCACCCTCATCATGCTGGCGGACATCGCGCAGCATGCGGGAAAACAGACGGACTTCCTCCGCCGAATACTGCGCCAGATTGCGCCGCACGATCCGCGCCATTTCCTCGCGAACGCGCTGGCAGGCCTTTTGCCCGAGCGGTGTCAATGCCAGTTCGCTGCGGCGGCGGTCGGGGCGGCCCTGGCTGGCCGTGACCAGCCCGGCCTCGGTCAGCCGCGCCAGTTCGGCGGTAATCAGGCTGCGCCCGGATTTGAGCGCCCCGCTGAGTTCGAGCGGATAGCGCTTGCCGCCGGAAATCAGGCTGAGAATCCACGCACCGCGCGGCCCCAGATCATATTGGCGCGTGAGCCCGCGGGTCGCCGCGCGGAGCGGTCGCTGCCCGAAGGCGAGGCCTTCGCAAACCAGGCCGAGCTCGTCCCAGCCGAGCGACTCGATGCCCGCATTCATTCCTGCCGGAACACTGCGCAATGGCTTGGCGACTGTCAAACCGCGAAGCCTTTGGCTGTCCACCAGGCGAGGCCGAGGGCGATTGCTGCCGCAACCAACAGCCGCCCCCACCCTGCCGGAACCAGCTCGCCAGTAGCGTCGTCGATTTGCCGGTCAGTCCCGGTGATCATTGGCACCACAAGATTGCGTTTGCGCACCACCAGATAGAACAGCACCGCTAGGATGTGTATCGCCACGACAATCTGCAGAACAGTGAAACTGAGGCTGTGAATTGCGGCAGCAGTGCGGCCCTGATCGAAGCTGACCAGAAAAGACAGTGGCCCCGATTCCAGCCCGTCGATGTCGACCGAAAACAGGCCCGTTCCAATCTGGAGCATCAGCAGCAGCAGCATGGCAAGCACGCTGTAGCCGCCAATCGGATTGTGACCGGGCGTGCGCGGCCCAGCGCTGTCGCTACGCAAATAGGCGAGCGCGCCTGCCGGTGAGCGCAGGAACCCGCCAAAGCGCGCGGTGTTGCTGCCGATGAAGCCCCAGATCAGGCGGAATGTCACCAGTCCCAGCACGATCGATCCCGACAGGCGGTGCAAGTCCATCTTGCCATATTCCGCGCTTCCCCAGGAAAAGCAGACCAGCGCGAACAGCAGCCAGTGAAACAGCCTGGTCGGAACATCCCAGACGCGGACAGGTGAAATCGGACTCATGCGCGAGCCTTTGCTGCGAAGGAGTTGCACAGGGCTTCGGCCCGGACCGGCCCGCCGCCCGGCAGGGCAAGGCGCATCGACCTAGTGCTGATCGGGCACACGGAACTGGTCGTGGCAATTCTTGCAAGCCCCGCCCAGACCGCGAGCAGCGGCGCGGATGGCGTCGGCATTCCCGCTCATTGCTGCGGTCTGGAATGCGTCGGCAGCCCGCGCCAGACCGTCCTGCGCGGCGCGGAATTCGACCGGCTTGCTCCAGATTTCTGGTTTGGCCGCAGTCTTCAGTCCTCGAGCAGGCCCGCTGCCCGCCGGAAACCAGGTGAACATCGCTTGCGAACTGTTCTTGATGGTCCGGGCCGACTGCTGGATCAGGATCATCTGCGGCGCGCTGCCGCGCAGGCCGTCCATAGCATTCTTGAACGCGGTTCCCATTTCCTTCAGCCCAGCGATGCGCGTGCGCACGGCATTTTGCGCGGGCGTTGGCGTGGAGGCTGCGAGCAGCGGCGCGGTTGCGCAGATCAGCGCCAAAGCGGCGGCGGTCGAGAAGCGGAAGTGGCTGGACATGGCATCTCCTGATGGCGCGGCAACGCAACAATCGCGCGAATTATTGATTCAAAAGCTGAATTGGTCAAGCTTCGGCAGCAGTATCTCCCATAGGCTGGCTGTCGCCGGGCTGAACCGGAGTGAAGGTCGGATAGGAGCCGAGGCGGAACACAGCAAGACTGGCAAGGCAGGCAAGGACGATGCCGAAGGTCAGATAGGCATCGTAGCTGCCCGTCCGGTCGAAGACCATGCCGGCAATAAACGGCCCGAAGCCCGCACCAACCCGCATGCAGCTCGATATCACGCCATAGATCTTGCCGAAGTGATCGAGCCCGACATAGCGCGAGGTGAGATAGGTGGTTATGTTGATGCAGGCACCCGAGGCAAAACCTGCGAGCATGGCTGCTGCCCAGAATGCGCCGAGCGACCCCTGGGCATGCAGCAGTATCGCATAGGCCAGCGCAGGTAGCAGGAAGCAGGAGACCGGCACGACAGTCGATGTCACGCGGTCGGCAAGCCATCCGGTAACCAGTTGGCCCAGCCAGGCGGCAACGCCGGTCAGCGCGACCATTGTCGTTGCTTCGGCAAGGCTGACCTGCGCGCTGCGCAGGAGCGGCACGAGATGAACCAGGACACCCGAGACGACGAGGCCCTGCAGCAGAATTGCCAGAGCAATGCGCAGGAATCGCACTGAACTCAGCGCCTCGGCAAAGGTCAGGCCGCCCTTCGAGACGGCTGCCATGGCACCGGAGGCCTGTGCTCTGGCTGAACCGCGACCGCGCGGGTCATGGAAAAAGAAGATGGCGACAAGGCAGGCAATGCAGGTCCATCCAATGCCCAGAGTGCCGAAGGCAGCCCGCCAGCCAAAATGTTCGAGCAGCGGTCGCACCAGCAGCGGCGCGACGAACTGTCCAATTGCAATCCCGC
>JAHFPT010000298.1:1809-4805 GCA_023266625.1 Novosphingobium sp. | reverse complement strand
CGGGGATCGTTTCCTCCGGCGCCTTGTAGGCAGCGACTGGCGGCGCAACCTCCTGCTCCATTGCGGCTCGCCCTTGCCACCAGAACAGGCCCGCCGCGACCATCAACAGCCCAGCCATGCCTCCCGCCAGTATCCGGCTCATATCGTCATGCCCCCACACATCGACGCAAATCTACCAACACCCGCATAAATGCCAACCTTCAGCGGCCCACAAGCGCAATGCGCAACAATCGCGCATACAGGCCCGGTGTCAGCGATCCGGGCGCTCTTTGCCCCTTCACAACATCCTTTAGCGCTATTCCAAAGGCAAGCCGGGACGCCTTCCAGTCCCGGTGCCAAGCTCCGCTGGACGCCGCAGGGAGGTAGTCCTTCGCTACGGCAATGGCTCGCAGGGCAGTCGCGCTGTCGGAGATGTGCCCGGACAGATCCCATAAAGCCCAGACTGCGCCAGCTGCTGCAAGCATCGGTTTGGCCTCGATCGGTGCTCCTGTCTGGGCCACAAACAGCCCACCGCCACGGCCTTCCGCATAAGCCCTGAGCGCGGCTTCATCCGCCATTTCCATTCCAAGCAATTCTTCCCAGCCGTCGATCATGGCCGAGCAACCATCACCCGGAACCATCCCGGCCTCTCTCCAGGCATCGACCAACAGGTCGCCGCGTCCTTTGGTCTTGGTCTCATCCGTCAAGACCTCATGCCACCAGGTCAGGCGCATCTGTCCAATCAGCGGCTCACTGGTGGTCCGGATTATGTCAGCCAATCGGGCGTCCAGCGCCCATAGCAACCGATGCCGCTGTGCATCCTTGCCGGCATAGGCCGAAAGCAGACGCGCCAGCGGCGAAATCTCCAGTTCAGCCATGCCCGCGGCTCCGGCAAGCGCCTCTTAGGACGGAGTTAACCATGAAGCGGGTATGCATCCTTAACTATTTCTGGTGCATGGGAAACGGTGGTTTCGCCCTGCGGGGGGCGCCCGGACATGTGGGTGAGACTGTCTATGACGAAGAATGATCGCGTTTTGAAGGGTTTCCTTGGCCGACTGCTGAAAAGCCAGTCGGGCAATGTCCTTGCGATGGTCGCCGCTGGCGTACTCCCCTTGCTGGGCCTTCTGGGCGGCGGCATCGACATGAGCCGCATCTTCCTCACCAAGAACCGCCTGCAGTTCGCCTGCGATTCTGGCGCTCTTGCCGGCCGCAAGATGATGGGCGGCGGCGCGTGGAACGCGAACAGCAACAAAGCGAACACCACGGCGGAGAATATCTTCAACGCCAACTTTGTGAGTGGCTCCTACGGCTCAACCGGTCTGACCAAGGCGTTCTCCGAGAATGCGGGCAACGTTACCGGCACAGCGTCGGCCACCGTGCCGATGGCGATCATGAAAGTCTTCGGCTTTACCAACAAAACGATCAGCGTCACTTGCTCGGCGGAAATGCGGATTCCGAACACGGACGTGATGTTCGTCTTGGATAACACCGGGTCGATGGATGATTGCCCGAACGGCAACACATGTAATGGCAATTCCAGTTCGAAGATTGCAGGTCTGAAGACCGCTGTTTTGTGCTTCTATGAGGCGCTCGCCAAGATCGATACGAGCGCTAATTGCGGTTCTACGCCAAGCGGCGGCAACAGTTCGGCTGTCCAGCTGCGTTTCGGGTTCGTGCCTTATTCGTCGAACGTGAATGTAGGCGGCCTGTTGAACAATGACTGGATAGCAGACAACTGGACTTATCAGTCCCGCGTGTATCAATGGTTGGGTACTTATACCACAACCACCGGCAGCTGGACCTACGTTTCCGGCACGTCAATTTCGAACAATTACACCAATACAACAGGATGCCCGGCAAATACGAAAAACACAGTTCCGGGAACCCCTACAGTCTCGTCTTCAACTGCGGCTGATGGTGCAGTTACCAGTACGACGACCAATTATCAAACAACCAACGGGAATTGGATAAATTCCTGCTATAAGTTCAGTTCAACATATTATTACAATATGAATGTCTATACCAACTATGTCGAAAAGCAGGTTGTCACACAGACGCCGGACTATGCCTATATCTATAAGCCAGTGACTTTCGATGTCAGCGGTTTGAAAGCCGGCGGTAGCAGCTGGAACAGCAGCATTAATCTGCCCGTAGGTACAAACGGCGCCAACACGTCGGTAGCGTGGAATGGCTGCATCGAGGAACGACAGGCTTGGCAGAATACGGACGGAGATCCTTCGGACGACTACAATCCCGTACCGGCTTCGGCGTTCGATCTGGACATCGACATGGTTCCAAATCCCTCTAACCCGGCCACACAATGGGGGCCGATGCTCCCGAATGCGGTATGGGGACGATATACGCTGTCGGGCACCACAAAAACCGACATCACAGCCTGGGTCACCACCACGGAAGATCGCACAGATCGCCGCTGGACGGTGGCGTGTCCGCTCGCCGCAAGGAAGTTGCAAACCTATCCGACGGCCACGGCATTTCAGAATTATGTGAATGCTATGGACCCGACGGGGTCGACCTACCATGACATCGGCATGGTTTGGGGCGCGCGCCTTATGTCGCCGACGGGTCTGTTCGCCAGTGAAAATGCGTTCACTCCATCTGGAGGCCAAATTGAACGCCACCTGATCTTCATGACGGATGGTGAAACCAACGTGAACGCCAAAAATCTGGTCTCACACGGCATCGACTGGTGGGATCGTCGGCAGACCAATCCCGCAGTCGTTCCGACCACCGGAACGAACGGCACGCTGACAAAAACCGTCGATGCCAAGCTCCAGGCCCTGTGCACAATGGTGAAGAACAAGAACATCACCCTGTGGGTCATCGCATTCGGAACGGACGTGACTGCGGCGACCAAGACCAACCTTCAGAACTGCGCAACACCCGGCCGCTATTATGATGCGGCGGACAGCGCCACCCTGATCGCGAACTTCAAATCGATCGCGGACCAGATCTCGCAACTGAGGCTGACAAACTGATGTTCATGCTCACGCGCCTAA
>JAHFPT010000298.1:0-1799 GCA_023266625.1 Novosphingobium sp. | reverse complement strand
ATCATGCTGCTCGGCACGTTCGATATGGCCCACGGGTTGTATATGCAGACCGAATTGCAGGGCATCATCCAGAAAGCCGGTCGCGACCTGACACTGGAAACCGGCACCGAAGCCGCGAAGCAGGCAGCGCTCGACGCCAGCGTGGAAGCGCGCCTGAAGAATCTGGCGAAAAATGCGACGGTGACTTTCTCACGCCGCTACTTCAAGGATTTCACAAAGGCCGCGCAGGCCACCGCTGAACCCTTTACCGACACCAACGCCAATGGGCGGTGCGACGCCGGCGAGCCATATCAGGACAATAACAACAACAGCGTCTGGGATAAGGATGGCGGTGACTCCGGACAGGGCGGCGCGAAGGACAATGTCGTCTACACCGTATCCATATCCTATCCGCGCATGTTCAAGTTCGGCATGATCGGCCTGCCGACGACGACGAACCTGACGGCCAGCACGGTCCTGGCGAACCAGCCTTATGGCGATCAGGCGTCCTATGCTACGCCCACCCAGAGGAACTGCACATGAGCGCCCTCGCCTTTCCACGCATTGCAACGTTCGCCAGGGCGCTTCGACGCGATACCAGTGGACTTGCCGCCGTTGAGTTCGCCCTGTGCCTGCCGTTCGTGGTGTCCGTGGCAATGGGCGGCGCGGAGCTCACCAACTATACGACCACAAAGATGCGGATCAGCCAGGTCGCAGTACACATCGCTGACAACGCCTCACGCATCGGCACCGGCACAGTTCTGTCCAACAAGACGATCAGCGAGGCGCAGATCAACGACCTGTTGACCGGCGCAGGCCTGCAAGCGGGTAAGACCAACCTTTACACCAACGGGCGCGTTATCCTGTCGAGCCTGGAGCCGATGGCCAATCCCAATACAAGCGATCGGTACAAGATCCGCTGGCAGCGCTGCAGGGGATCAAAGGTTTGGCCGTCAAGCTATGGCACGGCTGGGCAAACGAACCTGACAGGGATCTCGGTCAACGGTCAGACCCTCAAGGCGCCCGATGATGGGGCAGTGATGTTTGTAGAGATCGCCTATGACTATAAGCCATTGATCTCGACTGTTTTCGTTCCGAAGAACCTGATCCGGGAAGTGGCCGCCATGACCGTTCGTAATCAGCGCGACTATACGGGCGGCACGAACGGCATCTACAATACCGAAAACGCGCCGATCTCAAATTGCTGAGGCATCCGGGGCGGCGCTAACCGCCCCGGCGCATCCTTATTTGTAGCAGACTTGCTTGACGGCCTTTACGACGCGGGCCGCATCGATGAGCGCGGCCTTTTCCAGGTTGGCGGCGTAGGGCAAGGGAACGTCCTCGTTGGTCACGCGCAGGACCGGGGCATCGAGATCATCGAAACCCTTCTCCATCACCACGGCCGCGATCTCGCTGGATATCGAGCAGGTGGGCCAGCCTTCTTCGACGACCACCAGGCGGTTGGTCTTTTTCAGGCTTTCCAGCACCGTAGCCGTATCGAGCGGCCGCAGCGTGCGCAGGTCGATGACCTCCGCCTCTATCCCCTCGCCCGCCAGCGTTTCGGCGGCGTCCAGCGCAAGGCCGACGCCGATCGAATAGCTGACGATCGTAACGTCACTGCCGGCACGCATGATCCGCGCCTTGCCGATCGGCAGGACATAATCGTCGAGCTTCGGAATTTCGAACGTGCGGCCGTAGACCAACTCGTTTTCCAGGAATACGACCGGATCTTCCGACCGGATAGCAGCCTTGAGCAGGCCCTTCGCGTCAGCCGCGTCATAAGGCGCGATAACGATCAGGCCAGGTACGCTGGCATACCA
>JAHFPT010000110.1 GCA_023266625.1 Novosphingobium sp. | reverse complement strand
TTGACGTATCCATTCCAATTCGGGTAATCTGTTCCACGGACGGCCTCCTCGATTGAGATCTGCAACGACCTCATTCTGGCACACTTTGATGCCGTTCGGGGGTCGTCCACCCCAACAAATCTGGTCGCATGCGGATGGTGATGGCGCCGCTAGGAAGACCTTCAAACTGCGTTATCGCTGGACGAGCGCGGTAGTCCGATAGCCGCGTTCACTGACATCCATGACACGGCAGAGCAGTTCAACGGGCCACCGGTGTCGCCAGCTACCCAACTGAGCATCTGACGCATATCGCGCCAGTCGCGCACCGTCACATCAACATGAAGGGGGTCATGCGTTTCACCATCGAGCCACACCACCAATTGGTGCGTAACGGCCCCGGAAAAGTCCAAAAAGCTGCCAGCTCTGTGAATTCAAATACTTAGAAAAATAGAAGCGCTAAAAATGGCTGTTTTCCGCCATTCTCACTACCGCTACTTTTGGGGAAAATGTTACGGGAACCCCATGCCGCATCCGCATCATCGCAAACGCAATAATGACGCCCCTACCCGCCGCGACCAGCCCATGCATCTCTTCCCCGAGCCGGAACCGCCACCAAAGATCGACCGCCGCACACTGGGTGGCTCAAAACTCAAGCGTGGTCCCAGGCTCAGTGATGAAGCGTTGCGCGAACGCGGCACGCTCAGGCGGCATCCAGCGACAATCTATCGAGAGCTGGAACGCAATTCTTAGATGATAAGAACGCTTGATCTCGTGGCTATTTTTGTCGTGTGCGCACAGGAAGGTTGCTTCGCGTTGGGTCTGTGGCGGCAAGGTCAATTGCGATAGTAAGCTGGCCGCGCGCACCCTCAGGCTTGCTTGACTATGTTGTATCGCTCTACGGACCGCGTCTGTCGTTCTGGCGCTCCACCTGGCCCATAGTGCATCCCTCCATTCCCGGCGCGCTCAGGTTGTGCGCCATCTTCATGGGTTCAGCATCAGCAGCTTCTACCCCCTCAACACTTTCCTTCCGGGCTAAACAGCTCGACGTACCCAGCGGTTCGCGAAGACGCCCTTTGATCCAAGCCATCTGGCCCGCCCCGCACTCTTCGTCATGATCGGGGTGCTAATATGGTCCGGTGTGAACAGCGCAAGGTCATCGAGGCGCTGACACTCCACTACAACAAGGCGCTTTTCATTCTTGCACCACCGAGATCAGCCTGCAAATGACCGGCCCACATCCTGTCAGGCATTTCCTCGCGTGGGAAAGCCCTGGTCAGCCAGCAGCTTCAGGCCAACCAGAATGGAGTTGAGGTCTGGTCGGCCACACGATACTGAACTCTGGATGTTGAGGAAGAGTTCTCCGTCCGGTCTTACCAACCACAGCGCGGGCTCCGCAAAATACAATTCTTTTCCCTCTCGGGTGAAATGCGAAGCGAACAGACCGCAAGCATTGATCTGCTCTCTGACCAGTCCATAACCGACCGAAACCTTGTCAATTCCGTTGCTTTCAGCCCAAGCGCTTGCGATGTCCTTTGGATCGACACTGACGCCCGCGAGTTCGATTCCGAGCTCCGCGAAGTCAGCATGCAGCGCGTTGAGCTGCTTCATGAAGCGGGTGCAGAAGCCGCAAAAAGCGCCTCTGTAAAACGAGATCAACCGAAGCTGTGCCTTCGACCCCTCTTGCAGTACCCAGGAGCCACCCGCTATTAACGGAAACTGCAATTCGGGCACCTTCATCCCGGGCTTAAGCACGTGCGAATTCCTGATCCACCGTATTGCCTTTATCGATCACGGCAGCACCTTTCCCGAACGAATATTGTATAACTTGCGAGCGACCTATCTTCATATTAATTATCTCCCCTGTCAAGATTGTGACATGAGTAAATCACAGGCTTTGCGGAGCGTGTAACAAAGGCATAATTCAGCGGCTCGATGCGCGCGCCTTTCTATGTGCTGCTTTGGTGGCCCGTGTCGAATAGAAGGAGAATATTGCTAATGACCGCATACGTCGTTTCACCCGCGAGCGCGTAAGAAATCCGTTGGACATGAAAGCTTATGCGCCGGGTGCAAGGGCAAGTTTCGCCGGGCGTGACATCGGGCACCTGGCCGCCTACGGAACATGCGAAACGCTGGAAGGTCCGCCGATCGAAGGCGCCGTAATACTCTCCTTTCCGACGATGGAAGCCGCCAGAGAGTGGTACCATTCCCCAGAGTATACCGAAGCGCGGAAGCACCGCCACCTCGGCGCCGACTATCGCGCATTTATAGCCGAGGGCGTCTGACCTGACGCGGCGTCTACAGGCATGACACCCTGCAAGACGCCGCAGTCGCCCGTCAGTCTACAAACCCTCGCTCGTCCAGCCACCCGCAAATAAGGCCTATTGCGTCAGCGAGTTCCTGCGGTTGATCGACGTAATAGTGGTTCGCGCCCGTCATCAGCTTGTAGGTCTTGTCCTTGCCGGCATAGGCATTAAAGAAACGTTTCGTGTGAGTCCCGGGGATTGCATCGTCGGCAGAGTTTTCGATTGCCAGCATCGGGACCGAAATGTTCGGCGCATGAATTTCGGCATGCGCATTGGTGTCGTCAATCGACCATTGCGATAGCCACGCGCGCGTATTGGAAAACCGCCCGACCCCGGCCGGGCTGCTGTTCGCGGTCTTGGGATCGCCCATGAAGCACCAGTTGATGCGCCGATCATTAGGGTCGATGGTCGCGTCCAAAAACAGCGGATTGGCCAGCGTCCTGTGTGTGACCATGCACCGCTCAATCTCATCGGTTGTGCCTGACCGCAACAGTTCCAATGTTTCCTTCGCAAGCGCCGTGCGACGGCGGATACGCGCCAGTTGGCTCTGACGGAAATAGGCGAGATAGTCGGCACTATAGGGCGGCTTGTTGGGATTGCGCGGACTGTAAAGGTCCAGTTCGTGATCACGGATCGCCGGGTTGTACTCATCAACAACTGAGGGATCGATGAAGTCACGCAGAATCTCCGCGCGCGAAAGGTGCGCGGCGTGAAACATCATCGCGTCAGCCGGGATCATACCGGTGAGGTCGACGGGGTCACCAGCTGGTGTCTGGTTGATAGTCGGGTTTTCGGCCATTGCCTGATAGAATGCGGTAAGCGAGCCGCCGCCTGACCACCCCGCCACAACGATCTTCTCGTAACCCATCTGTTCCTTCATGTGATGCACATAGACGCCATAGTCACGAACAACGTTTTCCATGATCAGAGCGGAATCGTTCCGATTGTAGCGGCTTCCCGCGCACAGCACATGGAAGCCCAGGCGGACGAGTTCCATCGGGAGCGGAAGGTGGTGCACAGTAGACGCCGGATGCATGTATATAAGCAAGGTCTTTAATGGCTTTCCTTTCGGTCTGAAAAGAAATCCGTCAAGCTGCACATTTCCGGCGGAACTCCGGAATCCATAAACATCCCGCTTAGATGAATTGTCGTTGTAGGCTATGCTTACGAACGTGCGTTCAATCTCGAATACATCCATTTTTGCCACTGACCGCATCCTCAGAATATTAGTGTTCTTCGCCTTTGTGTACGCAGACCGCGCTTCGTGTCCGCGAATGATTTAATTCGCCTTCAATTCTCCGCCCTCCGAAATTCTAGACCTTCACCTCATTAAGTCACGGCCGCACCGTAAGCGTGGCTACAAGGCGCACGAGCGCCCTTTCCTTCCCCGAATTTTGCGAAGGAAGCCCTCGGCATGAAATCCAGCCTCACCTGTGGATCAGTCGCGCTCCATGCTGCACTACTGACCTAACATGGTCTCGAAACATTTGCGAGCCCTATAAATTGATGCTAGCGTAGCTCAAGACGGATGGTGGCCTAACAAGCCGACCCGGCCCAAAAATTCCGCCACGGGTGAGAGGACCGATCAATGAACAACATCGCTGATGCTAAACAGTTTGAGCCTATTGAAGAGGCGCTCAGCGCCGTTGGCTACCAAGTCGGCTTCGGCAATGAGTTTGAGACCGAGGCTGTGGCCGGCGCCCTGCCGAAAGGTCAGAATAGCCCACAACGGGTTCCGCTCGGCCTCTATAGCGAACTCGTCACGGGTGCGGCCTTCTATGCGCCGCGGCATTTGAACCGGCGCAGCTACACCTTTCGCATCCGCCCCTCCATAATGAGTGCGGAATTCGAACCCCTCGACAACGTCGAGTTCCGTACGCCTCCGCTTGACGTGCCGTCGCATCCGGGCCGCCTGCGTTGGGGGCCGCTTTCGCAGGACGGTGAACCCGCGGACTTCTTGGAAGGTCTGACGACCCTGTGCGGAGGCGGTTCGCCCAGTCTGCATGCCGGCCTGGCGGTGCATTTCTTCCGCGCTAACAGGTCGATGGAAAATCGTGCCTTCAGCAATGCCGACGGGGAATTCCTCATCCTGCCTCAGCAGGGTGATCTTCGCATTGTAACGGAATTTGGCGTGCTAGAGGTAGAGCCGAGCGAGTTGGTCTTGATCCCGCGCGGGGTGAAATTCCGCGTGGAACTAAAGGGCGCGTTCGCCCGTGGTCTTGTCATCGAGAATTATGGCCATCCATGGATACTCCCAGAGCTCGGCCTGATCGGCTCGAACGGTCTTGCGAACGCCATAGACTTCCAGGCGCCGGTCGCACATTTCGAGGATGAGGAAGTTCGGACCGAAGTGGTCCACAAGCATGGCGGGAAGCTTTGGTCCGCTTATATCGACCACTCACCTTTCGACGTCGTCGCATGGCGCGGCAGCCTCACACCGTTCAAATACGATATGCGCAAGTTCGTCGCTATTGGCTCGACGACTCTCGATCACCCGGACCCTTCGATCTTCTGCGCACTAGCGTCGCCCGCACACGAAGTGAGCGGTTGCAACGCCGACTTTATGATCCTCCCGCCGCGTTGGTTGGTGGGCGACCACACGCTGCATCTCCCTGGTTTCCACCGTAATTCCGTTACCGAAATTACCAGTATTATGGGGGGCCTACCGGTCATCAATGGTGTCGATCTGAACGGCAGCGTTGCAGTGACTAACCACTGGTGCCCACATGGACCGGATGCCGCGACTTTTGAGGCAAAGCGAGAAGCGAGCGATAGTCCCGAGCATATTAATGACCTCCTCCTGATTATGGTAGAGACCCGCTACCCGCTGGAATTCACGCGTGCTGCGATCGACATGAAGATGGGCACGCCAGCGACCCATGGAGGCTCGGCGGGTTACCGCAAGCGCTTCCCAAACGGCTGAATGGCATACGCTCAGGCTCCACTTCCGCATTTATACGGGCCGGTCAGCCAAAAGCTTTTGCCCTTCCCGTGTTCCGGATGGCCGCCGACAGGTCAAACGAGCCGTAATAGGCCGATTACAGGAGTTTTTGCTGAAGTTGACACGGTTCAGTGGCGGCAGACCGTCGATGCAGTCCACTGTAAATCCTGCATGGGAGTCAAGCCCTGGCATTCGAACCGCGTACACGCCGACATCGTGTCGATGCTCCTAGGGTCTTTACATTGAGGATTATCCGTTTGACAGGGGTACGAGGACGGGTTCGGATTTAGCGCGCCGCGTCGTCGTGTGTTCGAGGGTTGAGGCGTGGCCGACAAGAAGATCAGCGTGGACGAAGAGAGCAAGCCGCAGCGGACGCCGTCCAAAGGTGCTGGCCGGCGACCGGGGCGGCCGGCCGCCAACGCGAAGGGCGGGATCAGTCGGCAGAGCATTTTGCAAACGGCGCTGAAGCTTTCCAAGTCTGTTGCCTTGCAGGATTTGTCGATCGTTGTTGTTGCGCGGGCGATGGATGTCACCCCGGCGCTGATCCATTATTACATCGGCGGCCGCGACTGGCTGACGTCTGGCATCATGAACCTGTTCTACAAGGGCCTGATCAGGAAATGCCCGGAACCAACCGGCGACTGGGAACAGGACGTGGCGAGCTCGGCCAAGCTCTTTTTCGATCATCTGGAGGCCTATCCGGGGGTCTCTGCCTATCTTGTATTAAACCATCGCTTCCGGGTCTTCCAGCTTACAGCTTTCGGCGACCGGGATTATGGCGCTGAAGCACTTGACCGGTTCATTGGCCACGTACGTGCCGCAGGGCTTTCCGCTGAGCGGACCGGCCTTCACGCTCAACTCATACACGAGTTCGTGATCAGCACGGCCCATCAGGCCACGCACGATCTGCTGCCCGCCGCCCATCGCCAGTTTCTCGAAGACAAGCTCGCCAGCCTTGATCCTCGCCGCACCGAAAACATTGTCTTCGGCAAGGTCGCTGCGCTACAGCTCAACGCTGACGGCCTGTTCAAGGAGGGGATATCCCTGTTCCTTCTGGGCATAGAAAGAGATCGCAAAATCGAGGGTGCATCTGATGGGACGACGCCCCCCGCAGTCAAGCGGAGACGATCCTCAAAATAAACGCTTCCTACGGTCAGACGGCGCACAAGGGCAAACCCGCAGGACTTGACCATGCAGAAGTATTTTGCTCTCCTGTAAATTATAAAATTGTTCGATTATTCGAATGACGGGGAAGAGTGCTCTGCTGAAGCACCTCTCCAAAAGGAGAGAATGCTATGAGGAAAAGTGCGACCAGCGATCTGCGCGCTTCGATTGATCGACGCGAGTTTCTTGGGGCTTCCGCGGCGTTCGGAGCGGCGGGGTTGAGTTCGACCGCTAAGGGCGAGAATAGTCCGATGACCGAGACGAAACCGTATCGCATCGATGTACACCATCATTTCATGACCCCCCGCTCTGTGGAGGAGACCCGCGAGCGATTTATGCTCGAGATTTCCGGGATGAATAATTCCACGGTCCTTGAGTGGACAGTGGAAAAAAGCTTGGTCGAAATGGACAAGGCCGGTGTTGCCACCGCGATGCTCTCGTTGAACAGTCCCGGTCCTTGGTCGAAAACCAAAGAGGGCTCACGCTCGCTATGCCGACATTGCAATGAATATGCCGCGCGAGCACAAGCCGACCATCCCGGCCGTTTCGGACATTTCGCAAGTCTACCGCTTCCCGACGTCGATGGCTCCCTTGCGGAAGCTGCCTATGCGCTCGATGTGTTAAAGGCCGACGGCTTCGTCATGCGAACGAGCGACGACGACAAGTGGCTCGGAGATTCGACTTATTGGCCCCTATATGAGGAACTGAACCGGCGGCAGGCGATCGTGTTTGTTCATCCGGCGACGCCCGCCTGCTGTCAGCACATGAACATGGTGTGCCCTCCTGCGCTGCTGGAGTATCCTTTCGACACTGCCCGAGCGATCACGAACTGGATCTACAGCGGCGCGGCCTTGAGGTTCCCCAACATCCGGTTGATCTTTACGCATGGCGGCGGTGCGATACTGATGATCCTCGATCGGCTTGCCGCACTAGTCCGCGTTAAACCGGAATTGGCAGAGCGCGTACCGCACGGCGCGGTGGAAATGCTCAAGTCTTACTTCTTTGATACCGCACTTGTGTATAACCAACCGGCTTTCGCCGCCATGCGTGCGGCGCTACCGCTGTCGCATATTTTGCTTGGCTCCGACACGCCTTACATACCGCTCGGAAGCTCTGTTGCGGCGCTGCCGCCCTTGGTTCCCGATGCTGCGGATCTGCGCGCGATCGAGCGTAATAATGCGCTCGGCCTCTTCCCGCGTTTAGGCTAGCGCGGCGTAGCGAGCAGTAGCAGATCTTCGCTACGCCACGCCACTGGTAGCAAACATTCGCGGTTGGTGTAGCTCAACGGGTACCAGCAATTCCGCCGTCTAAGTGAAGGACGGTTCCCGTCAGATAGGCACCTGCTTTGCTCGACAGATAAATCACTGCGCCTGCAATATCGGCAGCGCTCCCCATTCTTCCCATCGGAATTTTTTTACGTAGTCCCGCCTCCTCGTCCTGCAGATGTGCCGTCATGTTGGTGGGGAAATAGCCGGGTGCAATGGTGTTGACGGCAATGTTACGCGAAACGAGCTCCGAGGCGAGTTGGCTACCTAGAAAATGAATCGCAGCCTTGCTGGCGCTGTAGCTATAAGCTTGGAGGTCGTTGACAGTAGTGCCCGCCACTGAGCCGATGTTGATCACCCGTGCCGGATCTCCCGCGCTGGCGGCCGATTCTAGTTCGGGAAGCAGTTCCTGGATCATGCGGAACGGCGCCTGTACATTGACCGCCATCACCCCTGCCCATGCCTTGTCCGGAAAGGTTTCGAACGGTGCACCCCATGTCCGACCTGCATTATTAACAATGATGTGAATCGCTTTCTCACCGTTTTGACGAAGAAGCCCCGCCAGTTGGGCGATCCCCTCCGGGCTTCCGGCATCCCCCGGCAGCGCTTCGCACGTGCCCAGCGCGCTCAGCTCGCCCGCGGCAGCCTGGACATCCCCTTCGTCTCGAGAGGTAATGTAAACCTTTGCACCAGCCCTCAGCAAACCTGCGGCTATCATTTTGCCCAGACCACGCGCGCCGCCCGTAACCAACGCAACCTTACCGTGAAGCGCAAACAGGTCGGCGATATCCGAGCTAATCATATCGTTAGCCGTGTCAGCCATCTCATATTCTCCATCTATTTAGGTCTCTAAATCTTTTGCCTTAAAAAGGCGCGATAGCTCGTCGAGTTTTGGTTCGCAGACAGCTTCTTTGGAAGTGCGTTTCTCCGGTAATTCCGCGAAAGTTGGGTATAGCGATGACTTCAGTTCCCAGTGATTATTGTCTGATCTGCACGGTTCCTGCGGTACAGACTGAGGTTTAAACCCCACCGTTATCGACAAATTATAGTTGACGATATTCATTTTGATAGGCATGTCAATATTAGCACCACGGAGACGATCGGTTCTCGAGCGAGCGCGCAGTGGTTGCCGGACTCAACAACAGGAAGCAGGATGACCGAGGCATTTATCTACGATCATGTTCGCACGCCTCGCGGTCGTGGGCGCGAAGATGGATCACTTCATGAAGTTACCTCTGTCGAGTTAGCGACCCAGCTTCTGATAGCGATTCGCGAACGCAATGAGCTTGATACTGCGCTGCTGGATGATGTTATTCTCGGCAGTGCGCAGCCGGTGGGCGAGCAGGGCGGCGTGCTGGCGCGCGCGGCGGTTCTAAACGCGGGCTATGCGCAGACTGTGGGCGGTCAGCAGGTCAACCGTTTCTGTGCCTCGGGGCTTGATGCAGTGAACTTGATAGCGGCCCAGGTGATGGCCGGCATGGTCCAGGGCGGCATCGGGGGTGGCGTCGAAGCCATGAGTCGAACCAAACTGGGCTATGACAGCGGCCCATGGGCGGCTGATCCGGCGATTACCGTGAGCAATCATTATGCGCCGCAGGGCATTGGCGCCGATCTGATTGCCACACTCGATGGCTATACCCGCGAGGACGTCGACAGCTATGCGATCGAAAGTCAGCGGCGCGCAGCAGAGAGTTGGGCCGAAGGCCGTTTTGGTGGCGCTATCGTACCGGTGCGCGATTCTATTGGCGAGGTCCTTCTGGATCGGGACGAGCTCATCCGGCCAGGCACCACGCTCGAACAACTCGCCAAGCTTAAGCCCGCGTTCGAAGGGTTCGGCAAGGCTGGCTTTGAAGCTGTAATCAAGGATCGCTATCCCCAGGTCGAACACCTCAGCTATGTTCACCACGGCGGCAACAGTTCAGGAATTGTGGACGGCTCCGGCATGGTTCTCGTCGGTTCTGAAGCTTTCGGCAACAGCGCCGGACTCAAGCCACGCGCGAGGATCCGCAGCTATGCCAGTATCGGGTCCGAACCGACGATCATGCTCACCGCGCCGGCGGCGGTCAGCGAAAAGGCATTGTCCATCGCGGGTATGTCAAAGGACGATATCGACCTTTTCGAACTTAACGAAGCCTTTGCGAGCATGATGCTGCGTTACATGCGCACGCTCAATATTCCGCATGATAAGATCAACGTGAACGGAGGTGCGATCGCCATGGGGCATCCGATGGGCGCGACCGGAGCGATGATCCTGGGCACAGTCCTCGACGAACTCGAGCGGCGTAATCTGAGCACCGCCCTCGTGTCCCTGTGCGCGGCAAATGGTTTGGGAACGGCCACCATCATCGAGCGCGTTTGATCGCGCTATCGGAGCAAATGGTAAGAAAATGCAACATCTGAATATCTCAAAAGGCACCGATGGCGTAGCCACGCTTGTCCTCGACAATGCCGACGCACCAATGAATGTCATTTCACTGGATTTCGTCGGGGAGATGGAAGAGGCGATCACAGGCCTCACCACTGATGAGAACGTGCAGGGCGTGATCCTGACATCCGCGAAGTCGGCGTTCATGGCGGGTGCCGATCTCAAGTTCCTGGTTAGTGCCTATGACCGGCTCACCAAGCGCGAACATTTCGAATTTTCGCAGAAGGTCTCCGGGATGCTTCGAGCAATCGAGCGTTCGGGCAAGCCATGGGTTGCGATCATTGACGGATTGGCACTTGGTGGGGGGCTCGAACTGGCTCTGGCCTGTCATCGCCGGATTGCGGTGGACCGTCCCGGTACAGCCGTTGGGCTTCCCGAGGTCAATGTCGGACTTCTGCCCGGAGCAGGTGGAACGCAGCGCCTGCTGCGCATCGCAGGCGTGAAGGCGGCGCTGGATCTTCTGTTGTCTGGTCGGCAACTTGACACGAAGGAAGCGCAGGCATTGAAGGTCATTGACGAAATCGTGTCCGCTGACGAAGCCCTCAGCAGCGCGAAGTCCTGGCTTGCGACGAACCCTGATCCGGTCAAACCTTGGGACGTCAAGGGTGCGCAGGCTCCACAGAAGCTGGGCATACTTGTTCCAGCGGATGCAGCAGACTATTCGATGGCTGCGGCCTTGGTGGCAAAAAGGGCTGGCTACAATCAGCCTGCGGCGTCGGCGATACTCTCTACTGTTTATGAAGGCGCTCAGCTGCCGTTTGACAAAGCATTGTCGGTCGAAAGCAAATATTTTGCGCAGCTGCTTGGAAGTCCGGTCGCACGCAACATCATCCGTACCAGCTTCCTCAGCCGCAAGGCGGCCGAGAAAGGGGCGCGCCGCCCTGCAGGCGTACCGAAATCCAAAATCGGCAAGGTCGGTGTGCTCGGCGCAGGAATGATGGGCGCGGGCATCGCCTTTGTGTCGGCGCAGGCAGGCATTGAAGTCATCCTGCTCGACCGAGATGTGCCGACCGCAGAAAAGGGCCGACAATATTCGGCGAAGGTAATGCAGAAACTGATCGTGTCGGGCAAAATGACTGAAGGTGACGCCGAAGCCATCCTCGCGCGGATCACTGCAACCGACGATTTCGCGACGCTCGCGGCCTGCGATTTGATCGTCGAGGCCGTTTTCGAAGACCTGGCTATCAAGGCGGCGACTACCGAGAAGGCCGAAGCTGTAATGCCTGAGAATGCGGTGTTCGGTTCGAACACCTCGACTTTGCCGATCAGCGAGTTGGCCAAAGCCTCCAAGCGGCCCGATCAGTTTATCGGCATTCACTTCTTCTCGCCCGTGGATCGAATGAGCCTGGTCGAAGTCATCATGGGACACCAGACCTCTGCCGAAACGCTTGCAAAGGCGCTCGATTTCGTCGCGCAGTTGGGCAAGACGCCGATCGTGGTCAACGACAGCCGTGGCTTCTACACCAGCCGTGTCTTCCAGACGATGATCCATGAGGGGGCCGCGATGCTCGGCGAGGGTGTGCCGCCCGCCGTGATTGAGAATGCAGCAAAGGCCGTGGGCATGCCGGTGGGCCCCCTCGTGCTGCTCGACGAACTGAGTTTTGATTTGCCGCTGGCGATCGTCGATCAGGCCATTGAACAGGAAGGCTCCAAATATCTTGTCCCCGCTGGCGTTCAGACGCTGCGCCGGATGCGCGACGAGGTCGGTCGCGGCGGCCGGAAGGCGGGCGGCGGTTTTTACGATTATCTCGAGGATGGCAAAAAGCAGCTCTGGAAGGGGCTAGTCGAACATTTCCCAGAGAAAGATGACTGGAATATCGACGATCTGAAGGCGCGTTTTCTTTACACACAGGCTATAGAAACCGTTCGCTGCCTGGAGGAAGGCGTACTCGAGACCAAGGAGGATGCAGATCTGGGATCTGTCTACGGTTGGGGCTTCCCGCTCTGGACGGGCGGGACGATCAGCTACATCGATACGGTAGGTACGCGCGCGTTCGAGCGTGAGGCGGACCGGCTTGCCCAGCTCCATGGCCCGCGTTTCTCCCCTCCAAAATTGCTGCGCGACATGGCGAGCAACCGGGAGCAGTTCTACGCCGCAGCCGAACAGGGCGAGACCGTCACTGAGGACCGCTTGGCACCTGCTGGCAGCGAATAGCGTGCAAAATGACAGAATTGCGAAGGGAAGAGTGATGATAAGTGGTGAGGTGCCGAACGGAGATTTTCCGCTGCTTATCCGCCACCTCATGCCTACCGCTAATCGGTCCACCGTTCCCGGCGAGATTGTGGACGCGAGCGGCTTGCGCTTTACCTATCCGCAGTTTGAGGAACGAATTGCCCGGCTCGCCGGCGCGTTGACGGCCTGCGGCGTGAAGCCGGGAGACACCGTTGCCGTGCTGGATTGGGACACCCATCGGTATCTGGAATGCTTCTACGCCATTCCGTCGATGGGCTGCGTCCTGATGACGGTCAATGTCCGCCTGTCGCGCGATCAGGTGCGTTACACAATCGACCATTCTGGGGCGACGACAGTAATAACCCATCCCGATTTCCTGCCGCTGCTCACGGCCGGAGCGCCCGAACTGAACCTGAAAAGGATCATCGTCGCTGGCGACGCCGGTGAATTCGAGCCGCCGCCGGGTGTGGAGATGGCTGAATATTATGCCATCGCCGAAGCTGCCGCACCCGAGTTCGACTATCCCGACCTCGACGAACGAGCGCGCGCCACCATGTTCTACACATCGGGCACTACCGGCAATCCGAAGGGCGTATACTACACCCATCGTCAGATCTTCCTGCACACGTTTGGCGTGCTCACGACGTTAGGAACGGCACCGGCGCAAGGCCGCTTCGACGCAGACGACGTGTACATGCCGATGACGCCCCTGTTCCACGCCCATGCCTGGGGCATGCCGTATGTCGCGACGCTCCTCGGTACCAAACAGGTCTATCCGGGGCGGTACAAGACGGATGTTCTGCTCAGGCTGATCCAGGAAGAAGGCGTCACCTTCTCGCATTGCGTCGCTTCGGTCTTGCGGATGCTGCTCGACGAGGTCAAGGTTAGGCAGGTCGATCTTTCGGGCAAGAAGATGCTTATCGGCGGCGGCGCGCTGCCGGTAGGGTTGGCGCGATCCGCTCTGGACCATGGCATCGACATCTTTAGCGGCTACGGCATGTCGGAAACCTGTGCGGTTCAGACCCTCAACCACCTGACCGCTACCGAAGTCGCCGCCCCGCTTGATGAGCAACTGAAATTGCGCACGCGGCCCGGACGACCGATCCTTCTGTGCACCGTCCGGACTGCTGCCCCCGATCAGACCCCGACCCCTGCCGGTGAGGAGGGCGAAATCGTTTTCCGCTCACCCTGGCTGACGTCTGGTTACTGGCGTGACCCTGACGCGTCGGACGAGCTGTGGCGCGGTGGTTGGTTGCATTCGGGCGACATTGGCAAGTTCGACGAAGACGGAGCCTTGCGTATCACCGATCGGGTCAAGGACGTGATCAAGACGGGCGGTGAATGGTTATCGTCTCTCCTGCTTGAAAGCCTGATCTCGCAGGTTGAGGGGGTCACCGAAAGCGCGGTGATCGCAATGCCTGATTCCCGCTGGGGCGAACGTCCACTGGCGCTGGTCGTGCCATCGGACGGCTACGAACTGGACGTCGGCACCATACGCTCCGCGCTTACCGAGGCCGCCGCCGCGGGTGTCATTCCACGCTACGGTGTGCCGGAGCAGATCAGGATCGTAGACGAACTTGCAAAAACCAGCGTCGGAAAGCTCGATAAAAAGGCGATTCGCGCGCGTTACGTGGGACAGGTTAAATAAGATGATTTCATTCGCTCAGGAAGGCCGCGTCATAGTAAGGCGGATTGTATTATGCGTCGTTTGATCTTCGAAGCGGAGCATGAGCAATTTCGAGATAGCGTCCAATCGTTCATGCTGGCTGAGGTTGCTCCCCATGCAGAACGCTGGCGCGAAGCGGGCATAGTAGATCGAGAGGTCTATACCAAGGCTGGCCATGCCGGTTTGCTGTGCACCTGGGCAGACGAAAAATATGGCGGCGCAGGCGTTGATGATTTTCGTTTCGAGCAGATCATCGTCGAAGAAAATATGCGCCACGGCGATATTGGATTCTATATTAACCTGCACAGCAATTTGGTCGCGCCATACATCGCAAAGCTCGGCAACGAGGAGCAGAAGGATCGACTGATGCCGGGCATCGTCAGCGGCGAGACCATTCTCGCCGTCGCGATGACTGAGCCGTCGACCGGCAGTGATCTCGCGGGTATGCGGACTACGGCGGCGGCGCGCGGCGATGATTGGGTGCTCAACGGTGCCAAAACATATATTTCAAACGGCATTCTGGCTGATATTGTCATTGTTGCGGCGCGGACCGATCCCGATAAGCCTCATGGGGTCAGCCTGTTCATTGTAGAACGCGGGATGAAGGGCTTTGAACGCGGCCGTAAGCTCGCGAAAATGGGCCTTAAATCGCAGGACACAGCGGAACTCTTCTTCGAAGATGTCGTCGTCCCTGCAAGCAATCTGATCGGCGAGGCCGGCAAAGGATTCCAGTACCTTACACGCCTGCTGGCGCAGGAGCGGCTGGTTGCCGCCATCGGCTTCATGGCGACAGCACAGGTCGCGTTCGACCTCACACTCGACTATGTCACCGAACGGAAAGCGTTCGGGCGGCCAATCGGCGCATTCCAGAACAGCCGGTTCAAGATGGCCGAGATGCGTACCAAACTCGATGTCGCGCAAACGTTCATCGATCAATGCGTTCTGCTGCTTAACGCCGGTGAACTGAGCGGTGACGATGCTGCCAAGTGCAAGCTGCACGCGAGCGAAGTCGAGGCTTGGGTTATGGATGAGTGCGTTCAGCTGCACGGCGGCGCCGGGTACATGGACGAATATAGGATCAGCCGTCTCTATACCGATGCGCGCATCAGCCGAATCTTTGCTGGAACGAGCGAGATCATGAAAGAGATAATCGGTCGCGGACTTGGCCTGGACGAACGCAAACTGGCTGCGCGATAATGACCCGGCCTCTGGAGTTGGAACGACTGCAAGCCTTTTGCGTGCCCGAGGTTCGGCAGGCTTACGGCCCGTCAGAGGTTATACTTTATGCCCTGGGCGTGGGCGCGGGTTTGGCAGATTTCGACGAATTGCCCTTTGTCTACGAGGACGGCCTGACTGCGCTTCCAACAATGGCGATCGTCCTTGGATCGCCCGGGTTTTGGGCGATAAATCCCAAAACTGGGATAGACCCTGCTTCGGTCCTACATGGGGAACAGTCGTTGCGGCTGCATCGGCCGCTGGATGTGCAGGGCGAAGTCGTCGGCAGGACGACCATCGGGACGATCAGCGACAAGGGGGCTGGCCGACCTGCCCTACTTCAAATCCACCGCGAACTCACAGACGTCCAGTCGGGACAAGCCGTCGCTACACTTGACGAGATATGGGTGCTACAGGGAGCAGGCGGTTTTGGGGGCACAAACGTCCCGGTAGGGGGGGAGACGCCGGATCTGCCGCAGCGCCCACCGGACGGCTCTCTGCTGCTGCCTACCGCCGTCAATCAGGCGCTAATCTACCGGCTGTCGGGTGATTACAACCCGTTGCACGTCGATCCACGCGTCGCGGCCAAGGCCGGTCTCGCCAGACCGATCCTGCATGGTCTTGCAACCGCCGGTGTCGTTGGACGCGCGCTCGTGCGCCTATGTTGCGGCAACGATCCGGCGCGCATGTCGGCTTTGCGTTTCCGCTTCACGGCACCGGTTTGGCCGGGGGATGCGATACTGACCGAAATATGGGCGCGCGACGATCGATCCCATCTGTTTCGAGCTAGTGTTCCCGCGCGCAGCGCAGTGGTGGCGATCGGAGAGATAGAACTCGAGCGGTTCGCCATGCGCACTGACATAGGGTTGATAGAGAAGGTTGCGACATGAGGGAATTTGGGGCCTTGTCTGGCGTCCGCGTGATCGAATTCGACGCGATAGGCCCGGCACCGTTGGCTGCGACGATGCTCGCGGACATGGGCGCCGAGGTCGTCCGCATTGCCCGCCCAAAGCGCGCGGACGATCCGTGGGATGATGTCGGCGGTTCCGTCCTTCACCGTGGCCGCCAGACCATCGAGCTTGATCTCAAGACCCAGCGGACTCAGGCAATGGACCTAGTCTCACGCGGCGACATCGTGATCGAAGGTATGCGACCAGGTGTCATGGAGCGGCTCGGGCTGGGGCCCGATGCCTGTTTCGAAGCCAATCCGGCGCTCGTCTATGGACGCATTACCGGATGGGGGCAGGATGGGCCACTTGCCCAGCGTGCGGGGCACGATATCAACTATCTCGCCATCACAGGTGCGCTGTGGGCCATGGGTTCCGCCGGTTCGCCACCGCCCGTGCCGCTCAACCTGGTCGGTGACTATGGTGGCGGATCAATGTTTCTGCTGACCGGCGTACTCGCGGCGCTGGTCAGCGCCCGAGCTACCGGCAAGGGCCAAATCGTCGATGCCGCGATCGTGGACGGAGTCACCATGATGACTGCGTTGTTTAGCGCATGGCGGGATAGCGGATCATGGAGCGACCGACGAGAAGACA
>JAHFPT010000015.1 GCA_023266625.1 Novosphingobium sp. | reverse complement strand
GCGATTACACCGGCGACCGCCAAGTCCGGCCAGGCGCTCCCCGTCCAAGCGACCAGCCCGGCAGCGGCGATCACTGCCACATTAGCGAGTGCATCGTTGCGGCTGAACAGCCAGATCGCACGGACGTTGGCGTCTCCTTCCCGGAAGCGTGCAAGCACCAATGCCGAGGCGACATTGATTGCCAGAGCGACGACGCCAATCGCGCCCATCAGCTCGGCATCAGGTGCGGTAGCGTTGAGGGCTCGCCAGATCGCGAAGCAGATCACGCCCACTCCGAGAGCCCCAAGAAACAGCCCTTGCGAGAGGGCAATATTAGACCGCGCCCGGGGCGCCCAGGCGAGTGCTAGCAAGCCAAGGAGGCTGATCGAGCCGTCGCCCAGAAAATCGAGCGAGTCCGCCTTCAGCGCCTGACTGTCGGCAATAAATCCACCGAACAGCTCGGCAACACCGAAGCCGAGATTGAGCACCACGACGATCAGTAACGCGCGGCGGTAGGCTGGATCATGTTGCGCGCGAGCCGGTTCGCCGGCGCAGCCGCAGCTTGCTTCATTGGGTTCCATGGCCCCTCCCTACATGCTACAGTAACTGTAGGATCAAGCGAAATCTGCGATCCGTTCGCATTAGCAGGTAACACGATGACGATTGCGCCCATGATGATCGGCCAGCTAGCGCGTGAAACCGCTACCAAGGTGACCACCGTCCGCTTTTACGAGACGATCGGACTTTTGCCGGAGCCACCTCGCACCGCGTCCGGACGTCGGACTTATGGAGCATCCGACATCCAACGACTCAACTTCGTTCGCAACGGACGTCGGTTGGGTTTTTCGATCGACGAAATACGCTCGCTGATTGCCTTAGGGGAAGCACCGAACCAAGATTGCAGCTCGGCATCTGCCATTGCAGCGCGGCACCTCGAAGATGTGGAGCGCCGCCTAGCTCAGCTCACTTCATTACATAACGAGCTGGCGACGCTCGCCCAAAGCTGCACCAACAAAAAAATCGCAGACTGCCGGATTATTCAAACCATTGCGGGAGTGTGACCCGAGTGTCCACTAACTGATTATCACGACGCTGGTTCAGCTAATAATAATCGGAGAGTCTTAGCTCGCGCATGATGCCGCCTTCTATTCCAAGTTTGATTACGCTGTCTGAGCGACCGAAGCGCCAATTCCAGAGCGACCCATGCGTATAATCGGTGTCGACGGGATGACCGTTCACCGTGACGATATGCTCACCCACGCTCCATCCGGCCTTCGCTGCCGGACTGCCGATCGCAATATGGACAACGGTAAGCGCGTGTTCGGACGCCGAAAGGCCAAGCCCGCTTCGATCTTTCAACATGGGAAGGGGGTTTCGCGAGGCGGGCCGGCGAAGCCACACAAACCCGGCAGTCACGTCGAATATGGCGTCGAACTGACCAATTAACGGCAATCCGATATTGCCGACCGTGCTGGTCGAGAGCCAGTTGCGATTTCCCAGGGTCGGAATGTTCCATGCAGCCAGACCGCCAATCTCCAGCTTCGGCGTTATGAACACATCGACGGTAGCTACACCTTCGACACCTCCGAGCGCCGCAGTCGATGTCGCTCGCCCGCGAGCCAGGCCATGCGCATCGACATAGGCCGAAGACAGCATGAGCGCTGCAGAGCTGCCAAGGTCGATCATCAGCGGCACCGCGCTCGATCCTGCGATCGCGGCAGAGACGTATAGCTCCTGCTTCGCACCATGCCCCAAAGCGACCGGCGTCCAGTCCGCACCGCCGGGGAAACTGCCGGTCGGCATGAGCGCGAATTGCCGATTTCCAAAATCAAGAGCCATGCAATTCCCGACGAACATATCTGCGCCGAGCAGCATGTTGATCCGTCTTCCGAACGCAGCTGACAGTGCGCCCAGATCCGCTACCACTGCGAACTGTAGTCGACGTGTTCGATGCCCGAGCTGCACCTCGACATCATGGATCAAGCGGACCGCAGCTTTCCCGCCCAAACCGCTTATCGTGCGACGTTCGCCGTCCGCCATCCCGAGTGTTCGCGCCAACGATACGTCGATGATGGACGCCCCGCTCCCGCTATCCAGCACCGCCTCAACTGGCGATCCCGCTACCCGAGCCTTCACCAGCAACGTGTCACCGGTTGCGACTTCCAGGGGCTGCCAGTCAGGAGATAGCGGACCAAAATTCCACTGGCCAACGAGATGCGGCGCGATGGTCGCCAAGCCAGGGGTGCCCACAGCTGCAGACACACCGAAACCCAACAGGCGGCCGATCAACGAGCGCCGGGACACGCGCGGGGTTCCCGGTTGTGCGAACAACACAAAGCGATCTCCAACCCTCCGTCGACGGAAGGTGCAGAAGTCGCCTACAAGCTACAGTCACTAGAGGAGCAAGCGCTTCTGTGTCGCTGTGCATGGTTGCGGAAGCTAATACGCCAACAGCGGGCGTGCCCCTCGGGCACGGCTCTATCGACGCAGGGGCGTCGACCGAGCCCGCTCTGGCATCCCGTCTTATATGGGTGACGATCCTCGCGTCAGGTGTGCCACGTGGCACACCTATGGGCGCGCAGCCCGAGATCAATACCCGATTGACATCGAATTCGGCAACGAGCGCGACGCCTGCTTCCAGCATGCTGGGGTCTGCTTGCAGTTGCAATGACAGCGTGTTTTCGCCTGAGTCTTGTGCCATAGCGGTCGAGCTTGGGCATGGCTTGAACACCATCCTTGGCCCGCATGTGCGGTCGAATGCTGGGTCCCCGATTTCCGTCGGGCGGCCCGCGAAATACAAGACCTTGCTACCGCTTGTCGGTGCGGGGAATACGTGGGGCGTGGTTACCAGTGTTCCCGCGTGTTCAACCGTCCCGGCTACGGGCGGTTGATGGAACGCGCGCCATGTCCTTGATCAAAAGTTTGTTTACGAGGTTCCGCCGGCGCCAAAGCCCTTCAACGGCTTTATCCGGCAGCGGTTCGGGAATGCTTCAGGTCGAAGCGCTGGTGCAGGCACATGGTGACTGGCTGGCTCTTCTGGCCACAATACTGGAACGCGAACGCGTGATCACAGGCGCCGAACTCGCCCGCACCCTGTCCGAATTTGCCGCGCATACAGCCGAAGATCGCCCTGCCGAGGGACAGATCCTTTCCTTTTGGGCCTCACGCTTGAACGACACAGCCGCAACTCTCGGCAAATTTCCGTCCGTTCACTAGGGCTATCACTCATGCTGAGTGGCGGCCGCTGCTGATCGCCGAGGTGCGCATGGGTTCGGCCTGCTTCGAAATTGGAAACCCGGCGACGCGTCGTGGGCCCTCGAACGTGACCTGTTCGCCGCGTTCGCGCGCCGACTCAACTCATTCGTGATGTCAATTTGATCTACAGAGCCCGTCAGGAGTTATCCCTGATCTGGAGCCGAATCATTCCGCGTCGCGAGTATTTTCTAGAGCATGCTGACCAACGAACCGGGCAGACGTCCTGCCGAACAGACAGCTCCAACCCCGACGCCCGATGTAAGCGCACCGGATCGCATTGCCCGCCTGACCGATCGGCAACGGTCTTATCTCCGCCTCGTGCTTCAGAACCGCAACTCGAAGGAGATCGCCGCGGCCACGGGTAGCAGCCACCGGGCGGTCGATAAGCAGCTGTTAAAGGCCAATAATATCCTCGGTGTGCCGACCCGTTTTGATGCCGCGCGGCTCCTGGCGGAGCACGACGGAGGGGTAGAGCCTTTACCCCCTGCAAACGACCTACCTTCCGCGCCACCAACTTTCCCGCTTCCCCCCCCGTTGCCGACCGCTGGGGCGGCAGCGAATATGCTCACCTGGAAGCAGGTTGCCTTCTGGACCGCGATCATCTCGATCGTGACCCCCTTGGGCCTAACTGCGGCCGGAATGGCGATCGTTACGCTGCTCCTTCTGCTCGGGCTGAAACCACTATGATGGGCGCTGGTCGTCCAAGGGAGCCGTAATGCAAGGACTTTCCAATACGAGCCGGGTAATCGCGGATGAGCTCCGCAAGGCGGAGCGGTCGATCAACCTTGCCGCGCGCGACACTGCTCAGTTTCTTTTGACGACACTCGACGCGGCGGAGGTGCATAGCCTTTCGCCCGCAATGACGCAGCTGACGGTGAAGGCAACTGTTGCAGCGCTCGCGTCGTTGGTTGAGGGCCAAGACCATATGGCTATGCGAGCGCATCTGGCCGTTGAGCGGGTTGGCCGACAACTTGGTCTCACCGAGACAAACTGGGGCGAAGGCACGCCGAAGCCGACGACGGCTACACTGACCGAGTTGGCCTTGGAGGCAGCGTAAATTGTCTGAACGGAGAATCGATGTCGCTCGGGATATTTTTGGCACTACTGTTCAATTCCACTCTCGTGGGTATCTGCAGTTTTGCTTTCTTCCGGGGCGGTCGACCTGAGCGCTGCGGGGCAGCAATTAATGTTGTTGCCTCTGTGGTGTCGTCGGTTCTTCGTTTGTACGACGTCGCCCGCCTTGCGCCCGCCGACGTGATCATCATGTCCATCGACTTCGGCGTTGCTCTCGGGTTCTACTGGCTGGGCATCACCACGACCCGCTTCTGGCCGATCTGGGCGGCAGGTTTTGCGCTCGGCGATCTGTTCATGAGCGCTCTCGGCGCATTGCTGCCTGGAATCCCCCTCTTCGCCTATCATACCGGGCTCGGGATCTATGCCTATCTCGCGCTTGGAGCCCTTGCGCTTGGCACGTTCCGCCTACCCCGCGACGCCGAGCCCTACATCCGAAACGGATCAAGACGATTATGGGTGCAGCATCTGAAGGAGACGACCTGATCGACGTCGTCGTGCGGCTGCCGCGCAAGGCGATCGAGGACACTTTGCTGTC
>JAHFPT010000297.1 GCA_023266625.1 Novosphingobium sp. | reverse complement strand
GTGCGCGCTGGCAAGGGGCAGAGCCCGCTGCTCAGTCTTGAAGACGCGCGCGCCAATGCTTTCCCCGCCGATATGAGCCTGATGGCCGCGCCGCCCGAGCAGCCCGGCCTCCACGTGTTCGAAAGCTGGGACCTCGCCGATCTGCGCGCCTGTTTCGATTGGACCCCGTTCTTCCGCGCCTGGGAACTGGCGGGGAACTATCCGGCGATCCTCAAGGACGAAGTCGTGGGCGAAAGCGCAAGCAGCCTCTATGCCGATGCCCAGGCAATGCTGGACCAGATTATCGCCGAGAAGTGGCTCACCGCCAGAGGCGTCGCCGGATTCTGGCCCTGTGCGCGCCACGGCGATGACGTCGAGATTTACCTGCCCGAGGAAGAGCGCCATTTGCGCATTCCCTTCCTGCGCCAGCAGGTGAAAAAAAGTCGTGACCGCGCGAACTTCTGCCTCGCCGATTTCATCAGCCACGATGGCGACTGGATCGGCGGTTTCGCCGTCGGCATCCACGGCATCGAGCCCCACCTCGCCCGCTTCAAGGCAGCCCACGACGACTATAACGACATTTTGCTGAAAGCGCTGGCCGACCGCTTCGCCGAAGCCCTGGCCGAACGCCTCCACCAGCATGTCCGCACCACGCTGTGGGCCTATGCGCCGGGCGAGCAACTGACCAATGAGGCGTTGATCAAGGAGCAATATCGCGGCATCCGCCCGGCGCCGGGCTATCCCGCCTGCCCCGACCACAGCCTCAAGCCGATCCTGTTCGAGCTGCTCAATGCGGGCGAGAATGCCGGGATCGTGCTCACCGAAAGCCAGGCGATGCTGCCCACTGCCGCCGTCTCGGGCTTCTATTTCGCCCACCCGCAAGCCGAATATTTCGGCGTCGCGCGCATTGGCCGCGATCAGCTGGAGGACTATGCGGCGCGGCGCGGAATGGAACTGGCCGTGGCCGAGCGCTGGTTAAGACCTAACCTCGATTAACCTAACCCGCTGGTAGCGCTTGCTTCCTGCCAAGGCGGTGGCACAATAATCGCGGCAATATTGGCCACGGACGCGGCCAGGCGCACGGGGGGGTAGCGAGGCATGGACTACAGATCGCTGGGGGCGTCGGCGCTGAACGTGCCGGTCATCGGGCTGGGCACCGCCAATTTCCGGGGCGGCAGCAATCCTGAGCGTGGGATTGGCGATAAGACCGCTGCCCGCCTCGTCGACATTGCCATCGAGCGCGGTGCCGCCTTTTTCGATAGCGGCGATATCTATGGCGGGTCCGAAGAGGTATTGGGCAAGGCGCTGGGCAAACGTCGCAGCCAAGTGCTCGTTGCCACCAAGTCCGGTCTGCGCGGCGGCCCCGGCCCCAACGACACCGGCGCTACGCGCCACCATCTGATCCGGGCCTGCGAAGCCAGCCTGCGGCGGCTCGGCACCGACTATATCGATCTCTTCCAGATCCACAGCTTCGACGGTCGCACCCCGGCCGAGGAGACGCTGTCGGCGCTGGCGACACTGATCCAGGCCGGAAAATTGCGCTATATCGGTTGCTCGAACTATGCCGGCTGGCAACTTATGAAGTCGCTTGCCGCATCCGATCACCACGGCTGGCCGCGCTTCGTCTCGCACCAGATCGCGCTGTCTCTGGCGATGCGCGATGCCGAATGGGAGCTGATGCCATTGGCTGCGGACCAGAATGTTGCCAGCCTGGTCTGGGGTCCGCTCGCGGGCGGGGCACTGTCTGGACGCTATGGTCGCGCGGGCCAGCCGTTATCGGGGCTGAAGCACCCCAGCGCGACGCTGGCGGCATTGCCCGATGACCAGTGGCAAAGCATCATCGACTGCCTTGGCGAAGTGGCGCGTGAAACTGGCGCGGGCGAGGCGCAAGTTGCGCTGGCCTGGCTGCTGCAACGCCCGACCGTGGCGACAGTCTTCACCGGGGTGAGCAGCGCCGATCAGCTCGAAGCCAATCTGGATGCGCTGGAGCTGCACCTGACCGGCGATCAGTTGGTGAGGCTCGACGAGGTCAGCGCCCGCCCGGCACCTTATCCGCTTGTGTTGCAGCGAAGCTTTGGCTCGGAACGGATTGACCTGCTCACTGGCGGCGGCGACAACGTGCGCGTTGACCGGGCACTGCCGAGCGTCGGCGGCGCGGAATGAGTTGGGAACCTGCTATGAACGACAGCGCCAATTTGCACATTCCCGCCCGCGACATTCCTGTTCCCGGCCACATGAGTCCCGAGGCGCAAGCCTGGCTGGCCATGCCGCGCGCCGCCGCTTGCCTCAATGCTCTGCGCCGGTAACCAGCGCGGTCTTGCCTGCGAGGGTCTTCTCCATGCGGTGTTGCTCCCAGATTTCGGAAGAATTTTTGCTGTCGTATCGTTTGTCGCGAAGAACCGGTTCCCACTTTTTCGCACGATACTTTAAGGCCCCGGATCGCTCTGGCTCCCATTTGTCGCTGTCTTGGGCACGGCAGGCGGCTGCGCTGCCGCGCCGCTGCATGCCTTGCCGGGCCTGGCCGGGTCGAAAATCAAACTGTCTCGGCCATAGATATCGGGCAGGAAGCCGAGCGAGCCGTCGGGCCGGGGGGCTGCGGTGAAATAGGCGATATAGACCGGCAGGTCGGCGCGGAGCTTGACGGTGGAGGTCTTGACAGTCGGCGACCCGCTCGCCTCGGGCAGGGCAGGCGGTCTCGAAATCCGGCCATGCGCCTCGTCCCTGGTCCTGACCCTGAGCAGGGCATCGATGTCGCTGCGGGTGCGCACGCCCTCGAGCAGGTGCGCCGCAAGGCTCAGCGGATCGGCGACACGCACGCAGCCGTGGCTGAATGCGCGGGTAGCGGCGCCGAACAGGCCCTTGCTCGGCGTATCGTGCAAATAGATCGCATAAGGATTGGGCATCTCCACCTTCATCTGGCCAAGCGCATTGCCCGGCCCCGGCTGCTGGCGCACATGCCCTCCCTTCGTGGTGATATAGCCGCGCCGACCCGAAAAGTGTCCGCCCGCCTGAACGATGCTCGGCGGCACGTCCCACCAGGGATTGAAGGTGATTGCCGTAATCGTCGCGGCGAGCTGCGGGGTCGGCGTTGCGGTCTTGCCGACGACGGCGCGCCAGGTCTGCGCCGCCGCGCCCTGGCGCCACAGATAGACTTCGAAGGCCGGGACATTGACCAGCACATAGTCAGCCCCGAGCATCTGCGGCATCCAGCGCCAGCGCTCCATGTTGCGGGCAATGGTCAGGCGGCGGCCCGGATCGGTCTCGGCAAGATAGGCTTGGCGCAGCGCTGCATATTCGGGATGTGCAGGCCGCATTCCCGCAAAAAAGCCGTCGAGGGTTTCGCCGCTGAGCAGCGCATCGCTGAGCCTGCCGCGCAGATTGGCACCGTCCCCGTCGTCGGTCATGAACCATTCGGCGCGCTCTTCGGGACCGGCGCAGCCGCGCAGATGCGCCTTTGCCAATTGCTCCGCCAATGTCAGCGCTGCTTGCCGGATTGCCGTCTCGTCGCCGCTGTCGAGTGCCCGGTCGAGCTGGCCAGTGCCGAACTGTGGCAGGGCATCTTCCGCCGCCGAGGTAGCCCATTTGCGCAAACTGTCGATCTGGAGTTTCGACCATGCCGGCAGTGCCGGATCGACTGACGCGGAGCTGGAGCACGCAGTGAGCAGCATCATCGGCACCGCTATTGACGCTGACATCGACAAGAACGGCTGAAGCTTCATCCCTGTTTCCGGCCCCTTCGCCCGGCACTAAACGCGATTCGGGCAATTCATACTAGCGATTCGTTGCAGTGTTGCATTGTACGGAAAACTCTGTTGCCTTGATAAATAGGGACTAGTTGGACTCACAGTTGAAGTGCAACACTGCTAGGACAGTGCTGCGATGGGATGTGAGTATAGCCAGCTCGGCTTTGAGGAGCGTGTGTTGATAGGCCATCTGCATGCAGATGGCCTATCTAATCAGAAAATCGGAGCGCGGCTGGGACGGTCGCCATCGACGATTGGTCGCGAGCTGCATCGTGGTGCAAAGCGGCAGGAAAGCTATGATCCGGCGTGTGCAGATCGCCGGGCGAAGCAAAGGCGGCTGGCCATTCCCCGCTTCAAGCTGGTGCGCCAGGCGGACCTGCGAGATCATGTCTGGCAACGCCTTGCGATGGGACAATCACCTGAGCAGATCTCCGGCCGCCTGACGCTGGATGCCTCTACCATGCAGATCAGTCCCGAGTCGATCTACCGCTTCATCTATCACCGCGCTGCCAAAAAAGATCGCAGCTGGTGCAGCCTGTTGCCCCAAGCCAAGGTTAGGCGCGGACGCCGTAAAAAGCGAGGCGGTGCGACCATGAAGAGCTTCATCGACTATGTCTCAATCGAGCAGCGGCCCGAGGCAGTGGCTGCGCGAGAGACCCTCGGCCACTTTGAAGCCGACCTGATGGCCTTCAGGCAAAACAGCCAGTTCATCCTCGTCGCGCATGAACGCCTCTCCCGAAAGGCATTCGTCCACCGACAGCCCAATAAAACCGCGCTCGCCGTTCGCGCTCGCCTCACAAAAACTCTGCGGAAACTGCCAAAAATCATGCGCAAAACCATCACATATGACAATGGTCCCGAGTTCGCCCTGCACCACAAGATCAACGCCTCACTCGGCACGCAAAGCTACTTCTGCCACACTCGCAGCCCCTGGGAAAAAGGTGGCGTCGAAAACACCATCGGTCGCCTCAGACGACGCTTGCCAAGGCACACCGACGTCAAAGCCATGTCCCACCAGGCCATCGCTAAGCTCGTCGACCAGCACAACCAAACACCCCGAAAATGCCTCGGATACTTGACCCCAAACGAAGCCTTCGACAAACATATCAAAGGGTCAACCGTTGCACTTCAAACGTGAATCCAACCAGTCCCTATT
>JAHFPT010000296.1 GCA_023266625.1 Novosphingobium sp. | reverse complement strand
CTCGACCATCGGCCCGATCAGCGACCCGGCATTCATCGCATAGCCCATGCCGAGCCCGGTCAGCACCGTGACATATTGCTTGCCGCCCGCGCGAAATGTGATCGGCGGGGCGATCAATGGCGCGCCCGCATCGAAATCCCACATGACCTTGCCAGTCGCGGCGGCATAGGCCTTGAACCGCCCGTCGATGCTGCCCTGGAATACCAGCCCGCCGCCGGTCGCCAGCACGCCGCCGTTGAGGTAGGTCGGATGGTTCACCGTCCACACCGGCTTCTGGGTGACCGGCGACCAGGCAATCAGGCTTCCGGTGGGCAGCTTCATCCCGGCATAATGCCCGCCGCTGAACGCCAGCCCGGCATCGACAGTGCGGTCGGTCGCGGGCTTCCACTGATAATCGATATCGCTGTAGCGCGCCTCGAAATCGATTGCGGGAATATAGACGAGGCCACTCTTGGGGCTGTAGGCCATCGGCAGCCAGTTGTGTCCGGCCAGCGCTGTCGGCGTGACGACAAAGGGCTTGCCGGTAACCTCGAAGCGCGCAGCGGGATTTTCCACCGGGCGGCCGGTTTTGAGATCGACGCGGCTGGCCCAGTTGACCTTGACGTAGGGTTCGGCGGACAGCAGTTCGCCGGTCAGGCGATCGATGACATAGAAAAAGCCGTTCTTCGGTGCCTGCATCAGCACCTTGCGTGGTTTCCCGTTCAGCGTGATGTCGGCGAGCTCGATGTCCATCACCGCATCGAAATCCCAGCTGTCGCCCGGGGTTGCCTGATAATGCCAGCGGTATTTACCGGTCCTGACGTCGAGCGCGACGATCGAGCCGACGAAGAGATTGTCGCCTTTGCCCTGACTGCGGATGCGGTGGTTCCACGGATAGGGGCTGCCGGTACCGATATAGACCAGACCCGCCTCGGCATCATAAGCCATCGAATTCCACACGGTCGCCCCGCCGCCATTCTTCCACCATTCGCCGGACCAGGTCTTGGCCGCGATCCGAGTCGTCTCGTCTTTGTCGACCCCGGGCTGTCCCGGCACAGTCCAGAACCGCCACAGCTGCTTGCCGGTCTCGGCATCATAGGCTGTGACATAGCCGCGAATTGCGCCGGTGGTGCTGCCGAAGCCGATCAGCACCTTGCCATCGAACACCCGCGGCGCACCGTTGACGTGGGCGGGGTCCTCGTGGCGGATGGTCTGCGCGGTCCATACCGGCGTGCCGCTTTTGGCGTCGATGGCGATCAACCTTCCGTCGGCTGTCGCGACATAGACCTTGCCCTGCCACCAAGCGACCCCGCGCACACCCCAGGCGATGCGCATGTTGAGCCCGCCGACTTTGCCAACCTCGGGATCGTATTGCCACAGCTGCTTGCCGGAAACCGCGTCAACGGCATGGACGACACTGAGGCCGCTGGCGAAATAAAGCACGCCATCGACGGCAATCGGCTCGGTTACCGAATTGACCTGCGACAAGTCCATCGACCAGGCGAGGCCGAGCTTTGCGGCATTGGCCTCGCCGATTTCGTCGAGCGGACTATAATGCTGCTGGCCGAAGCTGCGGCCATAGCCTGCCCAATCGGTCCCGTCGCTGGCGTCGGCGAGCTTGGCCGCAGCGGCGGGATCATTGCTTGAGCCGGTGCCGCAACTGGCCAACGCCAGTGCTGCCAGCAGCACCAGCCCAAGGCGCGCAATAAGCCCGCTACCCCGCTCGATCATCGCCTCTCCCAACGAATGATGCCCGCGTCCCTGCTGTCCCCCGCAAAGGGTTCGGGAGAGATGCTTGCTTAAGCCGGAACCCCCGCCAGGCTCTTCACCGCTTCGCCTATCTCGTCCATCGACGGCACCGAAGCCGTCTCCAGCACATTCGAGAACGGCACGGCGGCATATTTCGCGCCAATCCGGATCACTGGAGCACGAAGCCGCTTGTGCAGCTTCTCGTGGATGGTCGAGGCGATCTCGGCGCCGGGGCCGAATTTCCTCACCGCTTCATGCACGATAATCGCCGCGCCGGTCTTCTCGACCGAGGCCAGCACCGTGTCGACATCCCAGGGCTGGACCGAGCGCAGATCGATCACTTCGACCGAATGGCCTTCTGCCGCCAGCTTCTCGGCATGGGCGTTGAAGTTCTGGATCACCCGGCCATAGCCGATCACGGTGACATCCTTGCCTTCGCGCATGACCTTGGCCTTGCCGATCGGGATACGGCTGCCGCGCACCGGCGCTTCGGCCGGGGTGAACATGCAGGGCATGTTCTCGACGAAGATCACCGGATCGGGATCGTCGATGGCGCTGCGCATTAGCCCATAGGCATCGTCAGGCGTTGACGGAATGACGACTTTGAGCCCGGCAGTGTGGGCAAACCAGACTTCGAGGAAATCGCTGTGCTGCCCGCCGCTGCCCAGGCCGGGGCCGGTCATGGTGCGGATCACCAGCGGCACCGAGGTCTGCCCGCCCGACATGAAGCGCAGCTTGGCCGCGTGGTTCACCACCATGTCCGAGCACACCGTCATGAAGTTCATCAGCATGACTTCGGCGACCGGCTTGAAGCCCATGATCGCCGCGCCCACCGCTGCACCGACAAAGCCCTGTTCGGAAATCGGCGTCGCCTTGACGCGCTCCAGCCCATATTTTGTCGACAGCCCCCGGGTTATGCCGATGACCCCGCCGCCGGTGTGATCGGCCACGTCTTCGCCCAGCACCAGCACCATCGGGTCGTCGGCCATGGCATCGTCCAGCGCCCAGTTGATCGCCTGGACCATGTTGATCTTGTCGCTCATGCCACCAACTCCTCGGCATAGACATCGCGGTACATTTCCTTGACGTCCGGGAACGGACTCTCAAGCGCATAGACCAGCGCCGCTTCGATGACCTCCTTGTGACCGGCGTCGATCGCCTCGAGATCGGCCATGGTTGCATAGCCGCCATCGGTCAGGAATTTGCGGTAGTTCGGCCAGGGATCGTTGGCTTTGTGTGCCTCCTTCTCGCCCGCGTCCATATAGGCGTCATCATCGCCAAAGACATGGCCGTGGAAGCGGAAGGTGACTGCCTCGATCAGGCTCGGCCCCTCGCCCGCACGGGCACGGCCGATCGCTTCCTCGACAACATTGTAAAGCTCGACGACATCGTTACCGTTCACCTTGATGCCCGGCATGTCATAGGCCAGCGCCCGCTTGGCCACGGAGTCAACTGCGCTGGTTTCGATGAATTTGGTGTGCTCGCCATAGAGGTTGTTCTCGCAGACGAACACCACCGGCAGCTTCCACACCGACGCCAGATTCATGCTCTCGTGAAATGCGCCGATATTGGTCGCGCCGTCGCCGAAGAAGGCGAAGGTGACATCGTCGGTGCCCTTGAGCTTGTTGGCCCAGGCCATGCCGCAGGCAATCGGCATCGAGGAGCCGACGATGCCCGTCGTCACCATCATCCCGCTTTCGGGATGGGTGATATGCATCGGGCCGCCTTTGCCCTTGCAGGTGCCGGTGGCGCGACCGGCGAGTTCCGCCCACAGCTTGTCGACCGGGCAGCCCTTGGCCAGCATGTCATGCGTCCCGCGATAGATCGTCGAAATCGTGTCGCTATCGCGCAGCTGCGCACAGATCGTCGAGGGAATCGCCTCCTGCCCGCGGAAGGCATAATAGGGCATGACGAGGCGGCCGCTCATGATAACCGAGCGCATCTTCTCGTCATTGTGAAAAAGCAGGGACATCTTCGAATAGATGTCCATCAGCACCTCTTTGGGTGGAATGGTGTTTGCTGGCATGGTCCTCGTCCGGTTGGGCTTGTGAATCGCCTTGGCGCTTGCGGATGGCCTGTTAGGCGGTCCGCAGCGATTCTGTAAGCTGGCATTTTGCGGGATGGGGCGCAAGCGATTGTGGATTGGGGTGAGTGTCCTGCTAACCGTGGATAGTCTCACCACGCTCAAGCATATCGACAAATTCGGCAATCTTGCGGGCTCTGGTCTCAGCCTTCTTCACTGCGCCGATCCGATACAGAATCGCGTAGCGATTGGCACCTGTAAGCGTTTCAAAGAAGTCTGCTGCTTTGGCATTGCTTTCGAACGCAGTCTGCAAATCGGGTGGAACCTCTGCCTTGCTTGCCGGGGCATATGCAACGTCCCAACGGCCATCGCTCTTTGCCGCCCCAATTTCTGCCAGACCGGAGGCCTTCATGCGACCCTCTGCGATAAGCTCCTGCGCGCGGATTCGGTTGACCAGTGACCACTTGCTGCGCGCTTTGCGCGGTGTGAAGCGGATCAACCAACAGTTGGCATCATATTTGTCGAGTTGCCCATCGATCCAGCCATGAGACAGTGCGCTGTCGATAGCCTCAGCTTTGGTAACACTGGGAATGCCGGAGCCCTTTTTGGCGAATTTGATCCACGCGCCCTTTGTGTCGCGAGGCTGCAGCCCAAGCCACAGTTCAAACTCTGTTTGATCAGAAAATGCCAGTATCGGAAGCTCGGCGCGAATCTCGTTCATCGAAACGACCATACCGGAACTGATTGGCAATCGCATAGTCTGCCAGATGCAATCATCTGCAGAAGGCGGCCCTTCTTCTGCTCCCCACCACAAACATTCACCCCAACCCCGCTCAGCCTGAGCCTGTCGAAGGCCACGCGCGGCGTTTGCCAATCACGCCGCCACCGCAAGCCTTACCCCCAGCGCCCGGGTCACCTTGAGCAACGTATCCAGCGTCGGATTGCCGTTCTCTCCGAACGCCTTGTAGAGCGCCTCGCGGGAAATGCCGCTCTCGCGGGCCAGCGCAGTCATGCCGCGCGCGCGGGCGACCGTGTTGAAGGCATGACGGATCAGCGCCGGGTCGCCCTCTTCGAACGCCGCTTCGAGGTAATGGCGGATATCGTCATCGGACGAAAGAAATTCGCCAGCGTCCCAG
>JAHFPT010000295.1 GCA_023266625.1 Novosphingobium sp. | reverse complement strand
ATGTGCGGGCAGGCCTTCGGCATCGGCCAGCGCAATCGCGGCGGGGCCGATGGCTTTGAGCGCGGCTTCATCGAGCTCGACAAAGCTGGTGCGCTTCATGAAATCGAGCACCGACAGGCCGGAAGAAAAGCGCGCGCGGCGGCCGGTGGGCAGGACGTGGTTCGGCCCGGCGACATAATCGCCGATGGCTTCCGGCGTCATCCTGCCGAGGAAGATCGAACCGGCGTGGCGGATCGCTTTCATCAGCAGCTCGGGCTTGTCGACCGCCAGCTGGACATGCTCCGCCGCCAGCGCATTGGCCAGCGCCGGGGCCTCGTCGAGGCTGGCGACTTCGATGATGACGCCGTGGGTGTTCCAGCTCTCTGCCGCGACCCGGGCCGTGGGCAGCATGGCGAGTTCGACACCGATGCGGTCGGCGACGGTATCGGCGAACAGCGCATCGTCGGTGATCAGGATCGATTGCGCGAGTGGATCGTGCTCGGCCTGGCTGAGCAGATCGGCGGCGGTCCATTCGGGATTATTCTTGCCATCGGCGATAATCAGGATTTCGCTCGGGCCCGCCACCATATCGATGCCGACCACGCCGAAAAGCTGGCGCTTGGCCTCGGCAACCCACGCATTTCCGGGGCCGGTGATGACATCGACCGGCTTGATCCGCTGCGTGCCATAGGCCAGCGCCGCAGCAGCCTGTGCGCCGCCTATGCGCCACATCTCGTCCACCTTGGCCAGATGTGCGGCGGCGAGCACCAGCGGGTTGATCACGCCCTTGGGGGTTGGCGTAACGACCACCAGTCGCCCGACGCCTGCTACCTTGGCCGGAATCGCGTTCATCAGCAGCGAGGAGGGATAGGAGGCGCGCCCGCCAGGGATATAGAGCCCCGCCGCATCTACCGGGAGCCAGCGCGCGCCGAGGCGGACACCGGCCTCGTCGCGGGTATCGCGGTTCCTGGGCAGCTGCGTAGCGTGGAAGGCATGGATGCGCTGCGCTGCCAGCTCCAGCGCGGCGCGCAGATCGGGTTGCAGCGCATCGAAGGCCTCAGCGCAGGCTTCGGGGGCGATGCGCCAGTCTGTCTCGGCGGCAAGCTGGTACTCGTCCCAGCGCCGCGTATACTCCACCAGCGCCGCATCGCCGCGGTTTTTCACATCCTTGAGGATCAGCGATACATCTCGCGCGACATCTTCGTCGCTCTCGCGCCGGTCGTTGACCAGGCGCTGGAAGGCCTGTTTGAAGCCAGGATCGCGGGAATTAAGGCGCAACATCACAAGGGTGCACAACGCTGCACAAGGGCGCGGAAACGCTCCACAAGCGCAGCGACACGCTCATCGGTCTTGAGTGCAGCGCGGTTGACGATCAGCCGCGCAGAGATTTGCAGGATCACGCTGGTCTCGACCAGCCCATTGTCCTTGAGCGTCTGGCCGGTCGAGACCAGATCGACGATCCGGCTGGCGAGTCCCAGCCCGGGCGCGAGTTCCATCGCGCCGTTGAGCTTGACCACTTCGGCCTGAACCCCAAGCGCCTCGAAATGGCGGCGGGTGAGGTTGGGATATTTGCTGGCGACGCGCAGATGGCTGGCACCAGTTTCATCGCGCTGCCCGGCTGGCTCGGCGACAGACAGCCGGCAGTGGCCGATATCGAGATCGACCGGGGCATAGAGGTCCGAATAGGCGAATTCCTCGACCACGTCGGAGCCGACGATGCCGCACTGCGCCGCGCCGTGGGCGACGAAGGTGGCGACATCGAAGGCGCGCACGCGGATGATGCGCATGCCGGATTGTTCGCAGGCAAAAGAAAGCGCGCGCGACTTCTTGTCGTGGAACTCGGCATCGGGCACCACGCCGGCACGCGCCATCAGCGGCAGCGCCTCGTCGAGAATGCGGCCCTTGGGCACGGCGAAGATGAGCGGGCTCTGCATGGCTGCGCGCATTAGGCGGCGCGGGAGCAAAGGGCAACATGGCGATGGATGGCAAATCGGTGATCGGCAGCACGCGCTCGGTGCGCGAGGCCTATGCCAACCAGGCCGCCTATTGCCGGGCGATGGATTCGCCCATCACCGCGCGCGTTGTCGCGGCGATTGCCGCGCTACTGGACGATCCCGCGCCCGGCGCCTTCATTGCCCGCATCCGCGACTGGCCGGGCAGTTCGCCACTGGGCGATGCCGTCCCCTTGCGCTCGGCGGGCGGCTTGCACGCGCTGCATCTCTCGGGCGAAGCGCCGGAGCTTGCGCCGATCTATGCCGATCAACCGGCGGACGATGCCGCGATAATCGCCGCTGTGGTCCGCAGCCACGAGGCTGCACTGCTGCCCTGGCTCGACGGACCGCCGCAGACCAATGAGGCGGGACGCTCCTCGGGCTTCATCGCGGCGATGCTGTGGCTGGCAGCGCAGGGCCTGCCGTCGCGCTTCGAATGCCTTGAAATCGGTTCATCTGCGGGGATCAACCTGATGATCGACCGCTATCATTATGATCTTGGCGGGGTGCAGGTCGGACTGCAGGACGCAGCAATGCGTTTCGCCCCCGAATGGCGCGGCACTGCGCCGCCGGCACGCGAGATCGCCATCGCCTCGCTTAGGGGCTGCGATGTCGCCCCGGTCGATCTCACCGATCCGCGCCAAGCGCTGCGGCTCAAGGCCTATATCTGGCCGGAGCACACGGTGCGGTTCGACCGGCTGGAGGCGGCGATTGCGGCGGCGAGCGTCAAGGCGCCTGACTTGGCGCGGATGAATGCCGCCGACTTCGTTGAGCAGGCGCTGGCACAGCCGCAGGCAGAGGGCACCACACGGCTGCTGATGCATTCCATCGTCTGGCAATATGTGCCGAAAGACCAGCAGGCGCGGGTGAAAGCAGCGATGGAAGAGGCCGGCGCGCGCGCGACGCCTGAGCGGCCGCTGGCATGGGTGGCGCTGGAGGCCAACCGCACCTTGCTCAAGCACGGGCTGACGGTGCGCTATTGGCCCGGCGGGGGTGAGGAGAAGCTGCTGGCGGCGGCGCATGCGCATGGGGCGTGGGTGGAGTGGTTGGCTGGTTCATAGCTCAAAGCCTATGGACAAGTCATAGCCTGCAAGGTATATCGCAATCATGGCCTAGACCGTTCTCTATCACGACGCTTTCGTCCCCGAACTGGATGCGTTCCCGGAAGCGGTGCAGGACGGTCTGCTGACGGTCATCGAACTGCTGACCTTGAGTGGCCCGGCCTTGGGGCGTCCGCATTCCGATACGCTGGCAGGATCGAACTATTCCAACATGAAGGAGCTTCGCTTCAACGCCGATGGTGGGGTCTGGCGTGTAGCCTTCGCGTTCGATCCCAAACGCCGCGCCATGATTCTCGTGGCAGGCGACAAGGCCGGGGTCGCACAAAAGCGATTTTATAAGTCCCTGATCGACAAGGCAGACCGCCGCTTTGCCGATCATCTCGATAGTTTGAAAGGATAAGCGCAATGCCAGTCACCCATGAAGAGATTATGGCCCGCCTGCCCAAGGAACGTCAGGCCCGCATCAAGGCGCGCGCGGCTGAGCTTCACCGCGAGGTCGAAGGCCTCAAGGCGCTGCGCAAACTGGCCGAGCGTTCGCAGGAACAGATCGCCCAGAGCCTCGGCGTCAAGCAGCCCTCCGTCCTCAAGATCGAACGCCAGACCGACCTCTACCTCTCCACCCTGCGCCGCTTCGTCGAGGCCGCAGGCGGGACGCTCGAACTGCGCGTGGAACTCCCCGGATGCGGTGTGATGCGGCTGACGGGGATGGGGGAGTTGAAGGGTTAGGTGGGGATTCCACCCCAAAACCGCAGCTCAATTAGTTACATGTCAGCCGAATGTGTTGTGGGTAAATTCCTGAGTATTCACCTTTATATGTTCTTTGATCGTTATAGACACCATCACCGTTGCAAACAATATGAGCAGTTACTTCTATGACCCAATCACGTTGTTGGTCATTAAGTCCAACTGGAGAAAGCCAGTTATTGTCTTTCCCTCTTAGCCAATTATTGTCCAATGGAATGTCGCATTCAGGTTTTCCATTGCAAACACTTTCAAATATTTTTCTTCCAATCTCGTCATCAACGCCATCATGATCTTTGGCTTTAAAGACAACCCCGCCGTTTGGAAGATCAATTGTCATTGTTGTATGTGGCCCAGCCCATGCTGGTTGAGATAATAGTAGTATTGGCCCCATGATCCCGATGATCTTTCGCATAACGATCTCCTAGTGTTTTCAAAAAGATAACAAATTTTCGTCAAATAAAATACTGAGTCAACAGCATCTGATTTACGGCGAAATTTGCCATATGTTCCAAACCTAAGCTGCCTCGACTGCTTACTTCACCCCAATCCGCCGCGCCGCTTCGAGCAGTTCGGTCGGGAACATCGCCACAATCGTCGAATTGTGCTCGACCCCGATCTCGATCAAGGGGATCAGCCAGAACCAGCCAGGGCCTTTGGTCTCCTTGAGGCGGCCCAACCGGAACACCACGCCGCGTTGGTATTCCTGGTTGATGCCGAAGCTCTTGAGCGCCAGCACCAGGACGATGATGCCAAGAATGAAACCGAAACCGGAAAATGCCTCGGGCATGGGAGTCCCCCTATTCACGTTGGCTAATCATTGGGCGCGCTTGCCCTGATCGCCCCTAATTCACCGGGCGCGTGCGCCCGGATAGAGAGGGCATGCACCCGCTGGCCGGGAATGTCACCCAGCGCGGCGTTGACCAGGCGCTGACGCTGGAGGCGGGAGACCCCGGCGAATGCGGCGCTTTCGATTTCCACGGTGAAATGCGATTCGCCAGTGCCGTCGTCGCCGCTGTGGCCGCTGTGGCTGGCGCTGTCGTTGATGACTTCGAGGCTGGTGGGCGCGAAGGCCTTGGTGAGGATTTCGGCGATTTCATCCGCGATTTTGGGGGCGAGGGGTCCGTTCATGGCTTCCCTTCTA
>JAHFPT010000109.1 GCA_023266625.1 Novosphingobium sp. | reverse complement strand
CCAGCAGCAATGCGCTGCATCGACAGGCCGGACAGAAGGCAGCATCCGATACCGTGCCCATACCCGAATTTAACGCTTGCATCCGTGGGGGCGTCCACAGAGGGTTATTGCACGTGGCACCTCACCGTAATCCCGGTGCGGGTGGGGTGACGAAGCACAACTCATTCAACGGGGAGATAGTTGTCTTTGCGATAAATGAGTTGACCGTGCTCCATCACAGCAGGCCAGACAACAGTGTCGGTCTCAGGGTCAGCCAATTCAAGCTGGACCGGAGCATTCAGCAGTGCTTGCAGTTCCTGCTGCCATTCTCCTGTTTCAAACATCGAATAGGCCAGCACTTCCCCGGGATCACTGCCTGTCAAGACATACGCAAGATCAACATCGCTCTCGACCAAGAAGTCACCCTTTGCGCGAGAGCCAAACAGATGGAGTTCTCGGATGCGCTCCTTGCTGACGGCCCAACTTGCCGCAAGGTTCCGCCACCCAATTGACAAGCCATCGTTCATAATGCTGACGCCTACTCCGCCGCAGGCAAATAAATCTCCCCGCCCTTCTCCTTGAACACCTCGGACATCTCCGCCATCCCGGCTTCGGCGTTAGCCAATGCGGCCTGTGCCCCTCCACCATCTGGCTGTGCCAGATGGTCCCCCTCCCCGTGCGGGGAGGAATTGGCGGCGATGAAGCTGTCCGCCCCGGCATTCTGCTTGGCGGCAAAGTCCCGCACCTCCTGGCTGATCTGCATCGAGCAGAACTTCGGCCCGCACATCGAGCAGAAATGCGCGGTCTTGGCGCCTTCGGCCGGGAGGGTCTGGTCGTGGTATTGCTCTGCCGTATCGGGATCGAGCGACAGGTTGAACTGATCGCGCCAGCGGAATTCGAACCTTGCGCGGCTCAGCGCATCGTCGCGGACCTTGGCCGCCGGGTGGCCCTTCGCCAAATCCGCCGCGTGTGCCGCCAATTTATACGTCACCACGCCAACCTTGACGTCATCGCGGTCCGGCAGGCCGAGGTGTTCCTTCGGTGTGACGTAACACAGCATCGCCGTGCCGAACCAGCCGATCATCGCCGCGCCGATGCCGCTGGTGATGTGGTCGTAGCCCGGCGCGATGTCGGTGACGAGCGGCCCAAGCGTGTAGAACGGGGCCTCGCCGCAGGCTTCCAGCTGCTTGTCCATGTTGGCCTTGATCTTGTGCATCGGGACATGCCCCGGCCCTTCGATCATCACCTGCACGTCCTGCGCCCAGGCGCGCTTGGTCAGCTCGCCCAGCGTATAGAGTTCGGCGAACTGGGCTTCGTCGTTGGCGTCGGCGTTGGAGCCGGGGCGCAGGCCGTCGCCGAGCGAATAGGCGATGTCATAGGCCTTCATGATCTCAGTGATCTCGTCGAAGCGCTCGTAGAGGAAGCTCTCCTTGTGGTGGCTGAGGCACCATTTCGCCATGATGCTGCCGCCGCGCGAAACGATGCCGGTGACGCGTTTGGCGGTCATCGGGATATAGGGCAGGCGCACCCCGGCGTGGATGGTGAAATAGTCGACGCCCTGCTCGGCCTGCTCGATCAGCGTGTCGCGGAAGATTTCCCAGGTGAGGTCTTCGGCGACGCCGCCGACCTTTTCCAGCGCCTGATAAATCGGCACGGTGCCGATGGGGACGGGCGAATTGCGCACGATCCATTCGCGGGTGTCGTGAATGTTGCGGCCTGTGCTGAGGTCCATGACGGTATCCGCGCCCCAGCGGATCGACCAGACCATCTTGTCGACTTCGGAGGCGACATCGGAGGCAACGGCGGAGTTGCCGATATTGGCGTTGATCTTGACCATGAAATTGCGGCCGATCGCCATCGGCTCGCTCTCGGGGTGGTTGATGTTGCTGGGAATGATCGCGCGGCCCCGCGCCACTTCGTCGCGGACGAATTCGGGGGTGACGTAATCGGGGATCGAGGCGCCGAAATCCTCGCCGTCGCGGATATATTGGCTGAGCATTTCGCGTCCGAGGTTCTCGCGGATGGCGACATATTCCATCTCGGGGGTGATGATGCCTTTTCGGGCATAGTGCATCTGGGAGACGTTCATGCCGGGCTTGGCGCGCAGCACTGTGCGGCGGACGGCGGGGAACGGCGCAACGCCGCCGCTGCGGTCCGGGCCGAGCTGGCCGTTGTCCTCGGGGCGAACGTCGCGCTGGGTCACGTCCTCGACATCGCCGCGACCTCTGATCCAGGGCGCGCGCAGTTCGGACAGGCCGGCGGAAATGTCGATCAGCGCTTCGGGATCGGTGTAAGGGCCGGAGGTGTCATAGACCTGCACCGGAGCCTCGCCGCAGCTCGGCTCCAGATCGATGGCGCGCATCGCGACCTTGAGCGGCCCGACATGGATCTTGCGGCTGCCCCGGATCGGCCCGGTGGTCACGCCGATTTCGAACTTGGAATTGATGTCAGCCATATGCGCGCTCCTAGGGTGGCGGCGGGGGAGCGCATAAGAGCAACCCTCCCTCCGCCCGTGCTAACGGGTTCAGGTTCGACGGGTCGGGCTGCGTTACCAGCCCCTCTCAGTCGTCATGTGCGGCTCATTCGCGAAACATCGCATGAGCTGCCGACTCCCCGGGGATGGGGGGATGATAGGGGTTGGGTGGAAGTTAGTCCAGATGGTGGAAAAACGGCTAGCCAGTTGGTGCAGGCCATCTTCACCCCGCCCTTGACCCCGCCGATAAAATGCATAATGCATTATCTCAAGAATCGCCCACCCCAAACGCGCGACCAATGCGCCGCCACAGGAGCACAGCATGACCACAACAGAAGGCGAAGTCGGCGGCGCGCCCGCTGAGGGCAAGATCACGCCTGAGGCGATCAAGGCTGCGGAAAACATGATCGGCATGCAGCTGCGCCCCGAAGGCCCCTATCTGCAGGACGCCACCGAAGACACGATCCGCAATTTCTGCAACGGCATCGGCGATCTCAACCCGATATACCGCGACCTCGAATATGGCCGTCTGACGCGCCACGGCTCGATGCTCGCCCACCCGAATTTCCCGATGGCGTTCGGCTGGGTCGGCCGCACCCGCTGGGGCCTGCCCGGTGTGCATGGTTTCTATGCCGGCAATGACTGGGAACTGTTCCGCCACGTCCGCCCCGGCGACCGCATCACCGCGATCGAGCGCGTGGTCGGCGTCGATGTCAAGCAGAGCGAGTTTTCCGGCACGCTGGTGCTGCAATATGTCGAGGCCAGCTACGCCAACCAGAACGGCGACCTCGTCGCCCGCGCGCTGGGCACCTGCACCCGCCACGAGCGCAAGGCCGCGCGCGACACCGGCAAGTATGATGGCATCACCACCCACGAATATACGCCCGAGGAATTCGCCGTGATCGATCAGGCGATCCTCGACGAGGAAAAGAACATGCGCGCCGGCAACGTGCGCTACTGGGAAGAAGTCCAGGAGGGCGAGGAACTGCCCGAGATCGTTCGCGGCCCGCTGAGTCTGATGGACACGATGGGCTTCCTCGTCGGCTGCGGGCGTGGCCATACCCACGGCGTGATCTTCAAGAACGCGGTCAAGCACCCCGGCCACTTCTTCCGCAATCCGGAAGCAGGCGGCGGTATTGAGTACACCGGCATCGGCCACCACCGCGAATCGACCGCCAAGGAAGTCGGCGTGCCGGGCGTTTACGATTACGGCCCGCAGCGTTCGGCGTGGATGGCCAGCCTGGTGACCAACTGGATGGGCGACGCCGGGTTCCTCAAGCGCATCCGCACCCAGATGCGCCGGTTCAACACCATGGGCGATTGCACCTGGGCGCGTGGGCGGGTGACGCGGAAATATATCAAGGACGGCCATGCGCTGGTCGACATCGAAATTCGCGGCGAAAACCAGCGCGGGGAATTGACCACACCGGGCATGGCGACGGTGATCCTGCCTTCGCTTCAGGCGGATTTGCCGGCGTTCTTCGACGGGCGGGGTCTGAGCCTCGATCTGCCGGTGGTGCGGTGAGGCAAAACCTCCCCGTGCCGGGGAGGATTTAGGTGAACGCCCCTCTCACAGGCTTCCACATAGCCGTTCATGCATCCGGCGTGGCCGCTGCCTATGCCGGGCGCATGCTTGGCGGCATGGGGGCAGAGGTTGTCCTGATCGAGCCACCGCAAGGCTCGCCGCTGCGGCAGGAACCGCCGTTCCTGCCAGAACTGGGCCAAACCAAAAAGCCCCTCCCCTTCAGGAGTTTCGGGTTGGACGGCCCCCGGCAGTCCAAGTCCAGTCCGGGGGACTGGACGACCCGAAACTGGGTTGGGGGTGGGGTTTGTCCTCTGGACGCAACGTCGCGTGGAACGACAGACCCCACCCCAACTCCTCCCCTGAAGGGGAGGGGCTTAGGAACAAGTGCGCTGTTCGCTTATCTGACAGCAGGTGCGAGCAGCACGGTTTGCGACCTGCAAACAGATGATGGCTGCGCCGCCCTTACCGCCATCCTTAGCGAGTGCGACATCTTCATCGACGACACCCCGCTGGCCTCTCGCGAAGCACTGGGTCTGGACGAAGCCGCAATCGCCGCGCGCCATCCCGACCTGATCCATGTCTCCATCCTTCCCTTCGGCGCGATTGGCGAGAAGGCGCATTGGAAGGGCGAGGAAATCAACCTCCAGCATGCCTCTGGCGAAGGTTATCTGTTGCCCAATGGCCTGTCGGTCGAGCAGTTCCCCGACCGGCCGCCGGTGAAAATCCACGGGCATTTCGCCGAAATGCAGGGCGGCATTGCCGCCGCGCTGGGCGCGCTGGCGGCGCTGCGGGTGCGGGGAGAGATCGGCGGGCAATATGTCGATATCTCCTCCCAGGATGCGATGCTCTCGGTCGGCGCTTTTGCCATCCAGCGCTTCGGCGATGGCTCGGTCGAACACCGGGTCGAGCGCTCGTTTCGCTATGGCGGGGTGCTGCCCTGCAAGGATGGCTTTGTCGAGCTGCTGACGCTGGAGCAGCGCCAGTGGGACGGGCTGGTCGAGCTGCTGGGAAGGCCCGAATGGGCGGAGGATCCGGCGCTGGCGGATTCGCTGGAACGCAGCCGCCGCGGCCCCGAACTCAACCGCCACATCCGCGCCTGGGCCAAGTCACGCAAGGTCGAAGACATCGTCCGCGAGGGCCAGAAGCTGAGCGTGCCTTTGGCGAAGTATAATACCCCAGCCGAAGTGCTGCGCGATCCGCATGAGCGGGTGCGCGGGCTGTTTCAGCCGGTTGAGGTTCAGGGCGCGGGCCTGCTTGATATGCTGATCTCGCCGATCCAGTTCGACAGTGGGACTGGCATGCTATGACCCGCCCGCTCGCAGGCATCCGCATCGCCGATTTCACCGTGCATAATGCCGGGCCGTTCGCAACCCACCTGCTCTCGCAGCTGGGCGCGGAAGTGATCAAGATCGAAAGCGCGATGCGCCCCGACGCCTTCCGCAAGCCGCATCCGGTCTATGGCCGCATGGGTCCGGCGACATTCGATCAGGTCGCCTCAACCAAGCTTTCCGTGCGCATCAACCTCAAGCTGCCCAAAGGCGTGGCACTGGCCAAGCGGCTGGTGGCGATCTCCGACGTCGCCGCCGAAAGCTTCCGCCCCGGTGTGCTGGATCGGCTGGGGCTGGGCTATGCGGTGTTGCAGCAGGTGAAACAGGATATCGTCCTGCTCGCCGTCTCCTCCTCAGGCCAATATGGCCCGGACAAGCATTTCGCCGGTTACGCGCCGCTGTTCGGTGCCTGGGGCGGGCTTTCCGACCTGACTGGCTATGAGGACGGCCCGCCGGTCGAGATGCGGCATGTGATGGATCATACGGTGGGAATGAATGCGGCGGTGGCGGTGCTGGCCGCACTGCATCGGCGCGATGCCAGCGGCGAAGGCGGGCTGGTCGATGTATCGGCGCGCGAGGTGGCTTCGTCCTTCCTTGGCGAAGCGCTGCTGCTGGCGGCGGCAGGCGGCGAGCCCAGGCGCATGGGCAACGATCACCCGCGCATGGCGCCGCACGGAGTCTATCCTGCACTTGGTGAAGACCAGTGGGTTTCGATTGCGGTAGCCAGCGATGCCGAGTGGCAGGCGCTGGCACAGATCATTGGCGTTGACGATGTCCGCTTTGCCAGTGAAGCAGAACGTCATGCCAGCCGCCATGAACTGGAGGTGCTGGTGGGACGCTGGACTGTTACTCTGTCTGCCGATGCCGCAGCCGAGCAGTTACAGGCAGCGGGGATCGCCGCGCATGCTTCATGGAACACCGTGTCGCTGACTTCCGATCCTCACTTGCGCACCCGCCGCGCGCTGGTCACGGTGCAGGAGCCGGACGGCAAGGAGCGCGCCGCCGTCGGCGTGCCGATGCGCCTGTCCAAGGGCGCGGACATCGGTATCCATCGCGGCACGCCAAAGCTCGGCGAGCATGAGGATTATGTTTATGGCGAGCTGCTGGGGATGACGAAGGCCGAGCGGTTGGCGCTGGAGGATGAGGAAGTGATTTATTAGGGTCGATAGCCCTCCCCCTGGAGGGGGAGGGTTGGGTGGGGGTGTACAACGCCAACGTGGACGCTCGGCATTCGCCTCGCTCCCCCACCCCTCGATCCCCTCCCCGCCGGGGAGGGGAGGCAAAGGAAAAAGGTTAGAGGGACATGGTTCAAACACCCACCACACTCGGCTTCATCGGCCCCATTGGTTTCATAGGTTTGGGCGTCATGGGTGGGCCGATGTGCCGCAATGTCATCACCAAGCATCCGGGCACGGTCTATGTCTACGACATGAACCAGCAAGCGCTGCGAGCAATGGCCGATCTGGGTGCCATTGCCTGCTCATCGGATGTGGATGTCGCCAAAGCTGCCGACATCACCTTTCTGTCGCTCCCCGGCGGCAAGGAGGTCATGCATGTTTGTGGTGCCTTTGCCGTTGAAGCCAGACCCGGAACAGTCGTTGTTGACCTCTCCACGACTGCCGTCGCGGATGCTCGCGCCACAGCAAGCATGCTGGTTGCGGCAAACGGCATATTGTTTGCCGACGCTCCCGTTGCCCGCACGCGGCAGGCGGCGATTGATGGTACGCTGTCGATCATGGTCGGGGCGAGCGATGCCGTGTTCGCCCGTATCGCCCCCCTGCTCGCCTATATGGGCAGCGATGTGACGCATTGCGGCGAAGTTGGCTGCGGCCAGGTGGTCAAATTGGTCAACAACACACTACTGTTTGAGCACGTCGCCGCGCTGGCCGAGATGATGGTGGTGGCCGAGCGGGCAGGAGTCACACCGGAGAAACTGATAGCTGCCGTTTCTCTCGGCTCGGGCGACAGTTTTGCCCTGCGCAATCATGGCCTCAAGGCGATGGCCCCGCGCGTCTTTCCCGAAAAGGCCTTCCCTTCCCCCTATGTTCTCAAGGACATGGGTTACGCTATCGATCTTGCCGACCAGATCGGCGTCGATCCGAAGATGGCGCAGCTTGCCCGGAGCTATTACCAGTCTGCGGTCGATGCCGGGATCGGGGAAAAATACTTCCCGGCGATCATCGAACTGATCGGAAAGGACTGACGCGATGAAACTGAACGCCCGGCTGGTGACGGATGGCCTCAAGTTCCCAGAAGGCCCGATTGCCATGGCCGACGGCACAGTGCTGGTCGTCGAGATCGAGGGCGCGCGGCTGATCCGGGTAATGCCGGACGGCGAGAAGCAGGTGGTTGCGCAGCTCGGCGGTGGGCCCAATGGGGCTGCTATTGGCCCGGACGGCAAGTGCTACGTCTGCAACAATGGCGGTTTCAACTGGATCTATCACGACGACGGTTTCGCCCGGCCGCATGGCCGCGCCGACTCTTATGTGAAGGGCGGCATCCAGCGGGTCGACCTGGAAACCGGCGCGGTCGACTGGCTCTATACCCACTGCGACGGCAATCCGATCATGGGGCCGAACGATATCGTTTTCGATGCGGACGGCGGCATGTGGTTCACCGATCACGGCAAGAGCTACGAGAGGCTGATGGACCGGGGCGCGGTGTTCTATGCGAAGATCGACGGCTCCTTCATCAGAGAAGCCGCCTTCCCGCTGATCACCGCCAATGGCATCGGCCTCTCACCCGATGGCCGGACGCTCTACGCCACCGAGACCGAGACCGGGCGGCTGTGGGCCTGGCCGATCCTCGGCCCCGGCGAGCTGGCGAAACAGCCCTGGCCCTCGCCCCACGGTGGCAGGTTCATCGGCGGGCCGACTGGCTACCAGCGCTTCGATTCGCTCAGCGTGGAGGCAGGCGGCAACATCTGCGTCGCCAGCCTGGTGGCGGGCGGGATCAGCGTGTTTGCGCCAGACGGGGCCCTGGTCGAATTCTACGAAGCGCCCGAGCCCTATTGCACCAACATCGCCTTTGGCGGGGCGGCAATGCGGACGGCCTACATCACCCTTTCAGGCTATGGCCAGCTGGTCGCGGTGGACTGGCCGCGCCCGGGGCTGGTGCTGAGCGACCCGCTGACAGCACGAGGCTAAACGCTGTCCGTCACGGGCAAGCAGCGCTTCCCTTGGCCTGGCGGATCGCCGTGACGACGGCTGCATCGGCACTGTCGAGATCGGACTTGTAGATTTCGAAATAACGCGCGCCAAATGCCCGGCCGGCGCAGACCGCGCTGGACAAGCTCCCCTGCATCCGGCCCGTCGGATCATTGGTCGATGACCAGATCGTCTGGAACAGGATCGGGCGCGCGCGCAGCGCTGTTGAAACCTGGCCAAGCCGCGCGCTGCCCGCCGCATTGAGGTCGGCGGCAAAGACAGACACCGAGGTCAGCGGATTCATCAGCTCGGAATAGAATGCCGCCCCATCGCCATCCGGGGCACAGATCTGCGCCACCGGAGCAGAAACCACTACGGTCACGCCGGGAAAGGCCGAGGTCGCGGAGTTGGTCGCACCCGTCCACGCCGACAGATATTGCGAACGGCTATAGGTCACAGAGGTTGCGCCGGAACCCAGTAGGCCAGCCGAGCAGGCAACCAGCGACATCTCCGACACCGGCGCGCCGACCGATACCGCGCGCACCAGCGCCGTCTGGCCGCGCCCGGCAACATGGCTCGCCAGCTGGCGGATCAGCCGGTCATAGCGGGACAGAAAGATGCTGTCCCACGGCACCGGATCGGTGACAGTCCCGCCCAACACATTCGGCCCGGAATAGGTCGCCGCCCCTGCCGTGGTCAGCCACGTCGGCCAGGCCCCGCCGGAGACACCGATATGAATAGTAACGCGCTTGCCGACCGCCGCTGCCGCATCGAGGGCGGAATCGAGCCGGGACCAGTCCCAGATGCCGTCACTCGGTTCCACCTGCTTCCAGGTGGAGCGCCAGGCGACGCCCGCGACATCCGGCTTGGCGAGATAGGTTTGAAAAGTCGCGGTGCTGTCACCCGGATCAGCCAGCGCAAACACCTCTCCGCTCGATGACACGGTTGGCGTGGGCGTGGGGGTTGGCGTCGGGGTGGGCGCTGCGCTCGCCGAAGGGGCCGGGGCCGGCGACGATACCTTCGAGCTGTCATCGCCACCACATCCCGCAACGAGCAGGGACACATTCAGCGCGAGACAAAATTTCCACGATTTCATATTACTAAGGCCTGACACGCGAGATCGGAAATCGCAAGCGGCGAAACTAACCAGCGTCCTCAAGAACGGCAGTCCGCAGCTCCGCAATGCCCATTCCCTTCTCGGCAGATGTCACGATCACTTCGGGATAGGCCGCTGGATGTTTGCGCGCTTCGGCCTGAGTTCCCGCGAGCACCACTGCCAGCTCGCTGGCCTTGATCTTGTCTGCCTTGGTCAGCACCAGCCGGTAGCCCACCGCTGCCTCATCAAGCATCTGCATCATCTCACCGTCGACCGGCTTGACCCCGTGGCGGGCATCGATCAGCAGCAGGGTGCGCTTGAGCACCACCCGCCCGCGCAGAAAATCGCGCACCAGCCGTTTCCAGTTCTCGACCACCTTGAGCGGCGCCTTGGCGAAGCCATAACCGGGCATATCGACCAGCCGCAGTACCGTCGGCTCGCCGACCTCGAAGAAATTAAGCTCCTGGGTGCGGCCCGGTGTCACCGAGGCGCGGGCAATCGCCTTGCGCCCGGTCAGCGCGTTGAGCAGCGAGGACTTGCCGACGTTGGAACGCCCGGCAAAGGCAATCTCCGGCACGTCCGGATCGGGCAGGAATTTGAGCGAGGGCGCGCTCTTGAGGAATTCCACCCGCCCGGCAAACAGGCGGCGGGCCTGCTCGGCCAGCTCATCCTGCGTCATTTCTTGTCCCGCTCTGCCGCCCGCTTCGCGTCCGCCGCTTCCTTGTCGGACTGTGCCCGCATCTGCGGATGCTTGGAGTAGAGATATTTCTGCTGGGCAATGGTCAGCAGGTTGGAAGTGATCCAGTAGAGCAGCAGGCCCGAGGCGAAGGAGGCCATGACGAACATCATCATCCACGGCATGATCGCAAACATCTGGGCTTGAACCGGATCGGGCGGCGCCGGGTTGAGCTTGAACTGCAGGAACATGGTCACGCCCAGCAGCACCGCCAGCAGGCCGATGCCCAGGAAGCTGGGCGGGGTGAACGGCAGCAGGCCGAACAGGTTGAGGATATGCATCGGATCGGGCGCGGAAAGGTCCTTGATCCACAGTGCGAAGGGCTGGTGGCGCATTTCGATGGTCAGGATCAGCACCTTATAGAGCGCGAAGAATATCGGGATCTGCAGGAAGATCGGCAGGCATCCGGCGAGCGGATTGACCTTCTCCTGCTTGTAGAGCGCCATGATCTCCTGCTGCTGCTTTTCCTTCTCGTCCTTGAAACGCTCCTGAATTGCCTTCACCTTGGGCTGGATCGCCCGCATCGAAGCCATGCTGGCGAACTGGCGCTGGGCGACCGGGAACATCACCCCGCGAACGATCAGCGTCAGCAGAATGATCGCGACGCCGAAATTGCCGGACATTTCGAAGAGTTTGGCCAGCAGCATGAAAATCGGCTTTTCGAACCAGCGGAACCAGCCCCAGTCGATGGCGAGGCCGAAATTGGGTATGCCCGCGTCTTCATAGCGGTCCAGCACCGCGCTTTCCTTTGCCCCGGCGAACAGACGGGTGGTGCGGGTGAGCTGCTGGCCTGGGGCGATGCTCGCATCCTGATAGAAGACATTGGCGAGGAAGATGCCCTTGCCCAGCGCGCGAAAATCGCTGGTCGCCGCCGTCTTGTCGGGGATCAGCGTGCTCATCCAGTAAATGTCGGTAAAGCCCAGCCAGTCGGCCCTGGCCTGATTCGCAGTCACACCCGCTTCGCCGACATCCTTGTAATTCGGCCCGAACTGGACCGACTGGGCGAAGCTGCCGATCGGCCCGGAATGGACGTTCCATGAATCGACACTGGCGGTCTTGTCGGTGCGATTGAGCTGGGCGATTTCGTGCAGCTTGACCTGCGCAGTGCCGCCGTTGGTCACCGACTGGGTGACGGTCAGCATGTAATCGGCATCGATCGCGAAAGTGAGCGCGAAGGCCTGACCTGTGGGGTTGGCCCAGCTCAGCGTCACCGGGCTTTGCGGCGTCAGCTTTGCCCCGGCTGGCGCTTGCCAGACTGTGGCGGCGTTGGGCAGTTCAATTCCCCCCGCTTGTCCATTGGGGCCTGCCCAGCCAAACTGGGCGAACTGCTGAGCCGGCGTAGCGGACGGCGAGAAAATCCGCGCCGGGCCGCTGTCTTTCTTGACTGTCGCGGTGTGGCGATTGGCGGTGAGGTCGTCGAGCACCGCGCCGACCGGGTTGATCGAGCCAGACAGGCCCGGCGCGGCTATCGGCACGCGCCCGGGCGCGGCCAGCACCGCCTTGATGTCCCTGGCCTCCAGTGCAATATCGGCATCGCTGGTCAGCCCGCCTTCGCGTGTCGGTGCGGCAGGCTTGCTGGCATTGGCGCTGGCCGCAGCGACGGGCGCGGGCTTGTCCGCCTGCGGATAGTAATGCTTGATCGCCGCATCCCAACCGAACAGGATCAGCGCGGTCAGCACGACCGCCATGATGATATTGCGCTGATTGTCCACTTGGGCGTCCCTGGTCGTCTAATGTCAAAATGTCGTCGAATGGCAAAATGGGGCTAAGGCACCGGATCATAGCCGTGCCCGCCCCATGGGTGGCAGCGCAATAGCCGCTTCAATGCCAGCCAGCCACCCTTAATCGCACCATATTTGCCCAGCGCCTGAATGGTATATTCCGAGCAGCTGGGCGCATAGCGGCAGGTCGGCGGAAGCAGGCGCGAGGGGCCGATCTGCCACAGCCGGGCGAGGAGGATGAGGAGCTGTTTCATTGGGAATCAATCAAAACGCGCTGACAAAGAAAGACTTATCGCGCAGAGACGCAGAGATCGCAGAGGGATAGCACTTGCGGCAAAGCCGCACCAACTCACTCGCCTTGCGGCATGCGATAGGCGCGGGACCATGTCCAGCCTCCGGCTGACTTGACTTCTCTGCGATCTCTGCGTCTCTGCGCGAAACAAATCTTTACTTCCCCCGCGGCCTGCGCGGCGGATCGCCCTTGCCCGCCTTCGCCCGCTCCAGCGCTGCCAGCAATTCGCTGCGCAGCGCGGCGAAGTCACGCTCCACCCCGCCCTCGCGGCCGATCAGCACATGGTCGGTATCGGCCATGCCATGCAGCGGCAGTAGCTCGCGGATCAGCGCGCGGAAGCGCCGTTTCATCCGGTTGCGCACTACGGCATTGCCGATGCGCTTGGTGACAGTGATGCCAAAGCGCAGACCCGCACCCTGATTGGGCCGGGCGAGCAGGACAAAGCCTGGACGCGCGATGCGCAGGCCCCGGTTGGCGGCGAGGAAATCAGAACGCCGTGTCAGGACGGCGGGCTTGGGAACAGGGATCAGGCCGAGAGCTTCTTGCGGCCGCGCGCACGGCGGGCGCGCAGCACATTGCGGCCGCCGACCGTCGCCGAACGATGGCGAAAGCCATGACGGCGAGCGCGGACGAGATTGCTGGGCTGGAATGTGCGCTTCATGGACTGTCTCGAAATGATGGATTCGGTTCAAACGATACGCCGCACCAATGTCATGTTGGGGACGACCGCGCTCAAGCGCTGGCCCGTTAGTTGACCGCTAGCCTCGAGTCAAGCTGCGCAGGCTTGGCCGGCAGCGCATCGAGCCGCACCCAATGCCCCATATCCGCCGCACTCAGCCATTTCGCATCCTTGTTGGGCACCGAGTTGGTCATCGCGTAAAACGCCCGCGCCTCGGCCTCGTTCATCCCCATATCGCGGTAATAATCGATATAGGCGCGGTTTTCCGGCGCATCGGCGGCATAATCCTTGGGCTCCAGCCCGAATTCATCGGCCCAGCTGTGCACCGCAAACTCCGCGCCCTGCTCGGCAGTGTGACGCGCGCCGGCCAGAAACAGCTCGACCGCGCCCGAGCGCACCGACCCGCCATCGGGCACATGGGTGGCAATCCCGCGCGCGTGGATCATCATGCCCAGCCGCAGATTGGCACGGTCATCGTCGGTGCCGGGGCATTCGACCATCTCGATGGTCCGGATCCCCGGGAAGGCATGCAGCATCGCGGTGAACTGGCCGGGCGAGCGCTCGTCGGTGGCATCGACCAGCGCGGCGCGGTCCTTATCGAGCACGCGGAACGGGCCATAAGCGGCGATGCCGCGAGGAACGGCGGGCGCTTCCTCTGTGGCCTGATGCGCCGCGACAAAGCGGTCGCTGCCCGTGGCGGGCACCTCGACAATTTCCTCGGTGATTTCCTGATAGACGATCACCTGCGCGCCAAGCGGACTCGCGGTGAGGGCCATCAGGCCGAACAGAAAGGCGGCAATCTTTCGCATTGCCGCAGACATGCACCGGCTCGCCTTGCGCGAATCCTCATGGGCAGGGTTAAGATCGGGTTTGCTGTGTTTCTCCCCTCCCGCTTGCGGGAGGGGTCGGGGGAGGGCCTGTTGTCGATGGGTCGCTCAACAAGCCCTCCCCTAGCCCCTCCCGCAAGCGGGAGGGGAAACCCCCTCGACACACGCCCGGCCCTCCGGCACAAACCCCCGCGAACATAGGGGGAATTTAGTGGTCGCGCTGGTATCGACAGTTGCCTATCTGGGGCTTGAGGCGCGCAGCGTCGAAGTGCAGTGCCAGATCGCGCCGGGGCTGCCGCGCTTCAATCTGGTCGGCCTGCCCGACAAGGCGGTCAACGAAAGCCGCGAGCGGGTCATCGCCGCGCTCGCCGCGATGGGGCTGTCATTCCCGCCCAAGCGCATCACCATCAACCTCTCCCCCGCCGATCTGCCCAAGGAAGGCTCGCATTACGACCTGCCCATCGCGCTGGCACTGCTCGCCGCGATGGGCGTGACCGATGCCGAACAGCTGAACGATTATGTCGCGGTGGGCGAACTCGCGCTGGATGGCCGGGTGATCTCCTCGCCCGGCGTGCTGCTTGCCGCGATCCATGCCTCAAGTCTCGACAAGGGGCTGATCTGCCCCATGGCGCAAGGCTCGGAAGCGCGCTGGGCCAGCGGCGTGCCGGTGCTCGCCGCGCCGGACCTCATCAGCCTGCTCAACCACCTCAAGGGCAACCAGGTCCTCCCCATCCCCGTACCAGGCGAGGCCGAAGCTCCGCGCAAAGGCCCCGACCTGGCCATGGTCAAGGGCCAGGAAACCGCCAAGCGCGCGCTGGAGATCGCGGCGGCGGGCGGGCACAATCTGCTGATGATCGGCCCGCCCGGCGCAGGCAAATCGCTGTTGGCCTCCTGCCTGCCCGGCATCCTGCCCGAACTTACCCCGGCGGAGGCGCTGGAGGTCTCGATGGTGGCATCTGTGGCCGGCACGCTGATGGACGGACGCATCAGCCGCGCCCGCCCCTATCGCAGCCCGCACCACTCCGCCTCGATGGCCGCGCTGACCGGCGGCGGCCTCAAAGTGCGCCCCGGCGAAGTCAGCCTCGCGCATCTCGGCGTGCTGTTTCTGGATGAGCTGCCCGAATTCCAGCGCCCGGTGCTCGATTCGCTGCGCCAGCCGCTCGAGACCGGCGAAGTCACCGTCGCGCGCGCCAATGCCCATGTCACCTACCCGGCCCGCGTCCAGCTGATCGCCGCGATGAACCCCTGCCGCTGCGGCTATCTGGGCGACCCGGCGCTGGGCTGTTCCCGCGCACCCAGATGCGCCGCCGATTATCAGAGCAAGGTCTCCGGGCCCTTGCTCGACCGTATCGATCTTCACGTCGACGTCGAGGCTGTCAGTGCCGCCGATTTGACCTTGCCCCCGCCTGCCGAAGGCTCGGCCGAGGTGGCAGCGCGGGTGGCGGCGGCGCGGGCAGTGCAAACCGCAAGGCTGGAAGGCACAGACATGCGCACCAACGCCCAGCTCGATGGCGAAATGCTGGAGCAGCACGCGACGCCCGACGAGCCGGGGCGCAAGCTGCTGGCGCAGGCAGCCGAAGCAATGCGGCTGTCGGCGCGCGGCTACACGCGAATGCTGCGCGTGGCGCGGACGATTGCGGATTTGAGCGGGGTGGAGAGCGTCGGGCGGATTCATGTGGCGGAGGCGCTGAGTTACCGGCGGATCGCGCCGAGGGGGTGAGATGATCTGCCGGATGCGTGGTGAGCGGGTTGAGCTTGAGGGGCGCTGCGTGCCCTATCTTTCCGGAATGATAGAAGTTTAGGCGATGCAGCGTGCCTGCGGCACCCAATTAGTCAACCCACCCCCAACTCCCTTCTCAACGCCGCATTGATCCGCGATTGCCAGCCCGGCCCGCTCTCGCGGAAATGGGCGATCACGTCTTTGTCCAGCCGCAGCGAGACTTGCTGCTTGGCGTCGGGCTTGATCGAGCTTTTGGGGCGGCCCCTGCTCTTGCGGAAGGCTGCCATGAATTCCGGCGGCAGCACTTCGGCGGCAGGCCGCGCACGAGCGGAACCCTCCTCGACGCCTTCTCTCCGCAAGAATGCGTCAACTACCTCAGAAACGCCTTGTATGCCTCAACCTAAATAAAAGGCATTCTAGGCAATTCCCAATAGTAGCCCGTAGGTCATTTATTAACTCTAAAATGGCACAAGTGACCCGCCGTCCAACCGCCCTGTGGCAGCATGGATAACAGAGGGGCAGCAGCATACCGGCACAGATGCAGCATATCTGCTTTGGGGTCTAGATGATGAAAAAACTGACACTTCTCGCCCGTATTTCGCTGAACTTCGCCTTCATTCAATTGCTTGTTCTTGCGATCGGGCTGCTGGTCTATACGCGTATCGAAATGATCCAGTCCGAGGCGAGCACCATAAAGACCGATACAACGCCCGGCCTGTATTACACCGGCCTGATCAGGCGTACTGTCCTGGAAAACTATGTGCTGACCCTCAGGAATCTGCTGAACGATACCGCTGCGACAGGGCAAAAAGAATCGACCCTGCTGGCAAATGACGAAAAGCTGAACCATTTTGTCACCCAATATGGTGCGACGGTTTTTACGGATGTCGATCGCCGAGCCTTTGAGAGCTTAAAGCATGTTCTGGATAAATATAAGTCCTCTCAAGAAATAATCTTGGCTTCTGCCTCAAACGATAGCAATGCTCGCAAGAGTAATTCAAGCATTGATATCCGTCTCAACTTAGAATTTAAAAATGTTATAGATGCGATAAACCAGATTGGGAATGAGAAACAAGCGCGAGGCGTTGCCGCAGCAGCTATGATCAATGATCATATCGTTTCGCTGCTGACTGTCATGATCGTGAGCTTCACGATCATCATAGTCGTGCAAGGGTTCACCGGTAACTCGCTCATACGCGCCATCATCCACCCGCTGAGGCAGCTGACGGCATTGATGGATACCATGAGGCAGGGGGATTTCACCCAGCGCATGAAGATCGTCCGGCAGGATGAACTCGGCGATCTGGGCGAAGGCTTCAACCGCATGGCCGATGAGGTGATGGGCCTGGTCGGGGAAGTGCAGCGCTCCGGAATTTGCGTCAGCACCTCGATGGGCGAAATTGCGGCCACCTCGAAACAGCAGCAGGCGACC
>JAHFPT010000108.1 GCA_023266625.1 Novosphingobium sp. | reverse complement strand
AGCGATCGCTCGATCGTCATGAAAACCCATGATCTTTTGCTTGCTAAAGCTCACATTTAAAGGAGTTGCTTCAGCGCCTCGTCGTCCCCTAAATCATAGCTTGATGGCAGGTAGACCTGGCGAGTGAAGGAGCCACCGAGCTTGACCGGATCGAACACATTTACACCGACCTTGTCCTTGATGGCGTTCTGCATGGCATAGAACAGCTTGGACGCGCCCACCGATGTGCTCGATGCGCTCGAGGAATTATTCCGGTGTCAGTCGCTGCTACCGACCGGGTTGAGGTACTCGATAGACATCATTGGATCGATCCCGTTTTCCTAGTTGTAGCTGCGATAGAGAGTCATCAGCACGCGCGCGTTAGCCGCGATCTTGAGCCAGTTGTCCGAGTGGCCGGCGGGCCGCTCGGCGCTAAGCAGCAATTCGAAATTGCCGTCGGCGACCTGGAGATCGCCTTTGTCGATGTCAATGTAATCGACGCCGGTGAGATCGTTCTCCCAAGGGAAGCCCGCAATTGCTGCGTTAAGTGGCTAAGTTCATTATGTAGACGGTGCCGCTATTGCCGCTGAAGCGGTAGCTGTATTCGCTGCTGATCGGGCAAAAGAGATAAATGTCGTCCGGGTTGGGCTGCAGCGTGGAGGCCGGGTTCCACAGAGGTGCCCAGTCGGGATGCAAAGGATCGGCGTGGAAGAAGGCGAAATAGCCATAGGACGCTGCATCATGAACTGGCGATAAACATCCGCATGGTATTGGGGATCGACCGGGCGCCAAGTGTTGGCAATCTCGGCTGCACTCCTCGAGCGGTTTGAGACATTGCAGAAGCGGACTGATCTCGCGAAGCATGCTGGTTTCCTTGAGGTGTCGCCGAAAGGGTGATGCGCTGCTTGCCAAAACTGCCGCTTCCTGGCTACAACAAACAAACAGTTGCTAGATTTCCGCCGGTGCTTATGATGGCGACAAGATCTGAGGCTGGGGCCTACGTAGAGGCGGCTGGTGGAGCAATCTCACCCCTGGCAAGAAAGTGGAGTGAATTATGTCTGAAAACCAGGATAGCGCGACAGTCGTCAAGGCCAGCATCGACGACGCCAAGTGGTACTGGCTTGCCGAGGGCTGGGCACCCGGCGGCCATATCCGCGAGGTCGACTATGTCGCCAACAGCCGCGGCGTCGACCCGCTGTTCGAGGGAATCAAGATCGTCGATTGCGACACGCACTTTACCGAACCGGCAGATCTGTGGACGGCCAATGCTCCGGCAGGCATGAAGGACAAGATGCCGCACGTCAAACGGATCGACGGTTCGGACCAATGGTTCGTCGGCGACAAGCCTTTCGGCTCGATCGGCGGCAATGTCATCGCCAAGGACAAGAACAAGTTGCTCGGCCGACTGGCCTTCCAGAATTACGACCAGATCGACCCCGGTTCCTTTCTGGTCAAACCCCGCCTTGAGGCGATGGATGCAATGGGTGTGTGGGCGCAGATCTGTTTCCAGAATGGCGGCATCACCCAGGTGGGATCGTTGCTGGCGCTGGGTGACGAGCAGCTGGCGATAGCCATCACCGAGATATACAACGACGCCTGCGCCGACCGGATGAAGCAGTCAGGCGGGCGGATCAACTGCATGGCGACCTTGCCCTATTGGGACAAGGACCTGATGAACAAGGAGATGCGCCGCATCGTCGATCTGGGGATCAAGGGCATCACCCTGCCCGACCGGCCCGAGCGCGTGCCCCAGTCCAGCCCCTATGTCGGCCCGGACGGCAAGGTCTCGCCGTTCTGGGAAGGGGTGTTCGATATCTGCAATGCCACCGGCATGCCGCTAAACTTCCACCTCAACACCTCGCTCGATGCCAATTCGGCGATCTGGGACAATCTCGGCTTCGACCAGAAGCTGCCGATCCACGCCTTGTTGCACCACATCGGTTGCGCCGCCACCATGTCGAACTTCATGGTCTCGGGCCTGCTCGATACCTATCCCAAGCTGAAGATCGGCCTGATCGAGAGCGGCATGGGCTGGGTGCCGTTCTGGCTGGAGGCAATGGAGCACCAGCTCGACGAGTTCCGCACCCAGCAAAACCGCGGCCTCAAGCTCCGCCCGAAGGAGTATTTCAAGCGGCACTTCTGGGTGAGCTATTGGTTCGAGGATTTCGCGCCCAAGCACCTGCTGGAAGAAATCGGCGTTGATCGGGTGATGTTCGAGACCGATTATCCGCATCCGACCTCGCTCTATCCCGGTGTGCAGGACAAGCTGGCGGAAACGCTCGGCGGATACGATTATGCGACGCGCAAGCGCGTGCTCGAATCCAACGCGGCGGAGCTGTATAATCTGAAGTTCTGAATGCTAGCGGCCCGGTTTCGGCACGCCGCTCGAAGCTGGCGGGGCATAGTCTCGGGCGGCGCGCTGGCGGGAACGACAACGAATTGACTGGGAGAGAATTTCGTGACTGGACCATTATCGGGCGTGCGCATCCTTGAAGTTGCATCGCATGTGTTCGTTCCGATCGCCGGCGGCGTGCTCCACGAATGGGGGGCCGAGGTCATCAAGATCGAACACCCGGAGACCGGCGATCCCTATCGCAGCCTGGTAACAGCCGGACTCCATGCCTTGCACGATGGCATCGATCCCAGCTTCCAGTTCACCAACCGCGGCAAGCAGTCCGTCGCAATCGATCTCAAGAAGCCGGAAGGCCGCGATCTGCTCTACCGGCTGGTCAAGGACTGTGATGTCTTCCTCACCAACATGCGGCCCGATGCGCGGCGGCGCCTGCAGATCAATGTCGAAGATATTCGCGCTCACAATCAGCAGATCATCTATGTCCGCGGTTCAGGCTATGGACCGCGCGGGCCAGACGTCCAGACGGGTGGCTATGACGCGACAGCCTACTGGTCGCGCAGCGGCATGGGCAGCGCGTTTACCCCGCCTGGTGCCGAACGTCCGACCATGCAGCGCCCGGCTTTCGGCGACGTTATGGGCGGTTTGACCATCGCCGGCGCGATCGCTGCGGCCATGTATCAGCGACTTGCCACTGGCGAGCCATCAGTCGTTGATGTCTCGCTGTTGAACGTCGGCATGTGGCAGTTGCAGCCCGACATCACTCACGCAAAACTGCATCCTGAAGGACAGAACCGGGTCCATGACCGCAAGGCTACCTGGAATCCGATCACCGGGACCTATCGTACGCGCGATGGCCGGTTCATCCATCTGAACATGATGGAAGGCGATCGTTACTGGCCCGATCTTTGCACCGTTATCGGACATCCGGAGATGATCGACGATCCCCGCTTCGTGGACATGCCTGCCCGCAAGGAAAACGCACGGGACTGCGTCGAGCGCCTCGACGAGATATTCGCAACGCGCGATTATGCCGAGTGGTGCGATATTCTGAAGTCGGCCAAGGGCGTCTGGGCGCCGTTGCAAACCCCGCTCGAAGTCCATAGCGATCCGCAGGTCGCGCCGAACGGCTATCTGGCCGATGTCGAGATGGCGAACGGAACCCGCCTTGCCATGGTCACATCGCCGGCTCAGTTCGACGAACGCAGCGTTACGCCCGGCCGGGCGCCGGAACTTGGCGAACACACTGAAGCCGCGTTGCTCGAACTCGGGCTGTCGTGGGACGACCTCGTCCAACTCAAGGAATGCCAGGCGATCGGCTGAAATTAATTAGCGGGAGATAGACCATGTATTTTCGCGCCCTTCATCCCGACTTCGGCGCAGAAGTCCTGGACATCAACGTTCTCAGCGCCACCAAGCCTGAAATCGCGCAACTGCGTGCAGCGCTCGACGAGCATCAACTACTGCTGTTTCGCGGCGGACGTAGCATTTCGCCCGACCAGCAGGTGAAAATCTGCAGCTGGTTCGGCCCGCCGACTGAAGGCGATGACGGCAAGAAGTGGTCGGTGCTGCAGAACGAGGACGCGGCGGGCAGAATCAAGCTGCCGTTCCATGCCGACTTTACCTATACCGAATCGCCGCTCGAAGTCATCAGCCTGCATGCGACCGACGTTCCGCCAGGCGGAACATCGACCTCCTTTGTCAGCGGCATTCGCGGCTGGTCGGATCTGAGCCCCGATCTGCAGGAGTTGCTTGCACCGATGAGGCTGCGCCATCGGCATGTGAGTTCGGTGGGGGCTGACTGGCCCGAATTCATCGCCGACCATCCGGTGCGCAAACTGCATCCGCGCAGCGGCCGGCCCATCCTCTTCGTAACCGAACATCATGCCCACCGCATTCTCGAACTCGACGCCGAGAAGAGCGATGCCGTGCTGGGCGATTTGTTCGGCCATTTGTATGGCGAAGGCCATGTCTACACCCACCACTGGCAGACGAACGATCTCGTGATCTGGGACAATCTCGCAATACAGCACGCGCGGCGCGAAGCGGCGGATCCTTCGGCCGGCAAACGCGCGGTTCAGCGCGTCGCAACCAACGAGATACCCTTTTCAGAACTGCTGGCGCGCGCGAGGCGGCAGGAAGCACAAAGACGCCAGAATGCATAACAGCCTGACAACTAGTTTTCTCAACTTCGCCTTCCCGATAAAACAAGGAACTGACCATGAACCAGCCAATATTGGACCGTAGTGTCTTCGGTGGCCGCAAGGTGATCGATGTTGATACCCATCTCGTAGAACCGTTTAACCTCTGGTCGAGCCGTGCGCCAGCATCGATGAAGGATCGGCTGCCCAGGGTGAAAATGGTCGACGGCATCCGCTCATGGGTAATCGACGACGACAAGATCCTGTCGAAAGGCGCAATTCCTTCGAGCACGATATCGAAGGAAGGCATCAAATGGCCCGGACTTGATTTCCTTACCAAGCAGATCGAAGACGTCGCCCTGGCCTCGCACAGCGTCAAGGAGCGGGTCGAACTGATGGACCAGATGGGCATCGACGCCCAGATCATCTATCCCAATATCCTCGGCTTCGGCGGCCAGAAGGCGGTCGAGGTCGATGATCAGCTGCGCATGGCCACGGTTGAGATTTTCAACGATGCCATGGCCGAGATGCAGGAACAAAGCGGACAGCGCATGTTCCCGATGGCGATGCTGCCGTGGTGGGACGTAAAGCTCTCGGTGATCGAGATCGAGCGCGCGCATCGCATGGGGCTCAAGGGCCTCAACATCAATTCCGACCCGCACCTGTTCCGCCGCCCCGATGGCACCATGCTGCCCGATCTCGGCCAGGAATACTGGTATCCGATGTGGGAAGCTTGCGAGCAGTACGACATGCCGATCAACTTCCACATCGGCGCGTCCGAGGAATCGATGGACTTTGTCGGCCATCAGGGCTGGCCGGGTCTGCACCAGGACATGCGTTCCGGGCTGGGCGGTGCGATGCTGTTCATCAACAATGGCAAGACGATGGGCAACCTGATCCTCTCGGGACTGCTCGACCGCTTCACCAAGCTAAAGTTCGTCTCGGTCGAGAGTGGGCTGGGCTGGATTCCTTTCCTGCTCGAGGCGATCGACTACCAGATGCAGGAATCAGGTGCCAACGCCTATAAATTGCAGCGCAAGCCCAGCGAATACTTCAAGACCAATTTCAACGCCTGCTTCTGGTTTGAGCGGAAGAATCTCGTGCATGACATCCGCCAGCTGGGTGTCGACAACTGCCTGTTCGAAACCGACTATCCGCACCCGATATGCCTCTACCCGGTCGACAACATGGACAAGGCGCTCGACGGACTGACCGAGGCAGAGAAGGTCAAGGTACTCTCCGGGAACGCAGCCCGGGTCTACAACATCGAATTGTAGAAGGTCGTCGGCGAACCAGGCAGGCCGTGAATCCAGTCGGGAGAGGGTGCGCCATGAACGGTGCAATCAGCACTTGGTGAGTTCCGGGGCAATCGGCGACCCGGACGGAGCCACTTCCGACGATGGCTGCCCGTCCCCGCGTGCGGCCTGGGTCGGACTTGCCTTGCTGATGGCGGCGATGTTTTTCTCGTGCATCGACCGGGGCATTATCAACCTTCTGGTGGAGCCGGTGAAGGCCACTTATGGGCTCAATGACACGCAGTTCGGCGCATTGCAGAGCCTTGCCTTCGGGGTGTTCTACATCAGCATGGCGATTCCGCTCGGCCTTCTGTCGGACCGTTACCAGCGCCGGCTGGTAATTGCGGTGGGCATCGCCATCTTCAACGTATCGTCGCTGATGACCGGGTTCAGTCGAAACTACACCCAGCTGTTCGCAGCACGCGTGGGCGTGGGCTTCGGTGAAGCCAGCCTCGCGCCGGCTGCCTATTCCATGATTACCGACTATTTTCCCCGGCACCGGCTAGGCCGTGCCATGAGCATGTTCTCGACCAGCACCTATGTCGGCTCCTCAATGGCGCTGATCATCGGCGGTGCATTGGTTACCGCCTATGACAGGATGTTTGCCGCAGACCCGTCAGCCCTGTTCGGTCTGCGGCCATGGCAAGCCACCATCATCTCGATTGCCATCCCGGGATTGTTGCTCTCTCCATTTTTTCTCCTGCTGCGCGAGCCTGCACGGCGCGGGACTTCCGGGGCCAAGCCGGCCGTCAGCTTCGCGGAAATGAAGCAGCAGATGGCAGGGCGCGGCACTGTGCTGGCGCTGCTGATCGCCGGCTCTTCGGCGGCGAGCCTGATGATACAGGCGGTCAGCTTGTGGCTCCCGGCCCTGTTCATCCGCGTCTATGGCCTCAATGTTGGCCAGATAGGCCTGTGGATGGGATTGCTGTTGCTCGGCGGCGGTGTTCTCGGCACCTTGCTGGGTGGATCGCTGGTCGACCGGTATACCGCACGAGGAAAGTCCGATGGGCCGGTCACCGCGATCGCACTTGCCTACACGGTCGTCGCCGTGTTCGGCATTGTTGCGCCGCTGATGCCCAATGCCACCCTGGCGCTGATCTGCTTTACGCCGGTTTTTTTGCTGTGCCCGATTACCTTCGGCATTGTGCCAAGCCTGCTCCAGATGATGACACCCAACCAGCTGCGCGCGCGGGTCAGCGCCGCTTACCTGACGGTGATCAACCTGGTGGGTCTGGCAGCAGGTCCGATCCTGGTCGGGTTCATGACTGACTACGTGTTTGGTGCGGCAACGGATGTGCGCTATTCGATTGCCGTCATCACCGCGATTGCTGCGCCTTCAACCGTGCTTTTCATGCTGCTTGCCCGCCGGCCCTATCGCCAGCTGATGGAGGCCGCGCAGTGATCGCCTTCAACAACGGGTCAGTCGTGTGCAAGTTATGATAGGGCATTTAAGCGTGCGTCGCCGATGCCGGACGCACTGTTACCGCGATTGCCACGTGCCGCGGCGCTGTTGTCGTGCTAGACCTGCATAAGTACTCAGAAAGATCGGATCTATGCCAAGCAACGTATCTCAGCGGCAGAATAATAAACTTGAGTCGGACGAAAGCGTGAGGACGGCCAGGACTGGTATAAGAGGGCGGCCTCGAGCCGATGCTTTGACGAGCGACCGTCGAAGCCAAATCCTGAAGGTCTCGGCCCGTCTGTTTGCGGAATATGGGTTCGAAAACACTTCGGTCCGCCAGATCGCCGACGAAGTCAATCTGCTTGCGGGTAGCCTGTATCATCACTTCGCGACCAAGGAGGACATCCTCCATGAGATCCTCCAGGAACCGCTGAGGCGCATCGTTGAGGATAACATCGCCATCACGAAACTGCAGGTCGATGCAGAGCATAAGCTGATCATCAATACGATCACGCGATTCCGTCGCCATGTCTATGACGGACACTTCGATTCAATCATCCTGAATGACGGGAATTTTTTCCGTCGCCGGGCGGATTTCGCTTATGTCCAGAAGGCAAAGCAACGGGTATTTGATCTGCTGGAAACCATCCTGAAAGACGGGATGGTCGCCGGGCTGTTCCACCCGGGCATCGACACCTACCTGATGATTGGAACGATCGCGAGGATTTTGGCCTCTGCTGCCGCCTGGTTCCGATCGGGCGATATCTACACCTCCGACAAGCCGGCGAGCTATTCCTTCGATAGGGTCTTGGATTTCCATCTCGATTGCATCCTGCGGATGATCCGGACACCGTCGCGGCTGAACGAACCGATCCCGCGCGAAGCCTGTGAGCGGCTCGCCCTGCTCGTCTGACCTCAGACCAGCCACATGTTTGGAGCCAGAGTGAAATGCATTGCCAATTAAGACAAACAATCACTTGTTTGTTGTGAATTCGGATAGGGAGTTGCACGATCTGCGGTGAATTGGTAATTCAGGAGGAGGAAAGGCATGCGTTACCGGAAGCTTGGACGTGCCGGGTTGATCGTCTCGGAACTCAGTCTCGGCAGCAATATGTTCGGCGGTGCCGGCGATCCCTTCTGGCAGGATTACGGCGGCCTGGATCAAGCGGCGGTGAACGAAGTAGTCGCGACTGCGGTCGAAGGCGGGGTCAATTTCTTCGACACGGCCGATGGCTACACCAATGGCGAATCCGAGCAGCGGCTGGGCCAGGCGATCCGCGATCTGAATCTTGATCGTACAGCGATCCACATCTGCACCAAAGCCGGCACTCAATCCGGCACGGGGCCAAATGGTTGCGGCGGCTCAAGAGCGCATATTCTCGACGCTTGCGACAAGAGCCTCAAGCGTCTCGGTATCGATTACATCGATGTTTACCTCCTCCACTGGTTCGATCCGGCAACGCCGATTGACGACACCCTCCGCGCTTTGGATGACCTCGTCCGCGCAGGCAAAGTCCGCTACGTCGGCTGCTCAAACTTCGCGGCGTGGGAGGCGATGAAGGCGGTCGGGATTTCGGAACGCGAAAGATTTGCCCGTTTCGATGCAGTCCAGAGCCGCTGGTCGATTGCGACGCGCGAAATTGAGCGTGAACTTGTACCCTTCTGCCGTTCCGAGGGACTAGGTATAATGGCGTTCGGCGCTTTACTGGCCGGTGTGCTCAGCGGTAAGTACCGGCGGGATGGTTCTTCGCAACAACCTGGCCGCTTTGCAGGCGAAGTTCCCGCATTGATCGATAGGGAGAATACGCATGACATTATCGATGTCATGCGTGAGATTGCGCGGGTTCACGAAGTCACCCCGGCAGAAATCGCCATAGCCTTCCTCTTGCGGGAAAAAGCGGTGTGCAGCATCATCGTTGGCTCGACCAAGCCCGAGCAGATTGCGGCGAACTTAAGGGCGAGCGACATCATAATGACCGATGAGGAATTCGGTCAGCTCGACGCGGTCAGCGCACTGCCAGTCGACTATGGCGTAAGCCGCACCGCACCTGCGCGAATTGCACGCCAGCAATATCTGTAGCCACTTGGCCCGTCTCCCGTCCGCGGCGCAATTCGGATCAGGTGGGCATATCGCTGCCGTTCTCGGCCACGTGCCCCAGTGCTGGCTGGACCAACGCCTGGTTCACGAGGACGGCCCCAACCCATCGCCCTACAACTGCCCTGAGCTGAACCATAGCTAACACCAAGTTTGACGATGCGGGAACGAGTCAGCCTCAAACAAACACTTGCTAGGTCTCTCTTTCGCATTTATTGTGGCTTCTAATCTGCACTAGGCGACTGCGGGAGAGCTTCAGTGGGCATGTTTATAGCCGCCACCAATATGGCTGCATTCAAGCTTTCCAAAGATGAACACCCGCAAAAGGCCGGTAGTGCGTCATTCTGCTTACGCCGATTATGCAAATGACGATGTCCATGTGTCGCCGCCTTCGTGCAGATATTCCTCAACTCTACGTCGTCTATTTAACACTACCCGATGCGATTAAATCCTGAGGATAATTGAATCTATTACTAATCATGAATTTAATAGTCTTAATACGGTAATTATATGATAATAATTGGGGAGAGTCGAATGGCTTTTATTCAGAACTACAAATTGCATCTGAGCATCACGGTTGCTGTATTTGGTGCAATTGTTTCGACGCAAACCTATGCCCAGGAAAAATCAACAAGCAGTGGTGGACTGGAAGAAATCGTCGTCACCGCGCAGAAACGTGAGCAAAGCGTACAGGACGTTCCCATCGCAGTGACTGCATTGAGCCAGGAAACACTTCAGGCCAATCGCGTCACCAACGTTAATGACCTGAGCGGGCTTGCACCGGGCGTGACCGTCAGGCCATCGGCAGGTGGCAGCTCTGTACCCACTTTCACCATCCGTGGCGCGGTCAGCTTTGGCGTAGTCCCGGGATCTGACAAGCAGATCTCTACCTATCTTGATGGGGTCTATATTTCCACGCCCCGCGGTTCGATCTTCGAACTGCCGGATGTGGAGCGGCTGGAAGTACTGCGCGGACCTCAGGGAACCTTGTTCGGACGCAATGCAACCGCTGGCGCGATCAGTGTCACCACCAGGGATCCAAAAGGAGAAGCGAGCTTTCGCGGCTCGGCCTCGGTCGGCAACCTGGGCCTTTACCGGCTGCGTGCCAGTGTGGACACACCCCAGTTTGGTCCGTTCAGTGCCTCTTTCAGTTACGTCCGGGATTACAAGCGAGGGGACATCCGCAACGATGGCGCTGGCGCTGTTTGGGATCGTACGCTCTCCCCCGATCCGCTCGTATCGAAGATTCAAATATCGCCGCGTTATCTGGGAACCAAGGATAGCCACTCGGTCTTTGCGGCGCTCAAATTTGAAAGCGGTGACTTCAGGACTGTCTACAAGTTCGATTGGTCCAAGAACCACAATACGGCGGACGGTACCGGTCTGGTTGGCTTTAATGCAGCCGCTGGTGCAACGGGGGCATTTGTCGCTACTCTGATCAACACCCAGCCGACTCCAGTCAATATCGCGCCGGACGGGCAGCGCCCCGATGCGGTCAACAATTCATGGGTCATTCCCACGGCGCAGATGAACCAGGGGCATAGTCTCACCAGCACACTTCAGATCAACGATCACTTGTCTGTCAAGAATATCCTGGCCTATCGCAAGTCGTATATCTTCGCGAATGCCTCAATCGATGGGGTCAGCGCACTGACGCTCACCGCACAGGCAGCTCCGTTGTTTGGTTTGCCGGCGAGCCTGGTTGGCTCGCCGTTCATCTTCGTCGCCTCACAGACGGTCAGCCGCAACAGCCAATGGAGCGATGAGCTGCAGGTCAATTTCCAGTCACCGCTGGTGACTCTGACTGCGGGCGCAGTATGGTTCAAATCCAGGGACACCACCGGCACGTTCGGCTTTCAGGGTACGCAATCGTTCAAGCCGTTCCTGGGAGGGAAGCTGCCGCTTGGCAATCAAACCGACACGCTCAATCAAAATTCGTCGGTTGCCGCCTACGGCCAGGCAGAGCTTCATATCACGTCGCGACTCGATCTGGTGGGTGGCGTGCGCGTCACCCACGATAAAAAGACCGGCGTGTTCACCCTGGGCACAGCTCCCAACTTCCAGGTCCTCAATTTTGACTATAGCGATACAAGGCCCACCTACCTCGTCGGAGTCAATTACAAGCCGACCGACGATATACTGGTCTATGCCAAATTTTCGACAGCATATGTTTCCGGTGGCTCGGTAGCGAGCTTTGTCTACCAGCCTGAAACTGCCAAGTCTGTCGAAGGGGGCATCAAGACCGAACTGCTCGACCGAAAAATACGTGCCAATCTGGCGGTTTACTCGGTCGAGTACAAAAACCAGCAGTCTTCTGCTTCAGCAACGCTGATCCCCGGCTTCAATCCGCTGATTGGTACCTTCCTGATTTCGTGCTGCAGCGTGAAGAGCAAGGGATTCGAGTTCGATCTTGCCGCTGCTCCGGCACGGGGCGTAACATTCGGGGGCAGCCTCGGCTATTCGGATACGTTCATTTCCGACCCGAGTTCGGTCAACCCGCTGCTGATCTCGTCGCAGGGTGGGAGATATGAGTTGACCCAGCGGCCGAAGTGGACTGGCGGGCTTTGGGGCCAGTATGAGTCGAGTCCGCTGTGGAACGAAGCCTATGTCTCCCTGCGCTTCGATGGGGTCTATCAATCCAAAATGTTGATTGAACCAAATCCGGTTCGCGCACTGCCTTTCGCTCCCAATTTCCCGGTTCAGCCAGGCTACTGGATCGTGAACGGGCGGCTGGCACTGCGGGATATCGAACTTGGCGGAGCGAAGGCCGAGATCGCTGCATGGGGCAAGAACATCAACAATTCGCGCGCTTCAAACACGGGACTGAACCTGTTCAATACCCTTGTTTCCCGCAACTACGTTCCAGCGCGAACCTATGGTCTCGATCTGTCGGTGCAATTCTAGCAATCGCAGGCCCCTTTCAGCATTCGTGATTGGAAGGGTCGGGTAAGGTAGTGCTGCTTGTTGACCATCGTTCCAAGGGAGCCAGGCGGAGAGGAGTTGCAATCATGGATCCATCGAAGATAGAGCCAAGTATCATCGCCTACCTGGCGGATGGGCTTGAGGCCGGCATTGCCGAGCTGAAGAATACCTGGAAACCTGCTGATCCCGCCTATCGCGCCGATTTCTATCGGCAGGCGGTGATGAACCTGTCCTGGGGCTACTTTGCATTCTTTCATGCCGATGCGGAGCACCCCGACTGGGCGCCGCTGTGGAACCCGGTCTATACCGACCAGCCGAATCCGGATGACATCTACCTCTACAGCCCGATCCGCGGTGACCTCACCTATCGCGTCTCAGGCAGCCGCGGAACCTGTGCGCTCGTCACCTTCAACACCCAGCGCGGTTGGGTCGGCCTCGTCGAGCGAACCGAGATGGGCTTCGGCCGCGATTTCGACGACCGCTCGCTCGAGACCGACGCCGACGGCAATTTCGAGATCATTTTCAGCGCGCAGCGACCCGATGGTCACACCGGCAACTGGGCCGAGATCACGCCGGAGGCGACCGCAATGGTTGTGCGCTACAGAATGGTCGACTGGGAAAACGAGCGCGATCCGCAATTGTCGATAGAATGTCTCGATCACGTGCCTCCGAAGCAGCGTCTAGCGCCTGCTGAAATCCTCGAGCGCATCCAGAAGATGTCGCGTGTACCGCTGCTCTACAACCAGTCGTTCCTCGCGATCCAGAACCGTGTGAAGGAGGTGGTGGGTACCAACGTCTTTTTGCAGGAGCAATATCCAGGAGGGGGTCTCTCGCAACAGGTCTACTGGCCCGCCGTGTTCTCGTTGGAAGACGGCGAGGCGCTGATCCTGGAGACCGAAATGCCGGCAAGGCGGCATTACTGGAATATCCAGATGAACGACCCCTACTTCAACGCCGTCGAGATCGTCTATCGCTTCAGCAGCATCAACGAGGCGACTGCGAAGTTCAGTTCCGACGGCAAGCTGCGCTGTGTCGTCTCGAACGGGGATCCGGGAGTGCCGAACTGGCTCGATGCTGGCGGCTTCCATGAAGGCACGATCTACGGACGCTGGTATGATTGCGATTCCGCGCCGACCCCGACGCTGAAGCGCGTCAAGCTGTCAGAAGTGCGCGAGCACCTGCCATCCGACACCCCGGTCGTCACGCCCGAGGAGCGGGCCGGACTGCTGCGCCACCGAGTGCGCTCTGCGCAGCGCCGCCGCCGCTGGTGAACCGGGCCCTGGCCAATCCGCTGCGACCGCCGGCCCGCTTTGCGGACGCGTGGGACCAGCTCCATGAAGCCGCCGCAGCCCAAGCCGGCAGCGACGATTTCGGCGAAGCTGACTACAAGTGGGGCCTGCGGGTCCTGCTGCAATCAATGGATTACGATCCCCACTTCACGCAGGCAGGGCGCGTCGGCGCCTGGCAACAGGTTGTCAATGCGCTCGCCAGCCGAGCTAGCGCCTTTCGCTCGATGCGGGCGAATCCGGGCCATGCCCAGAACATCATCCGCCAGCCAATCGTCATTGTCGGCGTTCCGCGAACGGGCACTACGGCATTGCACAAGTTGCTCGCCGTCGACCCGCAGTTCCAGGGCCCGGAGAAGTGGCTGCTCAGCGCGCCAATGCCGCGACCACCGCGCGAAACCTGGAAGGACAATCCATGGTTCCGCAGGGAAGTGGCGGAACTGGAAGCTCGCTTCGGCGCGACGCCCGAGCAGCGTGCGGCGCACAATATGGTGGCCGAGGAAATCGACGAATGTCTGTGGTTGCAGCGTCAGAGCTTCGTATCGCACATGTGGAGCTGCAACTGGTCGGCTGCGACCTACGATACCTGGTGGCAGGCGCAGACCGAGGAGGCGTCCTACGATTACCTGCGCTGCTCGCTGCAAATGATTGGAATGAATGATCCCGACCGGCGTTGGCTGCTGAAGAACCCGTCGCATATCCTGCACCTGGACCAGCTATTCCGGATATTCCCCGATGCTCTGGTCGTGCAAACCCATCGCGATCCGGCAAAGGCAGTACCGTCGCTCTGCGCGCTGTTGATGCAGTCCCACGCGATCATGGAAGTCGATCGCCGCGACGAACGTGCAAAAATCATGTGTCTGCGCGAAGCGGCCAAATGGGCCAAAGGCGTGCGCGAAGCCATGCCTGTTCGCGAGGCGCACGCCGGGCAGCTCATCGATGTGATCCACAGCGCCTTCCACGCCGATCCAATGGCGGTCGTGCGAAGGATATACAGCTTCGCGAGCCTGGAGTTGCAGCCTGAAATCGAGGCCGCGATGGCACAGCGGATAGCGGCGTGGCCGGAGCTCGCCTACGGCGTCCACCGTTATGACGTCACCGATTTCGGAGTTGAGGAAAGCGACATCCGCGACCAGTTCGGCTCTTACATCGAACAGTTCGATCTCGCGGCATAGCAAAACAGGGTCCAGTCGCTAGAGAAGTTCGAATTCTGGCAACGATGCCGGCGCTTTCCGCGCTCCTCGAACGAGCCTGCCAGGAAGCGCGCCAGTCGGCTCTCCGCTGCGGTAGGTCACCTGGCCCGAGACGATCGTCACGTCGTAGCCGTCGGCCTTCTGAATCAGTCTGCGACCGCCGGTCGGCAAGTCAAATACCGGGCTCGGCGGGTGAAGACGCAGGCGCGCGAGATCGATGACATTGATGTCGGCTTTCATGCCAGGCGCAATACGGCCCCGGTCGTCGAAGCCAACGGCACGTGCCGTGTCGCTCGCCAGCATGCGGATCGCGCGAGACAATTCGACACGCTTGGCAGGATCCGGGTGCGCGACCCAGTGCGTCAGCAAATAGGTGGGGAGCGCCGCGTCGCAGATCATCCCGTAATGCGCGCCCCCATCGCTAAGGCCGAGCAGCACATTGGGGTCCTTGAGAAAGGCCAGACCGGCGCCTTCGAACCGCGCGCCGAACCGGTTGGCCGATGGCCGGTAGAGCACGGCATGGCCCTCGTCCTTGAGCAATTCATCGTAGATCACCTCGCGCGGGTCCAACCCGGCGCGGCGCGCGGTGGCAGCAACGCTGTCTTCTGCTTCGGGGTGATAATTGGGCGGATTGCCGAGCGGAAACAGCCATTCGGTGTCGTCCACTATTGATTTGATGAATTCGTTGGGATCATCGCTCTGCTCGTTGAGCAGTCGGCTGCGTATGTCTGGATCGCGCATTGCCGAAACCTTATCGGCCAAGGGGAGATGCGCGATCGCACGGAAGCTCGGGTGGAAGGCGAAGGGGTGCAGCGACAGGTCGAGCCCGATCAGGATCCCGACCGGCCGCGGCATGACTTGAGCCTTGACCGCGAGACCATCAGCGTTGGCTTGGGCAATGCCGTCCAGTATTACTCGCCACCGGTCGCTTCCGTTGGCCGGCTGGGTTAGCGTGAAGGAAAGTGGGCGGCCTGATGTCTTTGCGAGTAAGCGAAGCAGGGCAATCGTGTCTTCACCCGAAATGCGATCATCGCCCAGCATCTCAATCACACCGGTGCCGGCCTCGCGAAGTCCTTCGGCCAATGCCAGGAGCTCGTCGACTTCGCTCGACACTGTCGGGACATTGCGTCCATCGCGATAGCGATGGGCCAGGTGGCGGGTTGTGGTGACCCCGATCGCGCCGGCGCGCATGGCTTCGGTGGTCAGCGCACGCATTTGGGCTAGGTCTTGCGCGCTCGGCGGTTCGCAATCGGCACCGCGCTGCCCCATCACATATACCCGCAGCGGATTGTGGGGCAGCTGGGCGGCGAAGTCGATATCGGCATGGCGCTGCTCGATGGCGTCCAGATATTCGGGAAAGGTTTCCCAGTTCCAGGGCAGCCCTTCGCTCATCACGGCTTCAGGGATATCCTCCACTCCCTCCATCATCTTGATCATGATCTCGCGGTGTTGAGGCCGCGCCGGCGCAAAGCCGACGCCGCAATTGCCCATGACTACCGTAGTGATGCCGTGAGCGGATGAAGGTGCGAGGCGGTTTTCCCAAGTGATCTGGCCATCGTAATGAGTGTGGATATCGACGAAGCCCGGCGTTACGATCCGGCCAGTAGCATCGATCTCCTCCGCGCCATGTCCCGTGATCCGACCGACCGCGGCGATGGTTTTCCCGCAGATGGCCACGTCGCCAATGAACGGCTCGCCGCCGCTGCCATCGACGATCGTTCCGCCCCGAATAACGATATCAAAGTCGCGGTTCGCCATGCGATCATCCTTCGCTCAGTCAGACGTCGAAGTCGGCGATGGGACCTTCGAGCCCAAGGGGCCGGCCAAGTGCGTAATCACCCGAGATCGTCGTGCGCTCCATTACCCTTGTCTGGCTGGGTGGAACGCCCCTGGCGCAATGCAGGGTCCGCCAGTTATCCCACAGCACCATGTCGTCCTCTTCCCATTTGTGGAAATAGGACAGCGCCGGATTGGTGCAGATTTCGATCACCTCGCGCAACAGCGCGTCGCCTTGAGCAGTCCCATCTTCGTAGATTCCCAGGGCAAAGCCGGGTGATACGTTGAGGATCTTCCGGCCGGTCTCTGCCTGAGTATAGACCATCGGATGAATCACGCGGGGATAGGTGAACTTGCGCATCTCGATCTTTGCGGCGGAGGCCGCCATGCGCAACATAGAGACTGTGCCGTGGTTGGTGAATGGCTGCAGGCTCATGTCCACGTCTACATGATAGACCACGTGCAGGCCTCCGATCCGGCTGCGGAGCGCGGAAGGAAGCTTTTCGTAGGCCGCGATCTGATCGATGAAACCAGTTTCGCCGCCGCTGCCGGGAAGCTGGACTGGCCGCAAGATGCCGCCGCGGTTGATCTTGTGGGTGTACATCAGATCA
>JAHFPT010000294.1 GCA_023266625.1 Novosphingobium sp. | reverse complement strand
GGTGTCGATGCCCTTTTCGATGCCGCCGATGCGGTGCATCAGCCCGGGCGTGCCAGGCTTGATCCAGGGGCGGACACCCTTGGCGTCGCGCTTGTAGGGCAGCACAACATCGCCGCCGTTCTTGTCTTCAAGAAAGTTCACAGGAAACGGTGCAAAGTTCTTGGGATCGGGGACTTTCCACGGCTCGGCGGCATTGGCGATATAGCCGTCTGTCAGCAGGATCACCGGAGTCATATATTGCACCGCGATACGGCAGGCCTCGATTGCGCAATCGAAGGCATCGCCCGGCGAGCGCGCGGCGATCACCGGCAGCGGCGTATCGCCGTTGCGGCCATAGACCGCCTGATAGAGGTCCGACTGTTCGGTCTTGGTCGGCAGACCGGTCGAAGGCCCGCCGCGCTGCGAATTGACGATGACCAGCGGCAGCTCGGTCATCACCGCCAGCCCCATCGCCTCGCCCTTGAGCGCAATGCCTGGGCCGGAAGAGGAGGTGACGCCCAGCTGCCCGGCGTAGGAAGCACCAATCGCCGCGCAGATCGCCGCGATCTCGTCCTCCGCCTGGAAGGTGGTAACGCCAAATTCCTTCATCTTGACCAGATTGTGGAGGATCGCCGAGGCAGGTGTGATCGGATAGCCGCCGAAGAACATCTTGAGGCCAGCCAGCTGCGCGCCCGCCACCAGCCCGTAACTCACCGCTTCCGCTCCGGTAACGGTGCGATAAAGCCCAGGCGGCGACGCCACCGGATCGAGATGGAGCTGCTTGATCGGCCCGGAAAGCTCGGCAGTCTCGCCATAGGCATGACCAGCATTGAGCGCGGCGATATTGGCGTCGGCGAGCAGCGGGTTCTTCTTGAACTTGTTCGTGAGCCAGTCGACCAGCGGCTGCCGGTCGCGCTCGAACATCCACAGCGCCAGGCCCAGCGTCCACATATTCTTGCAGCGCAGCGCATCCTTGTTGCTGAGGCCGAACGGCTTGACCGCTTCCATGGTCAGCGCGCTGATGTCGAAGGCCAGCACATCCCACTTGGCCAGGCTGCCATCGTCGATCGGGCTGGCCGCGTATTTCGCCTTTTCGAGGTTGCGCTTGGTGAACTCGCCGGTGTCGACGATGATCAGCCCGCCAGGCTTCAAATCCGTGACATTGGTCTTGAGCGCCGCCGGGTTCATCGCCACCAGCACATCGGGCGCATCGCCTGCGGTAGTGATGTCGGTCGAACCGAAATTGATCTGGAAGGCGGAAACGCCGAACAGCGTGCCCTGCGGCGCGCGGATTTCCGCCGGAAAATCGGGGAAGGTTGCGAGGTCGTTGCCTGCCAGCGCGGTGGACAGGGTGAACTGCCCGCCGGTCAGCTGCATGCCGTCGCCGGAATCGCCGGCGAAGCGGACAACCACCGCTTCGGGAACTATACTGTCGCGGGGGCTAACCGCGGAATCGCTTTCGGCCAGGACTGTCGCCATTGTAATCCTCTGTCAGCGGCAAGCTCTATCCGCTTGCTAGCTCCCCTATGCTGCTTGCGCCAAGCTGCAATTCAGAAAATCTGTCAGGGGTTAAATCGTAACATCGGGCAAAACGCCCCCTCGCCCCGCTAGTCAAGCCGCAATTGGCCAACTATGGGCGTTGCAGGCTGTTTGTGCCCGAATAGATTGCCACTTGCTGAATTTCTCCTACCATGCCCCTTGGATTTGCGCCGCTGTGAACGATTTTTCCGCCCTGCCCTATCGTCCCTGCGTTGGCGTCATGCTGGTCAATGCCCAAGGCCAGGCCTTCGTCGGCCAGCGGATCGACAACCGCGAGGGCGACTTCTGGCAGATGCCGCAAGGCGGGATCGACGCGGGCGAGGAACTCCACGCCGCCGCCGTGCGCGAGCTATGGGAAGAAACCGGCATCGAGCAAGAGCATGTCACGCTGCTCGCCCAGACGCGCGAGGAGCTGTTTTACGACCTGCCCGACGAACTGCTTGGCACGTTATGGAAGGGCAAGTATCGCGGCCAGCGCCAGTTTTGGCTGCTCGCCCGCTTTCTCGGCGATGACAGTGACATCGTGCTGGACGCCCACGATCCGCCGGAATTCTGCGAATGGAAATGGGTCGAGCCCGATACACTCCCCGATCTGATCGTGCCGTTCAAGAAGCGGGTTTATAGGACGGTGCTGGAGGAATTCCGGGAGTTAATCTGATCCTTCGACAAGCTCAGGATGAGCGGGAATTGAAGGGTTTGATTCTGATAAATCGCAGCCCGCTCAACGAACATAGCCAACGCCCGCTCGTGCTGAGCTTGTCGAAGCACACGCGCTATTGATGCCTCAATTCTCAGTCACCACCGGCGCCGGCTTGACTGCATCGGCAGTAACCATCCGCGGCGCAGGCCCCTTGGCAATCACCGCCGCAAGCTGGCGGGTCGCCGCGCAATTGGTGCCGCACAGCCCCTGAAGCCTGGCCAGATTGCGCCGGGCTTTCTCCACCGCGCCCTTTTCCACCAGCGCCGCACCTTCACCCGAGATTGCAGACAAATTCTGCGGATCGACGACGAGCGCCTCGCGGTAATAGTGTAGCGCCTTGCCCTGCATACCCTGGCGGCGGGTCACATTGGCCAGGCCGAGGAGCACTTCGACACTGCCTGGCTGGATCGTCAGTGCCGCCTCATAGGCATTCACGGCCTCGTCGAGCCTGCCCGCAGCAAGATCGCCTTCACCCTGTGCCAGCAAACTCGCGGCGCGCGGATCCAAGGCTTGCGGCGGCGCACTATGGCCAGAACTGGCCGAAACCCCGGCCAGCAGCGAAAGGGCAAGCGCAGCTGGATAATAACGCATCAATATCTCCGTGAGGGCAATCCGCGAAGGTCGCTCTGGTGAGGTCATTTGACCCGAGACTATCATAACCGCAACAGCCGTGCGACGAAAAATCCGTCGGTACCATCGTGGCACGGTGTCAGGCGCAATCCTGAACCGCGCGGGCTCCCGGCGGCGAGCGTCGGCGGGGATGCCCGAAAATTGTTATGGCGCTTGAGGAATTCGGCGATCTGGTCCGGTCCTTCGGCATCGAGCAACGAGCACACCGCATAGACCAGCCGCCCACCTGGACGCAGCAAATCTGCCGCCATATCGAGCAATCGCGCCTGCAATATGCCCAGCTTTTCCAGTTCGCGCGGGGTCAGCCGCCAGCGCCCTTCGGGATTGCGCCGCCAGGTCCCGGTTCCCGAACAGGGTGCATCGACCAGTACTGCGTCCGCCCTGGCGCCATTTGGGCCTTGCCACGCAGACAGCGCCTCCGCCTCGCGGTTCGGATTGAGCAGGAGCGACGCGGCGATAGTAACACCCGCCCTTTCGGCGCGCTGCGGCAGGCGCGAAAGCCGGCCACGATCGGTATCGCAAGCCAGCAGGGTTCCGCGATTTTCCATTGCCGCTGCCAGCGCGATGGTCTTGCCGCCAGCGCCCGCGCAAAGATCGATCACAGTCTCGCCCGGATGCGCCGCGACAGCCTCGCAGACCAGCTGCGAGCCACTGTCCTGGACCTCGATCAGCCCGGCTTTATAGGCTGGCCACTGCTCGACTTGCGTACCGAACGGCAGGCGCAAGCCATTATAGGCGATAGTCAGTTCGCTCTCGACCGGCAGCTCCAGCGTCTCGCGCTCGGTCTTGAGGCTATTGACCCGAATGTCGAGCGGGGCGCGGCCAAGCAGCGTCGTTGCTTCATCCCCGGTAACATCCGATGCGGTCAGCAGTTTCTCCAGCCAGCCTGGAGCGATCCCCGGCCTGGCATAGCGCTCGCCCTCGCCAATCGCGGAAGGTGCATGGGTCGATCCATCGAACAGTGCGCCGAGCACAGGGTCGTCTTTCGCGCATGTCAGCATCGCCGCCCGCCCGCTGTGCGGCACCTCGCCGCACTTGCGGATCGCGCCATAGGCAAGTTCGCGCACTGCCCGCCGATCGCTGCTACCGGCAAAGCGGCGGGTGCGGAACCAGTCGGCTATGATCTTGTCGGCGGCAGGGCCATTTTCACGCGCAGCGGCTATTACGAGATCGAGAATCTCGATGGCGGCCTGGACGCGGGCGGAGGGGGTCATGAAGTCAATCCTCCCCGGCACGGGGAGGGGAACCAGCGAAGCTGGTGGAGGGGCACAGGCCGGATATTCTGCATTCGCATTGTCACGCGCACTTGCTTGTGCCCTTCCACCATCCTGCAGATGGTTCCCCTTCCCGTTCCGGGAAGGATTTAGCGCGTCGGATAATTCGGTGCTTCGCGCGTGATGGTCACGTCATGGACGTGGCTCTCGCGAAGGCCGGCGTTGGTGATGCGCACGAATTGCGCCTGGGTGCGCAAATCGTCGATGGTCGCCGATCCGGTGTATCCCATCGCTGCCTTGATGCCGCCGACAAGTTGATGAATTACATCCTTGGCGGGGCCTTTGTAAGGCACCTGACCTTCAATCCCCTCGGGAACAAGCTTGAGCGTGTCTTTGATATCCTGCTGAAAATACCGATCAGCACTGCCCCGTGCCATGGCCCCGACCGAGCCCATGCCGCGATAGCTTTTGTAGGCGCGGCCCTGATAGAGGAAGGTCTCGCCCGGCGCCTCCTCGGTGCCCGCCAGCATCGAGCCGATCATGATCACCGATGCGCCCGCTGCCAGTGCCTTGGCGGCGTCGCCCGAAGTGCGAAGGCCGCCGTCGGCGATCACCGGCACTCCGGATTTTTCCGCTTCCTCCGCCGCATCCATGATCGCGGTGAGCTGGGGAACGCCAACCCCGGCGACGATACGGGTGGTGCAAATCGAGCCCGGACCGATGCCGACCTTGATCGCATCTGCGCCCGCACCGATCAGCGCCCGCGCCGCCTCGGCGGTGGCGACATTGCCGGCGATCACCTGCGCCGAATTGGACAGTTTCTTGACCCGCTCGACCGCGCGGCTGACATCGCGATGATGGCCATGAGCGGTGTCGATGACGATGACATCGCATTCCGCCGCCAGC
>JAHFPT010000107.1:13558-17302 GCA_023266625.1 Novosphingobium sp. | reverse complement strand
CAATGCGCTGCATCGACAGGCCGGACAGAAGGCAGCATCCGATACCGTGCCCATACCCGAATTTAACGCTTGCATCCGTGGGGGCGTCCACAGAGGGTTATTGCACGTGGCACCGTAATTCCACCGTAATTCAAGTATAATTATGCAGTTAGATTGCGGTGAGCGTCCGCTCCTTTGGGATATTTTGCTTCCCTGCGATCCCAAACAGAAGGTCGTTCAATTGCTTCTCCGGAACGTGCAGTTCTCTTGCAATGCGAGAAATTGAGATGCCGCGTGACCAAAGATCAGTGAAAATCTTGGCCCAAATCTGCGAGGTCTCATGCGGCATAGGTTCGGGCTCTTTTGAATCTTCACCTTGCACAAGTTTGCTAAGCGCTATGTAGTTACCTCTGTATGTCCATTCAGACATGCGACCAATTTTATACAGGGCATAGTTTAGAGAAGAAACTGATACGCCCCACCTCTTCTTTTTCGTGATAAGCTGATCTAACATCATACCCCATGTCGTCTCTGCCAACAAATCATCAGGCGGCATTAGGAAGGCAGATGCGAATGCATTGGCTTCATCTTCGGCTTTTGGATGCGTTGAGCCGATGTGCCGATGCATGACGAGATGGCCAAGCTCATGGCACGCATCATGGCGACTACGTTCGGCAGTTTTTGTCGTGTTTAGAAATATGTAAGGCGTTCCGTTCCGCCAAAGCGAATAAGCATCGAGGTGCCTCGTTCCTTCAACCAGCGAGAACACTCGGATTCCGTGTGCTTCAAGGAGGTTGATGACATTGCCAATTGGCCGTAGGCCTATGCCCCATTTTGCGCGAAGCTGCGCCGCCGCTTCGGCTGGCGATACGCCTTCTGGATGGATCAAATCGTGCTGCGGACGATCATATTTTACGGACGTCCAGTCATCAAACTCGAACGCAATCGCACCTGCAGCCATTGCTTCTTCTCGCTTTACTGCGGTCAATGAGCGCAGAGAGCGAAAGCTCACGCCCTTGGGGTTTGGAAACTCCGGAGACGGCTTGGTAAAGTAATCCGGCGCAAAGCCTGAAAAATCGCAGAGCTTGTCTAGGCATCCTTGCGGAAATTCGGAAGCGCCAGACTCGAAGCGCTGCATGGTCCGCCGATCCACCCCAAGCTTCGCAGCAAATCCAGATTTGGTCAGTCCGAATCGCTTTCGAACCAACTCAACTCGATCAGGATTAATCACGATTAGGACCTTCGGGTGATCTGGATATCAATCTCTTCGACTGGCCCACTTGGTTCCCGGTGCAGAGGCTGAACAGGCAAGCCGTCATCCTTAGATTTGATAATAATTCGTTTTACCAGCTTCGAAAGTTTGCGCTTGTGGAATTCAAGCGGCAGGCACAGTTCGCCAGTGAAGCCATTGTCATCTGAGAAAATTCCCAGAACCCACGTTTCATATTCTTCGTGGATAGGTTCCGGGATGGGGAGACCGGGCAACCAGCCTGTCTGATTGCAGCGCGCCTTCCGCTTGGACGCATTGCCCTTGGGCCGCAGGTTGGTCGGCGTAACTTTTGGGTCGGGATCACCGGCGAAGTCATCGAAGTTGGCGACGATGATGCGCTGACCCGCGGTGGGGTTCCGGATACCTTCTTGGTTTTCCGCCTCTTCCTTCTCCCAGTGCGGTCCACAGAACCGTTCGCGCAGCGCACGGACGGCTTTGTCGTGTGTGACAATAAGCCGCCAACCCTTCACGTCGTTGCTGCTAGAATAGCCGCCTTCTTGGTGCGCCTGCTGGAGAACCCACAGCAGGCCTTCGTGATCAAGAGCCATCTGGGACAGTTCGGCATTGCGGTCGGATAGGTCGAAAAAAATGGCAGGTTCGCTCATGAGGCTATGTCCCGAAATTTGCCCTCAGATGAGAGCACAAAGTGGGACATGGTGTCAAGCCAGCTCCGCAAACCCCCCATACCGCCCCCGGTGGAACAGCATCGGGTCCTCGTCGCGGACCACGTCGAGGCTCAGCACCCGGCCGACCACGAACCAGTGGTCGCCCGCGTCGATCACTGCGTGGATGTCGCAGTCGATCTGGGCGATGGCATTGGCGATCACCGGGTGGCCGTGCTGCGACAGGCGGACGTCGACGCCGGCGAACTTGTCCGGGCCCTTGGCGGCGAGCCGTCGGCAGACGTCCTGCTGGTCGCTGGCGAGAACATTGACGCAGAAATGCCCCGCCGCCTCGATCAGCGGCCAGCTCGAGCTGGCTTTGTCGGGCAGGAAGCCGACCAGCGGCGGATCGAGCGAGACCGAGGTGAAGCTGCCGATCACCATGGCCGCGCGGGTGCCGTCCGGCGTGGTGGCGGTGATCGCGCAGACGCCGGTGGGATAGGAGCCGAGGACTGCGCGGAAGGTTGCCGGATCGATGGTGTTTTCGCTCACGCTTGCTCCCCCGGTCTGTTCGTTTGCCTTTGCATAGCCTCATGCGGCATCGCGCCTATTGCATATTCAAATATAGCAAGCGCGCGAAATTATTTCACACGAAGACACGAAGAGGGTGTGCCGAGCCGCAGGTCCCGAGTCAGTGCGAACTCAGCGGCTTGGGCACAGCTTCATTGTTTGGGCGGCGTTGCCGCAAGCGCGTACCTCTTCGTGTCTTCGTGTGAACCCAATCTAATCTGTCCATTGGCACATCCCAACAAAACCCGCCCTTGCCCCATCCCAAGGCGAATCATCTTGATTGTGCTACGCTGAAAGTGCAGGAAGTTTAACCGTTCGATTAAACTCGGCTGGCCGCGATGCTGCATTGCAGCGCCTGCTGGCCGGCGCAAAGCAAACCGAGGAAGACCATGGCCGCCGCCCAACAGATTGCCGATACACCCGAAGCCAGAGAAGTCGCCGCGCTGATCGCCCGCAGCCGTGCGGCGCAGGCGCAGATCGAGAATTATACGCAAGGTCAGGTCGATCGCCTGATCTGCGGCATGGTCTGGGCAGTTGCCCGGCCCGGCGTCGCCGAGACAATCGCCCAGCATACCGTCGATGAGACCCAGCTTGGCAATTATGACGGCAAGTTCCTCAAGATCAGCCGCAAGACCCGCGCCACCTTGATGGATATCATCGACGACAAGTCGGTCGGCATTATCGAGGAAGACCCGGTCCGCAATCTGGTCAAGATCGCCAAGCCAATCGGCGTGATCGGCGCGCTGTCGCCTTCGACCAACCCGGAAGCGACGCCGGTGATCAAGGCGATTTCGGCGGTCAAGGGCCGCAATTCGATCATCGTCGCACCGCACCCGCGCGCCAAACTGACCAACAAGATGATTTGCGGGTTGATGCGCGATGCGCTGGTCAAGCTGGGTGCCCCGGCCGATCTGGTGCTGAGCATCGATGTGCCGTCGGTTGAAAAGACCAACGAATTGATGAAGCAGTGCGACCGGATTCTCGCCACCGGCGGTGCGCCGATGGTGATCGCGGCCTATAGCTCGGGCACCCCGGCGCTGGGCGTCGGCGCGGGCAATGCGGTCATCACGGTGGATGACACCGCCGATCTCGACGATGCGGCGGAGAAAATCCGCATCTCGAAGACGCTCGATCTGGCGGCGTCGTGCTCGTCGGACAACGCCGTGATCCTGTTCGATTCGATCTACGAGCCGATGCTCGCCAAGCTGAAGGCAAAGGGCGGGCTGGTGCTGAACGACGAGCAGAAGGCCAAGCTCCAGGCCGCGCTGTGGATCGACGGGGTGATCAACGCCAAGATCGTCGCCCAGACGCCGCAGTTCATCG
>JAHFPT010000107.1:0-13548 GCA_023266625.1 Novosphingobium sp. | reverse complement strand
CAAATTCGCCGGGTTCGATGTGCCCGAGGAGGTCAAATTCTTCATCGTGCCCGAAGATGGCTATGGCCCCGACCACCCTTTCTCGGGCGAGAAGATGACCGTGACCATGGCGCTCTACCGCGCCAGGGACATCGACGAGGCGATTGCGCTGACCAACGGCATCCAGGCCTATCAGGGGCGCGGCCACAGCTGCGGCATCTATTCGACCAGCGATGCCAATATCATGAAGCTGGCGAATGAAACCTACACCAGCCGCGTCATGGTCAACCAGCCGCAAGCGGCGTCGAACTCGGGCAATCTGTGGAACGGGATGCGCCAGACGTTTTCGCTTGGGTGCGGATCGTGGGGCGGCAATGCGACGAATAACAACATCACCTGGCGGGATCTGATCAACGAAACCTGGGTGTCGAAGCCCTTGGCGGTGACCAAGGTGATCCCGAGCGATGAGGAACTGTTCGGGAAGGATATTATCGAGGCGCTGGGATAATTTATGACCACCCAATTCGACCTCACCGACGACCAGCTCGCCATCCAGGATATGGCGCGCAAGTTCACGGCCGACCGGATCACGCCCAATGCCGCCAGGTGGGACGAGGAGAAGCATTTCCCGCGCGATGTCGTGCGCGAGGCGGGCGAACTCGGCTTTGGGGCGATCTACATCTCGGAGGAGATGGGGGGGATCAATTTGGGCAGGTTGGAATCGGCGCTGATCTTCGAGGCGCTATCCTATGGCTGCCCCTCGACTGCGGCGTTTATCTCGGTCCACAACATGGCCAGCTGGATGATCGACAAGTTCGGCGGGCCTGAGATCAGGCAGCGCTATCTGCCCGGCCTGGTCGGCATGGAGAAGCTCGGTTCCTATTGTCTGACCGAGCCCGGCTCGGGCTCCGACTCCGCCGCGCTCAAGACCACTGCCCGGCTGGAGGGCGATCACTATGTCGTCAACGGCACCAAGCAGTTCACCACCGGCGGCGGAGTGAATGACTATTACGTCACCATGGTTCGCACCGGGCAAAATGGTCCCAAGGGCATTTCCTGCCTCGTCATCGAAAAGGACCAGGAAGGCGTCAGTTTCGGCGCGCCGGAGAAGAAGCTCGGCTGGAACTCCTCGCCGACGGCGCAGGTCAATTTCGACAATGTGAAGGTGCCGGTCGAAAACCGCGTCGGCGCGGAGGGCGACGGATTCAAATTCGCCATGGTCGGGCTCGATGGCGGGCGGCTCAACATCGGCGCCTGCTCGCTCGGCGGGGCGCAGCGCTGCCTCGACGAGGCGATCGCCTACGTCAAGGACCGCAAACAGTTCGGCAGCCGCATCGCCGATTTCCAGAACACCCAGTTCACTCTCGCCGACATGGCAATCGACCTCGAGGCCGCCCGCGCGCTGCTCTATCTTGCTGCGGCCAAGGTGACGGCCGGCGCGCCGGACAAGACCCGCTTTGCCGCCATGGCCAAGAAGCTCGCCAGCGACAATGGCAGCGAAATCGTCGACAAGGCGTTGCAGATGTTCGGCGGTTACGGCTATCTGCGCGACTACCCGATCGAGCGCTTCTGGCGCGATCTGCGGGTGCACCGTATCCTTGAGGGGACCAATGAGGTGATGCGGATGATTGTTGGCCGGGATTTGCTCAAGTGACCCCGAATAACTTAGGCGACGAACTGATCGTCCGCCGCGAGGGAGCGGCCGGCTTCCTCACGCTCAACCGCCCCAAGGCGATCCATGCGCTGACCGCAGCGATGGACCATGCCATGACCGTGGCGCTGCTGGCATGGCGGGATGATCCGGAGGTTCACGCCGTCATCATCGATCACAGCGAGGGGCGCGGCTTCTGCTCGGGCGGCGATGTCGCGTTCCTCCGCAACTCGGCGCTCACCGATAATGGCGTCTCGGGCACCAAATTCTTCCACGACGAATATCAGCTCAATCATTTGCTCTATGAATATCCCAAGCCGATTGTCGCATTCATGGATGGCATTACCATGGGCGGCGGCGTCGGCATTGCCCAGCCGGCCAAGTTCCGCGTGGCGACGGAGAACACCCGCTTTGCCATGCCGGAGACGGGTATTGGCCTGTTCCCCGATGTCGGCGGCGGCTGGCATCTGTCGCGGCTTTCGGGCCGGATGGGGCAGTTCCTGGCGCTCACCGGTGCGCGGCTGGATGGGGCGGAGTGCCTGTGGGCCGGGCTGGTGACGCATTATCTGCCTGCCGCCGAACTCGCCGAGGCCAAGGCGCGGATTGCCCATGGTCATGAAATTGGCGGAGTGCTGTCCGCACTGGCGGTGACTGCGCCCGAACCGCGGATCGCCGCCAACGCTCATCTGATCGCCAGGCATTTCGCCTCTGACCGGCTTGAGGATATCATCGCCTCGCTCGAAGGGGATGACAGCGACTGGGCGGCGAAGGAGCTGGCGACAATTCGCACCAAAAGCCCGCAAACCTGCAAGGTGGCGCTGCGCCAGCTCGCGGAAGCGGCGAAGCTGACCTCCTTCGCCGAGAATATGGCGATGGATTACCGCATCGCTGCCCGCGTCATCAATCGCCCCGATTTTGCCGAGGGCGTGCGCGCGGTGATTGTCGACAAGGACAATGCGCCCAAATGGGATCCGGCGACGCCTGAGGGTGTTACTGATGCGTTGATCGAATCGATTTTTGCGCCGCTGCCGGCCGGTGAAGAGTGGAAGCCCCTATGAGTTACGCCAAATGAGCTACGAATGCATCCTGGTCGAACAGCGCGGTGCGGTCACGCTGATCACGCTCAATCGCCCGCAGGCGCTTAACGCGCTGAATTCGACCATCCTCAAGGAACTGATTGCTGCATTCGCCGCCTTCGAAGCGGATGACAGCCAGGGCTGCGCCGTGCTCACCGGCGCAGGCGACAAGGCCTTTGCCGCCGGGGCCGACATTGCCGAGATGGCGACGATGAATGCAACGGACTTCTATCTGCGGGCCTTCTTCGATGGCTGGCAGAAGGATATCGCCAGCAAGGTGCGCAAGCCCTGGATCGCGGCGGTCAACGGCTTTGCCCTGGGCGGCGGCTGCGAGTTGGCGATGATGGCGGACATGATCCTGGCGTCGGAGAAGGCGAAGTTCGGCCAGCCGGAGATCAAGCTCGGCGTTGCGCCGGGCATGGGCGGCAGCCAGCGGCTGACCCGCGCGGTCGGCAAGGCCAAGGCGATGGATCTGTGCCTGACCGGGCGGATGATGGATGCGGCAGAGGCAGAGAAGTCTGGCCTGGTCGCCCGGATATTCCCCGCCGAAGGTTTCCTCGATGCCGCGCTGGTTGTGGCCGCCGAGATCGCCGCGATGCCGCGCGTCGCCGCGCTGGTGAACAAGGAAATGGTCAGCGCTGCGTTCGAGACGGTGCTGGAGCAGGGCCTGCTGTTCGAGCGCCGGATGTGGCAGATTTTGGCCGCGACCGAGGACAAGGCTGAGGGCATGAATGCCTTTGTCGAAAAGCGCGCTGCGGTTTGGAAGGGGAAGTGACATAGCCCTCTCCCCTTCAGGGGAGAGGGTTGGGAGAGGGGAAGTGCGCCAAGGAGCGCATCGCCAGCCCCTCTCCAACTTCGGCTAGTCAGCAAGCTGACAAGCCTTCGTACCCTCTCCCCTGCAGGGGAGAGGGCAAGGAGCTTAGAACATGAAAATCGCCTTCATCGGTCTCGGCAATATGGGCGGCGGGATGGCTGCCAATCTGGTCAAGGCCGGGCACCAGGTCCGCGCCTTCGATCTTGCCGCCGAGGCGCTGGATCGGGCCAAAGGCAATGGCTGTGAGGTCTTCACCACCGTGCAAGGGGCGGTGCAGGGCGTCGATGCGGTGGTTTCGATGCTGCCCAATGGGGCCATCGTCGAGAAGGTGTTCAGCGACGACATTATTGGCCACGCGCCCACATCGGCGCTGCTGCTCGATTGCTCGACGATCGACGTTGCCACCGCGAGGCTGGTCGAGGAAGCTGCGGCCAAAGCTGGCTACGCCATGGTCGATGCCCCGGTTTCGGGCGGCATTGCGGCGGCCAATGGCGGCACCCTGACTTTCATGGTCGGCGGCACTGACGCGGCATTTGCGCGCGCTGAAGCCGTGCTTCAGCCGATGGCCAAGGCGGTGATCCATGCCGGGGCTTCGGGCAGCGGACAGGTTGCCAAGATGTGCAACAACATGCTGCTGGCGATCCACATGATCGGCACCTGCGAAGCGCTGGCTCTGGCGGAGAAGGCCGGGCTCGATCCGCAGAAATTCTTTGAGATCAGCTCCAAGTCCACTGGCTATTGCTGGTCGCTTAACGACTATACCCCTGCTCCGGGGATCGGCGCGGCGAGCCCGGCGGACAATGGCTACCAGGGCGGCTTCGCATCGGCGTTGATGCTCAAGGACTTGCGGCTGGCGATGGCCGGGGCACAATCCAGCGGGGCCACAGTGCCGCTGGGTAAACATGCCACCGAGATCTACGAGAAGTTCGTCGAGGCCGGGAATGGCGGCAAGGATTTCGGCGCGATTTTCACCACGCTTTGAAATCCTCCCCGTGCCGGGGAGATCACATCGCGCTCAGCCCGCCATCGAGCTTGAGCTCCGCCCCGGTCATGAAGCTGCTCTCGTCGCTCGCCAGATAGAGCACGCCAAGCGCGACTTCCTCCGGCTGGCCGATGCGTCCCATCGGTACCGCCTGGCCCAGCCTCTGATGGGTCGCCGCGATCGGCGTGCTCTTGTCGAGGTGGAAGCCTTCGAGGATTGCGGTTTCGACGAACGCCGGGTGGACCGAATTGCAGCGAATGTCCCACTTCGCCTTCGCGCAATAGAGCGCGACCGACTTGGTCAGCATCCACACTGCCGCCTTGGACGCATTGTAAGCGGCCAGGAAGGGATCGGCAGTGAAGGCAGCGATTGACGAGATGTTGACGATGCTGGCTGGCTGGTTCTCGCGCAGCAGCGGCATGGCGTGCTTGCAGCCGAGGAACGGGCCGGTGGCGTTGACCGCCATGGTTTGCTCCCACACCTTGAGGCTGGTCGATTCGGCCGTGCCGCCGATGCCGATCCCGGCATTGTTGACCAGCACCGAAAGCCCGCCGAGCTTGTCTTTTGCGACGGCCAGGGCGGCGATCCAGTCAGCCTCGCTGGTGACATCGTGGCGCGTGGAAAAGGCGGTGCCCTTGCCGCATTCGGCGTCGATTGCCGCAGCCTGTACGGCGGCACCTGCCTCATTGATGTCGGTGAGCAACACCCGCGCGCCTTCCTGCGCCAGCCTCAAGGCGATCGCTGCACCAAGCCCCTGCGCCGCGCCAGTGACCAGCGCAGTCTTGCCCGCAACCCTTCCTGTCATGTTCGCGGACCTCCCAGAAGGTCCGGTGCCAGCAACAGCAGCAGCTTGGTGTCGATGGCATAGCCCTGCGCGCGCCAGCGGGCGACGGCATCGGCGATGCCGCTGAGCGGCACCCGGTGGACGGTGATATCTTCGCTTTCGGTCCCGCCGCCGGGGCCGATCCGGGTGAGGCCATGCGCGCGCAGCAGCACGTAACTCTCGGTCACCATGCCGGGCGAGGACCAGAACTCGCCGAGGACTTCCATCCTCGCGGCATGGTAGCCGGTTTCTTCCTCCAGCTCGCGGGCACCCGCTGTGGCGTCGTCTTCGTCTGCATCGCCGTCACCGATGAGACCGGCAGGAAGTTCGATGCAGGCTCGCCCCAGCGGCACGCGGTATTGCTCGACCAGGATGACGTGATCTTCCTCGTCGATGGCGAGAATGACCGCCGCGCGGATACCGCGCGAACGGCTGACATATTCCCATTTGCCCCGGGTCTTGGCCGTGACGAACTTGCCCTGCCAGACGATCTTTTCTTCTTCCATCGGGATACCTTCGCAAGCCCCTACCCTTCAGGGGAGGGGTTGGGGTGGGGTCTGTCAGTTGAGCGCCGCGCATGCCGACAGACCCCACCCCCCGACCCCCTCCCCTGAAGGGTAGGGGGAGCTAAACTTCGATCAGCCGGTCGGGCAGTTCATTCTGGTCGTCTCCGGCGCGCGGGAAGTGTTCGGCAAGCACTGCGCCAACCTGTTCGACTGCGGCGCACATCCCGTCGGCGATCCGGCCCTCGCGGATAGGTCCGAGCATGGCGGCCATGGCGTCGCCCCACACTTCAGGCGCAACCTTGCTGGCGATAGCTTCATCGGCAACGATCTCGGCACGGCGTTCGCGCAAGCTAAGGTAGATGAGGATGCCGGTACGGCCATGAGTGCGGCGCTCCGCTCCGACCTTGAAGCAAATGATCGCCCGGGCGCGGACGCGCGTGTGTTTGACCGGGCCGGGCACCAGCAGCATTCGCAGCGGCCGCCACAGTTGCAGCAGCCACATGCCGGTGAATTTGAGGCTGGCGACCAGCAGCGCCGCCGCGAACAGGTCGCGCGGAGGCCATTGTTGCACCCAACCTCCGGTCAGCCGGTCATAGATGCCGAGGTAGAAATCGGGTGCAGTTGCGAGCGCGGCAAGGGCGAGAAAGCCGACGAAGGCCGACCAGATCAGGGCAATATCGGCGTAATCGTCCGATTGCCCGGTGACGATGGTAACGATCTCGCCCGCGCTGCGGCCCTCGGCGGTGGTGACTGCAGTGGCGATGCGCCTGCGATCATCCTCGCTGATTTTGGTTATGGCTGCCATGCCTGCCTCCTACCAGCTGCCCGAAGAGCCGCCGCCGCCGAAGCTGCCGCCACCGCCGGAGAAGCCGCCGCCACCGCTGCCCCAGCTGCTGCTGTTACCGCCCGAGCCCAGCGCGTTCCACAGGATAACCGAGCCAAGCCCGCTGCTATAGCTGCGTCCGCCGCGCATCCGGCGGATCATCGGCAGCACGAAGAAAAACCCGAAGAACAGCAGCCAGATGATTGTCGAGGGGGGAATGCCTCCACGCGCTGCTGCCTGCTGCGGCCTGGCTTGTGCTGCCAATTGACGGGCCTCGGCATCGGGCAGGGTGAGTTGGTGAATGATCGCGTCGGTTCCCGCTTCAACGCCGCCAGCCATATCTCCGGCCTTGAGCTTCGGGACAATGGTATCCTGAATGATCAGCGAAGAAAGCCCGTCGGTCAGCACGCCTTCGAGGCCATAGCCGACTTCGACTCGCAGCTTGTGCTCGTTCGGCGCGACAATCAGCAGTACGCCGTCGTTCTTGTCCTTGCTGCCGATGCCCCAGCTGCGGCCAAGCCGATAGCCGTAGTCGGAGATCTCGTAGCCTTGCAGACTGGGCAGAGTGGCGATCACCAGTTGGCGGTGCGACTGGACCTCAAGCGCGGCGAGCTTCTGGTCGAGCCGGGCCTCGACTTCGGGCGGGATGACATTTGCGGCATCGACCACTCGGCCGGTGAGCGCGGGGAAGGTCTGGGCGATTGCTACTGCCGGGGCCAGCAGCAAGGCTGCCTGCACCAGTAGGGCCAGGACACCCGCATGGAAACGCCGGGGCAGGGCCGCGCGCCTGCCGCTGAGCGAAAGAGGGCCGGTCATGGCCCGTCCTCCTTCGCTCAGAGCTTGCCTTCGAGGCTGGGCGCGACTTCCGCACCCGGCGTTACGGCCTGATAGGGCACCATTGGCTTTGAGCCATACAAGAGCTTGGCGGCGACCATGCTGGGGAAGGTGCGGATCGTGGTGTTATAGGATTGCACTGCGCCGTTATAGTCGCGCAAGGAAACGCGGATGCGGTTCTCCTGACCCTCGAGCTGGCTTTGCAGCATCTGATAATTGGTGATGCTCTTGAGCTGCGGATAGGCCTCGACATTGGCAAGCAGGCGGCCGAATCCGGCCATCGAGGTGGACAGCTGGTTCTGGGCGGCCTGGAAGGCTGCCATCTTGGCCGGATCGGTCAGGTCGCTGGGGCTGACCTGAATGCTGGTCGCCTTGGCGCGGGCTTCGATCACCCCGGTGAGGATGCCCTTTTCCTGTTCGGCCGCGCCCTTGGCGACGGCGGCGAGGTTGGGAATGAGGTTGGCGCGCTCCTGAAAAGCGGCCTGAACGTCCGCCCATTTGGCCTTGGCGTTCTCTTCCTCTGTCGGGACGGTATTGACGCCGCAGCCTGCGAGGCTGGCGGCGGCAATGGCAGTCAGGGCGGCAGTGACGGCGAAACGTCCCATACGGGCGGTGGGCGAAGCGGACATGCGGTCGGTTCCCTCTCTCGTGTCGCGGCGGGCGTCGCCGGGAAGTGCCGGGCGAATGTAGCGAGTGCCGGTACGGGTTCAAGCGGCCATTCGAATTATCGCGCGAACTCAATCGATTGTTGTGACGTCCTGACTTCCGTGTCAGTCTCCCGCCGGGTTTCACCCGGAAGAGCAAGGAGACGTAAAATGCTTAGCGAATTCAAGGCATTCATTGCGCGCGGCAATGTGCTCGATCTGGCTGTAGGTGTCATCATCGGTGCCGCATTCGGCAAGATTGTAACATCGCTGACCGATGACATCATCATGCCGGTCATCGGCTTGGTTACGGGTGGGATGGATTTCTCCAACAAATTCACCGTGCTCAGCGGTACGGTTGCCGAAGGTACGACTCTGGCTGCTGCCCGGGCTGCCGGGGCCAATGTGCTCGGCTGGGGTTCGCTGATTACCGCGATCATCAACTTCGTGATCATGGCCTTTGTCATCTTCCTGATCGTACGCCAGGCCAACAAGGCGATGCCGCCGCCAGCGGTCGGCCCCAGCGAAGTCGATCTGCTGACCGAGATCAGGGATTCGCTCAAAAAGGGCTGAATTCCGCCCCTCCCCTTCAGGGGAGGGGCAGCGAGACTTGGCAGCTTGCTGCCTAGTCGCAGCGGGGTGGGGGCTCTCGCCAGACGCAGCGCCGGGACGATAAACCCCACCCCAACCCCTCCCCTGAAGGGGAGGGGCTAAGGCGACAGTGGCCTCGCCCTTTTCATTTACCGATTGTGCCCTATATTGCTCCCTGCCGGGTTCGCCCGGCTATGGTGATAAATTGCGGCGTGCAATAGATGCAGCGGACCCGGGGGCGGTACCCGGCGGCTCCACCACCTCCTTCGCATCTGCGGAGGGTATGACGGGGCCGAACTAGGATCGACGTGTATTGAAAAGCGCTGTTTTTGCCCGGGCTGAGTAACCCGTTCAAGGCTCAAAACCCACAAGTGCCAATGACAATGACGCACTCGCAATCGCTGCGTAATTCTAGGGGCTAACGCCCTGACCTTACAAAGCTAAAGCGCGGTTGGACCGACCGGGCAACAGAACGGATTCCAGCGGCCCGGGGTGGGCCGGGCAACAGAACCACCCCACCTTATTTCATCAGAGTTTTGGCAACTGCGCTCCTCTCCCCTTGCGGGAGAGGAGTGAAAACTAAGCAAACGTCGCTACGTCCTTCGCAAGATCTCTGGCTCTCTCGAAGCGCAGGCAATCGAGCATTTTCGCGCCCGCCAGGAACACCGAACCCATGCAGGCGGCGAACAGCAGCTTGCCGCCGGTGCCCGGAAACTGGTCGAGATAGACGCTGCCGCGCTCCGCTGCGCCGGTCGCCAGCGCGTAGATGATGAGATAGGCCTCAAAGCGGGTCTTGATGACGAACAGGCGACCAATCTTGCGGAGCATCGTTAACCTCTTGTTATCCATACAGACGCAGCAATCATCATGCCACATGTGCAATTCCGCGCAAGGCGCTGGTTAACGGCGCGCGGAGTGTAAAGCGGCCCGACGCCGCCGTATCACGCCGCCTGTTGCCAAGCGTGCGGGCTTTCGTCATAGGCGCTCGCGTTCTTCCCCGGGACATTGGCAATCCTTCCTGCCGCCGTGCGTTGCGCCGGCGGGGCAACATTTGATGAGGCGACATGGCAGACAGGGTTGAACGCTCCGGGCTTGGGGTCGATGCGAAGCTGGCGGGCTTCGTCGAGGATGAGGTTCTGGCACCGCTGGGGCTGGGCGCTACGGAATTCTGGCGGGACTTCGCCGCGCTGCTGGGTCGGCTGGTGCCGGTCAATCGCAGCCTGCTGGCGGAGCGCGACGCGCTGCAAGCGAAGATCGATGAATGGCATCTGGCGCGCGCCGGCAAGTCCTTGGACGCAGGCGAATATCGTGCCTTCCTCACCGGGATCGGCTATCTCGTGCCCGAGCCGGGCGATTTCGCGGTGACGACCCAGAATGTCGATGCCGAAATCGCGACAATGGCCGGGCCGCAGCTGGTGGTACCGGTGCTCAACGCCCGCTTCCTGCTCAATGCCGCCAATGCCCGCTGGGGCAGCCTCTATGATGCCTATTACGGCACCGACGCGCTCGATGCGCCCCCGGCGCGGCCGGGGGGCTACGATGCGGAGCGCGGCGCGGCCGTGGTGGGCCGAGTGCGCCAATTCCTCGACGAGACGATTCCCGGCTGGGAAGCGGCGCTGAGCGGCGGCGATTGCCCGCACAAGCATGTCGTCTGCGAAAGCGGCGTCTTGTTCAAGAACAACGGTCTTCACATCGACCTGGTGATCGATCGCAATCATCCCGTGGGCAAGACCGATCCGCTGGGCATCGCCGATGTCATCCTCGAATCGGCGCTGACGACGATCGTCGATTTCGAAGATTCGGTGGCTGCCGTCGATGCGGAAGACAAACTTGTTGCCTATCGCAACTGGCTGGGCGTCATCCGTGGTGACCTTGCCGAGAGCTTCGAGAAGGGCGGCAAGACTCTGACGCGCAGCCTGGCCGCAGACCGGGAATGGCAAATGGTGGATGGCCGGCAGTTCACCCTGCCCGGCCGCAGCCTGCTGTTCGTGCGCAATGTCGGCCATCTGATGACCAACCCGGCGATCCTGCTTTCAGATGGATCCGAGATTCCCGAAGGGATCATGGATGCCGTCATCACCAGCGCCATCGGTGCGCACGACGTGAAGGGCCTTGGCAAGTTCCGCAATTCGCGCACTGGCGGTATCTATATCGTCAAGCCCAAGATGCACGGGCCGGAGGAATGCACCTTCACCAACACGCTGTTCGATGCGGTGGAGGATTTGCTCGGCCTGCCGCGCCACACAGTCAAGGTCGGGGTGATGGACGAGGAGCGGCGCACATCCGCCAATCTCGCTGCCTGCATTCACGCGGTGAAAGACCGCATCGTGTTCATCAACACCGGCTTCCTCGACCGCACCGGCGACGAGATTCACACCTCGATGCGCGCCGGACCGATGATCCGCAAGGGCGCGATGAAGGGATCGGGCTGGATCGCCGCCTATGAAAAGCGCAATGTTGCCATAGGCTTGGCTCACGGACTTTCCGGGCGGGCGCAGATCGGCAAGGGCATGTGGGCCGCGCCGGACCGGATGGGGGCGATGATGGCCGAGAAGGCCGTTCACCCCAAGGCCGGGGCCAACACCGCCTGGGTGCCATCACCGACGGCGGCAACACTGCATGCGATGCATTATCATCAGATCGATGTGTTCGATGTGCAGAAGGAGATCGCCAAGCAGTCAATTCCGGGGCTCGACGAACTGCTGGCAATTCCGCTGGCAACCGGCGTCAACTTCTCCGAAGCCGAAGTGCGCGAGGAGCTGGACAACAACGCGCAAGGCTTGCTCGGCTATGTCGTGCGCTGGATCGACCAGGGCGTCGGTTGCTCCAAAGTGCCCGACATCACCGACGTCGGCCTGATGGAAGATCGCGCGACCCTGCGCATTTCCTCGCAGCACATGGCCAACTGGCTGCTGCACGGGGTCTGCACGAAGGAGCAGGTGATGGATTCGCTCCATCGCATGGCCGCCAAGGTCGATGCGCAGAATGCAGGCGATCCGCTGTATGAGCCGATGGCGGGGAACTGGGATAGCAGCATGGCCTTTGAGGCGGCGTGCGAGCTGGTGTTCAAGGGGGTGGAGCAGCCCAACGGCTATACCGAGCCTGTGCTGCATGCCTGGCGGCAGAAGAAGAAATAGACGACCGACCAAGTAGGTATTTGCCTATGCTGGCAGTTAAATAAGTCCTAACCCTGATTGGTTTAAAGTCTCCGGGCAAACGGGCACAGGAGATGCCAAATGAGCCAGACCGTCAAACGGGTCGAGGGGCGGGTTAAGGCACTGTTGCGCGCCCGTCTGAGTGGCAGCGGTTTTGAACGCGATGCCTGCATTCTTGATATTTCTTCTGACGGATTGCTTCTGACGACCGCCATGCCGCCGCGATGCTCTCATTCGGTGACAATCGAGGCGAACGGCTATTCGATGCCGGGCGAAGTCAAATGGGTCAGCGAGAGGCGGTTTGGGGTCCATTTGCATTCACCGATCGACGTTGACGACGTGATCGCGGCAAAGATTCTGAAACCAACCATACATAGAGTCAGATCAGCTTTGCCCGAAAACTTCGGCATAAGACCGGTATCGGTGTCCGCTGCGATGACTATCATCAACTATCTCGATTCGCAGTGGGTGCGATACGGGCTGATTCTAGCTGTCGGGGGCGCCATAGCGGTGTATGCTGGCACGCAAGCCGGGCATCATATCGGGAGCATGGCTGACCAGTTGGCCGCGGTGAAGGAGGTTAGCCAGGCGGAAGGCCGGGCGACGTCAAAATAACCCGTGGCGCTGGTGCATGGCTGGCGGTTGAAAAAGCAGGCGGCGGGTTAGGGGTTGTGGGGATTCATCTAGAATTGATGACGGCTGCGGCGAGGTAGATCATGGCCTCGAAGCTCTGATCAGTTTTGCATGCGCGCATCGCGATGCGTTTGAACTCTTTGAGTTTACAGAAGAAGTTTTCGATCAGGTGTCGCCATTTGTACATTTCGGCATCGAGCGGGATTGGCTTGGCTCGTCGCGGGTGTTGTGAGATGACAATCTTGGCACCCCGTTCGTTGAGATCGGCAACGATTTCGTTGCTGTCGAAGGCTTTGTCGGCGAGCAATGCACCGAACTCAATGCCCTTGATGAGCGGCGCTACGCCGATACTATCGAAGCGGTTGCCGGGCATCAGGTGGAGGCGGACGAGGTTGCCCAGGGCGTCTGTCAGGGCCAGGATTTTGGTCGTCATGCCGCCTTTGGAACGGCCAATGGCCTGGCTCTGAGTCCCCCTTTTGCGCCCTGTCCGTGACGGTGAACCTTGACGATAGTGGCATCGATCATAGCATATTCCATGTCTGGTTCGTCTGACATTGTATCGAAAATACGTTTGAAAACATCAGCTTCACGCCAATCTCTGAACCGGCGATATGCCGTGCTCCAGTTGCCGAACTGTGCTGGAAGGTCTCGCCAAGGGCTGCCTGTGCGGGCAATCCACAGTACCGCCTCCATGAACAGCCGATTATCCCCTCCACTGCGCCCAGGGTCCGTCGGCTTGCCCAGACAATGCGGTTCCATCCTCGCCCATTGGGCGTCCGTCAGTATGAAGCGTTCCATCCAAAGCGTGAATCACACTTCACGCCAAATGGGAATCCTAAATCCCCACAACCCCTAGGACGGATTTCCTTTAATTAGACTCGCTCATGCTGAGCGGGTGGTTCGGATTTCTTGCAATTTGCTCTAGGGTCTGTTGAGATTCATCGTGAGTTTATGACAGCTGAGCAGAGGTGGATCAATGCCTCGAAGCTCTGATCGGTTTTGCATGCACGCATGGCGATACGCTTGAACTCTTTGAG
>JAHFPT010000293.1 GCA_023266625.1 Novosphingobium sp. | reverse complement strand
ATAGAGGCATCTCGGACGTCTCGATCAGGTCCATGGCCGCGTCCAGACGCAGCCGCTCGATGGCCTTGGCAGGCGTTTCCCCGCTATGCGCCAGGAAATCCGACAGAAAGTGCCGCTCGGTCAATCCACATTGGCGAGCAAGATCCCCGACGGTCAACACCTCGCGCAAATGTTCGCGTGCCCATTTCAGGATAGGCTCGTAGCGGCCATCGCCTTGACCCGACGCGGAGAACGCCCGGCGGTCAGCAGCAATGAGATCCTTCGTCGCGCGACGGGCAACGCTGGTGCCCAAATCCGCTTCGATCATTTGGCGGGCGATCTCTATCCCCCCGGCACTGCGTCCGCACGTCCAGAACTGCCCGTCATGCACGATAAGCGAGTCGCGGATGATATTGATTTTCGGATGCAGCCGCGCCATCTCCGCTTGCAGAGACCAGTGCGTTGTGGCGCGCAAACCATCCAGCAAACCGGTCTGCGCGACCAGCCCTGCAGCGCTGCTGATGGCTGCGATTTGCGCACCGCGAGATGCCTCGGACCGGATGTGATCCAGCAACGCCAATTCGCGTTCGACGTCGACAACCCCAAATCCTCCGGCGACGAACAACTTGTCGGCGACTGGAGCCTCAAACGCAGGGCCGGTCATGATTTCCAGGCCGCAGGAGGTCCGCACCAGTCCGCCTTTCGACGACACGAACGACTGATCGTAAATCGGTAGGTCGAATTGGCCCGCAAGCTCGAACGCTGCCATGGGACCTGCAACATGCGCCAGAAGGCAGTTATCGAACATCAAAAAGGTTACCCTGCGTCGCGCCTCCTCCAGCATGATGAACCTTCCCTCGTTCGCGCGGTCGTTCGCGCTCGACCCTAGATCGATGTGGCTCCTCGGCAAAGCCTTAACGACAGGACCAAATCCAGCCTTCGAGAACAATTGCTTGACATACCTAACTCACAGTGTTTGTTTATTGCCGGAGATCATTACCCAACTCGGGTAGGTGATGGAGAGTGGCATGAATGGCCTGCACAAGATTGGCAGCACTTGTGCTGCAAGTCGCACCGGGCGTCGCTGCAGTGACCATCTGCTAATGGCGTGGTCCTGATGTCTGTCGCAACCACCGCTCTCCACGATTTAGCAGGGCCTGTCGCGGTTGCTTCACAGTCGCGCCGAAATGTGCTCACCATGCTCATGCGACATTGTGAGCGACGCCTTTCCCGCAGGGGAGAACAGTATTCGCTACGCACTATTAATCAAATCAATGGTTGATTTTTTGGGATCAGCCTCGTTCCACTTGTCTTCCGGAACGGTCGCGCGCGACGTGTCTCCCTTCCACGAGGTTGCCGATGTCGCTGCATAACGTCACGATCCCGCAATGGGCCGTCGAACGCGGCCGCACGATGAATCACTTCCCGCAGCCCGATCCCCTGCGCTCGGCGCTTATCGTTGTCGATATGCAGCGCTATTTCATGGCAGAAGGCCAGGACATGGCCAATCCTTGCGCACGCGCGATTGTGCCCAACATAAACCGTATCGTGCAGGCAATGCGGCAGATCGGCGTTCCGATCTACTGGATCAGGCACACGAATACCCGTTCCGGGCCTTCTTCCTTGCCGCAATGGAAGCTGGACATGCCGCTGATCGCGCAAAGCTTCGCCACTTTGATGCCGGGGCGCGAGGAGCATGAAATCGACCCTTCTCTAGATCGCGATCCGTCCGAGCCGGTCATCGACAAGTACCGCTACAGCTGCTTCATCGAACACTCGTCCGACCTGCACGAACGACTCCAGGCCGCAGGAATCGATACGCTGCTGGTCGTTGGGACACTGACCAACGGGTGTTGCGAATCGACCATCCGCGACGGCTCAATGCTGGGCTACAAGGTTCTGGCAGTGTCGGATGCCATGGCCGCCATCACCGACGAAGAACACGCAGCGTCGCTGCTTGGAATGCGCATCGGCTTTGCCGACGTCGTTACGACCGATGAACTCTTGCAACGAATGCAGCCAGATTAGAATGGTGGTTTCGGCGACAAGCGCTCCCCCGACAACATTGAGGAACTGACATGACTACCCCTAAACGGATATTCTTGACCGGCGCCAGCAATGGCATGGGAAAACTGATTGCACTCACCCTGGCGGGTCAGGGCCACGTCGTTTTTGCAGGAATGCGCGAACTCAAGGGGCGCAATGCCCCGCAGGCGCAGGAATTGGCCGCCCATCGCGCCGCAGTGCCGATCACTCCGGTGGACATCGACGTGACCGACGATGCATCCGTCGCCCGCTGTGCCGCAACCGTGCTCGAACAGGCAGGCGGCGTAGATGTGCTGATAAATTGCGCTGGAATTATGTGGCTGGGCACGACCGAGGCGTTCTCATCGGAGCAATTCGAGCGCACTTTACAGACCAACGTGGTCGGCCCGTTCCGGCTGTTTCGCGCCATCCTTCCCGCCATGCGCGCAGCCGAGGACGGATTGCTGATTACGGTCACTTCGCTGCTGGGGCGTATCGTCCTTCCGAACTTTGGAATTTACTGCGCCAGCAAGTTCGCAACCGAAGCTATGGCTGAGGCCATTTCCTACGAGACCGCTGGCTTCGGCATCGATTCCGTCATTGTCGAACCCGGATCATTCGATACCGGCCTGCTCGCCGCGCAGAACGATCCCGCAAACGCGCAAGTGGTGGCGGCCTACGGCAGTATGTCACAGTTCCACAACATTCTTTCCGCCGGACTACTTGAGGCCAAGGCTCAGAATCCAGCCGCCTACGATCCGCAAATCGTGGCCAATCTGGTTAGTGATCTCATCGCCATGCCTAAGGGGACTAGGCCGCTGCGCTGCCCAGTTGGACAGGTCGGCGTCGTTCCCGAACTCAACCGCCGGGCCGGAGAGTTGCAGGCGCAGTTCATAAGCCAGCTCGGCCTGACCCCATCCCGCATGCCCGACTCGGTCGATTGACCGACAATTCCGGCGGCAAGGGGCAGGGTGAGGAAACTGCCTCTGGACGCCTCGGGCGTCACGCCTCGGGGGGCATGTAGCTCGCCCGATCACCCTCGATGAAAGTGCTGCGGCCTTCGCTTGCTACGCCCATGATGTTCAGCTCGTATGTATAGCTGATCTCGGAGCGATAACGCATTTCCAGTGCGTCTATTCCTGTAATCCCGTTCAGAGATTTCTTCATCCGCCGCATACTTTCGGGCTGTTTTGCAGCAATGGCCAGGGCGATCGACTGGGCCGCAGACGCAAGTTTCTCGACCGGCACGACCTGTGCAACGGACCCATATCCGAACAGCTCTTCGGCAAACACGGGCTGCGCCGTCATCATGGCAAGGCGGACGCGCTTTTCCGGCATCAGCTTGAGGGCCTGCACGCCACCGGCCGTGGCACCGTTGTCGATCTCAGCCAGAATGAATCGGGTTCCTTGCGCCGCAACCACGATATCGGCCATGCCCACGATCAGTACACCCGCACCGATGCAGTAGCCGTGTACCGCGCAAATCACCGGCACCGCGCATCGCGCCAGAGCGATCGATCCGGTGGAACCCACCGTCTGCCCAAGGATCCCCTCGAAACCTGGTAGACGCTCCACTTCCTTGACGTCACCGCCAGCGCAGAACCCCCGTCCTTCAGCGCGGATCACGACCACCCGGACATCAGCACGTTCGGCGATCGAATCAAGGATAGCCTTCATCTCGGCCAGAAGTCCTATCGTGAACGCGTTCACCGGCGGGTGGTCGATGACGAGCGTCAGGATACCTTCGTCAAGCTGTTGCCGGATCATAATTCATGCCCTCGTTGTCTGCTTCCTGATATGAACCCCGGCTAGCATTTTTTCGTCGCCGACACCAATTTATAACTAACATCGTTTGCTTATCCTGCCCAAGGGGCGAACAGGGCCACGGCCGACGGATGCAGAGCGGACTCATGCTGAGAATCGAGCGGAGATGTCCGTGCAGGAATTCATTCATAGGAAACTACGCTCGTTGACCTACGAGAATAGCGTGATTTAAGGTCTGCTCGATCAACTTTTGAAGTGGCATTTCGTGGTAGTGCGTCAATCACAGCGCAGTATTTGGGCAACTTGAAGCGGGCGAGACGCCCCTTGCCGTGTGCCAGCAGCGTTTCGAGAGACGGAGTTGCGCCGGCGATGGGCTCGACGATCGCCATGCCGACTTCGCCCCATCGATCATCAGGAACGCCGATGATGCAAATCGACTGGACGCCGGGGCAATCGGACAGGACCCGTTCGACTTCGGCGGGGTAGATGTTTTCCCCGCCCGAGCGATATATCTCGCGCAGGCGATCCACGACATAAAGCCTACCGGCTTCATCGAGGCGGCCTGCGTCGCCCGTGCGAAACCAGCCGTCGGGCGAAAAAAAGTCTTCGCGCGATTTTTGCCAGTAGCCCGGCGTGATGGATGGTCCGCGGGTCTGGATTTCACCGACCTCGCCCATGCCCAGCGCATTGCCCTGTGGGTCTGCGATGCGCAGTTCGGCACCGGCCACCACCGCCCCGGCACAAGCGTTGTCGGCAAGATCGTCTCCGCTTTCTAGAACCGTTATCAGCGGGCCTTGCTTGGTAGAACCGTAGGCTAGTTGCGGAAAAAGACCATTCCGTTGCCATTTGCGACGCACTTCGACCGATCCTGGGCCCCATCCTCCGAAGAGGAGTGCCTTGAGGAAAATCTTGGCGTTCGCAAAGCCCGGCATTTCGCTGATTGGGGCGAACATCTGCAATACGCCGCACATGTGAGTGATGCGCTGGCTAGGGTCTGACAGCAATTCCAGCACGACGTCCGGTTCGAACCGGCGGATCGTGGTGACATGGCCGCCCCAGTAAAGCGTCGGGTTCGAAAAGGTATTGAGGGCACCGGCGTGGAATAGCGGCACGATGTTAAGGTGATGATTGCCGCGCTCTGCGATGCGAGAGGTTTGCGCCATCGCCAGCGCATGGTGTTTCAATGTGCCCTGGCTGCAAGTCGCGCCCTTGGGCAGACCTGTGGTCCCCGAGGTGTAGAGTATGTGGGTTATGACATCT
>JAHFPT010000292.1 GCA_023266625.1 Novosphingobium sp. | reverse complement strand
TCACTCCTGGTCATGGCGGGTCTCCTTGGTGACGTTGAACATCACCAGCCTGCCATGACCGCCTCGCTCCTCAAGCGATTTTGCAGAACCTCCCGCACACGACCCTCCAGAAGGCATCGATCACGGGCAATCCTATGTGACGCGGCAGACTCCGCTAATCTACGACGCGATCTGCGCCATATGTTTTGACGACGGACAGTATCAAATCGACCTGGTTACAACCTCAACGGCAGGATGGGATGAAGGCCTTCGACGCGGGCGATTCAGGGCTGATTCTGTCGCATTGTGATCATTTGCTCGATCCGATTAGACAACACGAGCGATTTAAGGCATCCAGCAGAGACTCGGCTGCCTGTGAGCGCCGGGTAATCTAAGGGGACTCTCATGAAGAAATCAGCATTGATACTGGCTCTTGCCGTGACCTCGTTTACCCTGGCCGGGTGCCAAAAGAAGGCCGAAGAAGCCACAGACACCGCGACTGAAGCTGCTTCGAGCGCCGCAACCGCCGAGCCGAGCGCTGCTTCGAGTGCCACCACCGCAGCTACGGAAGCTGCTTCGGGTGCCGCAACCGATGCATCGAGCGCCGCCGCACCAGCGAGCGACGCTGCCAAGAAGATGTAATCTTTCGCCTCAGGCAAATTACGAGAAAGGGCGCGCGGGCGGTTTGTCTGCGCGCCCTTGCTTTGTCTATATCCATCACCGGGAAGGTTGCGCTCCGGCGTCACAGCGTGCCTGCACATGGCGAATGGCGCTTATTGCAGCAAAGCGGGATCATCCGAGGGCAAGAGATATCCGACTGCAGTCGAGTCCTCTGGTCACCCGCAGGCTCGATCAGGGCCGGGCATCGCAGAGAGGGCCACTGTCCCGCCCGGCCCACCTTTCAGGGACCGAACCCAGGCCCGCACCGCATAGTGTGCTATCCGCCAATCGACGGTCCAGGTTGTTCCAAATGTGCCGATGACGGAATTTGCGAGTTTGCCGCTCCGCGCGTTCCAAAAGTAAGTGAACCACGACGCAATATTGGCAAGATGGCACAAGCCTATTGTGATGAAGCAGGCGGGTGCATTTCAGACCTTGCACTCGACAATAATTCTAAGAACAAAGCAAGAAATATCCCTGGTGTATCGGACACGCAATGACTTACACTTGCCTCACGGCAATGAGCACCGACGCGATGATGAGCAGACAAGCTAAGACGCGGTCCGTTCGCCAAGCTGGCGGTGCATATTTCTCGGCCAGGACGAGTAAGGCGAGCACTGCAATCCATGCGAGATTCATGACGCCGCCGACAAAGAGTAAAAGCATCAACGCCCAGCAGCAACCGACACAGAAAGTCCCGTGTCTCAGGCCCATTGCGATGGCACCACCGATCCCCGGCCGCCAGTGACGGGTCAGGAACGTCACCGGTGACTGGCAATGCGAGAGGCAAAGCCGCTTGAGCGGGCTTAATTCATAGAGCCCGGCCGCGAACAATAGGAGTGCTGCCATCTTGGCATTGCCGACTACAAGCGAAGCTTCTTCCACGTATCCTGCGCTGATCAGCGCCGATTGACCCAATGCCACAATTAGTGCGAATGCGATCCACAGTGCCAGATAGCTCAGCGCAAATGCTAAAGTAGCCGCACCCCCGAGACCGCTCCTGCGACTGAAGACGTCCTGCAGCAGGATCATCGGGGCAGCAGATGGCAACATCATCGCTACCATCATGATAGCCCACATGATGAAGGCACTGACGATGTAACCGCTGGATGATGCGAGCGAGGGTGCGGACATGGCCATTCCCGGCATGTCCCCCATCACATCTCCGGCTGTTGGCGTGCTGGTCTGCCACAACCACCACCATGCCAGCGCCGAAAGCGCCAGAATGCAAATGGATATGACAAGGCCTTGCCGGGAGACAATCTGAGCTGCCAGCGTTCGCCGCGAAACCGCCCCTGATTTGGCTTCAAGCGGCGCCATGCGTCGATAGGTCGAGTGTTGCGACATGTGCGTGGCGGCCACCCCATTCGAGCCCAACCGGGCCGGTCGCAGCAGTGTTTCCGCTAGCAAATTCAGCTTGCCGGTATTCAAATCCACGCGGCAGCATGACTTGCACACGCAGTTCCTCGCCGCTTACCGGATTGCGTATGGGCTCTGCTTGGGTGTCGATGATGCCCGGAACATGTACCTTTCCCGTCCGCGCCTCAATATCGACTTCGAAGGTAATTGGCAGGAATACTGGCTCATGCAGCGTGTCGATGACTGTCGCGAAGACGTTGAAGATCGTCGCACCCGGCTCGGTCTCCCCTCCCGAAAGGATCGTGAGCAGCGCGGAACGCTGGGCTTCGTTCGCCAAGCTGTCGATGACAACGAAGGCTTCGCCACCCCCTTCGTGGATCGCGCCCGGCCATGCGAACATGCCTACCCATTTCAGCCCGGAAAGGTCCACCGTTCCGAAATGCCCTTCGTCAATACGCATCGCCGTCATGGCGCGGCAGTCACCTCGTGTCGGAAGGGCGTTGAATTGGCAGGGACAGCCCCAGTCGCAATTGCAATTGGCAATTTCAGGGCCGTGCATGCGCCATTCGATGAAAGACATGGACACCTCCTTTTCGGCTGTATCCTGCGGCGTATCACTTCGGGTGCATTGCGTGAACCCGATAATTTGAAGGAAGGCATGGTCATGACAATCATCGCTGGCTTGCCGCGCTGGGCGATGACGGCAGTCAGCGCGCGCGCTTGACCATCACGGATACTCTAAGCGGCGATTTCTTCCAGTGTCTCGCTGACTTCGAGCCAGACCGCTTCTGCGGCGGCGATGGCCTTCTGGGCGTCGGCGCGGCTTTTCATCAGTTCAGTCATAGTCAGTTTGGCCAGCCAAGGCTCCGCCGATGAGGGATCGAACATCGCCCTCTCGATGCTGCTGAGCGCTGCGGTGAGCCTGGCAAGTTCGGCCTCGGCCGCCTTGGCCGCCTTGCGCAGGGCCTGACCCTTTTCGCGCGCTTCGGCATTGGCGCGGCGCTGGTCCTTCTTGTTTACTCCGCTGCCATTCCCTCCGCCATTTCGCGTAGCGGCCGGGTCTTTCGCCAGGACGAAAGCGATATAGTCATCAATCGCGCCATCGAAGTCCTTCGCCGTGCCCTGATCGACCAGCACCAGCCGGTCGGCGGTCATTTCCAGCATATGCCGGTCATGGCTGACCATGACGACCGCGCCGGAATAGTCGTTGAGCGCCTGGATCAGCGCTTCGCGCGCATCGACATCGAGATGGTTGGTCGGCTCGTCGAGGATCAGCATGTGCGGCGCTTCGCGGGTGATCAGCGCCAGCGCCAGCCGCGCCCGCTCGCCGCCCGAAAGCTTGCCGACTGCGGTTGTCGCCTTGGGGCCGGAAAAGCCGAAGCGGCCCAGCTGCGCGCGCACTGCCCCCGGCGTTGCCCCCTTCATCAGCTGAGTCATATGCTGGAGCGGGGTTTCCGACGTGTCGAGCTCTTCCACCTGATACTGGGTGAAATAGCCGACCCGCATTTTGGCGCTGGCGTTGATCGCGCCGTCCATTGGCGCGAGCTGCGCTGCCAGCAGCCGCGCCAGCGTGGTCTTGCCGTTGCCGTTGCGGCCGAGCAGCGCGATCCGCTCCTCGGGGTCGAGCCGCAGATTGAGGCGGCTGAGCACCGGCACATCGCCGTAGCCAACGCTGGCCATGTCGAGCGTGATCAGCGGCGGGCGCAATTCGTCGGGGCTGGGGAAGTCGAAGCTCAATGAGGGATCGTCGATCAGCTCGGCAATCGGCTGCAACTTCGCCAGCGCCTTCTGGCGCGATTGCGCCTGCTTTGCGGTGGAGGCCCGGGCCGAGTTCTTGGCGATATATTCCTGCAGATGTTCGCGCTGCGCCTGCTGCTTGGCCTTGGCTGAGGCGAGCTGCGCCTGCCGTTCGGCGCGCAGGCGCTCGAACTGGTCATAGCCGCCGGGATAGAGGGTCAGCTTGCCGCCGGTGAGATGCAGGATGTGATCGACGACATTGTTGAGGAAATCGCGCTCGTGGCTGACCAGCAGGATGGTCGCCGGATAGCTCTTGAGGAAATCCTCCAGCCACAGCACCGCTTCGAGATCGAGGTGGTTGGACGGCTCGTCGAGCAACAGCAGGTCGGGCGCGGAGAACAGCAGCGCGGCCAGCGCCACGCGCATCCGCCAGCCGCCCGAGAAGCTCTCAAGCTCCCGGTGTTGTGCCTCCTCGTCGAAGCCCAACCCGTCGAGAATGCGTGCTGCGCGTGACGGAGCAGAATGCGCATCGATGGCGATCAGGCGCTCGTGGACATCGCCCAGCCGGTGGGGATCGTTGCCAGAATCGACAAAGCTCTCGCTCTCCAGCATCAGCGCGGCGCGCTCGGTATCGGCGGCGAGCACGGTCTCGAACGGCGTGGCGCTGCCGCCGGGGGCCTCCTGCGCGATATAGCCCAGGCGGCTGCCGCGCGGCATGTCGATCCTGCCGCCATCGGCCTCGATCATCCCGGCGATCAGCTTGACCAGGGTGCTCTTGCCCGCGCCATTGCGGCCGATCAGGCCGATGCGGCCGCGCGGTGGCAACTTGGCGGTGGCGCCGTCGATGATGGCGCGGCCGCCGAGGCGGACAGTTATGTCGGTGAGATTGAGCATCGTCAGCGCCCGTTAGCGGACCGGGCGAGACGCACAAGCGCTTCGTCGAGCGCGGAGAGGAAACGCGAGCGGTCGGCCTTGCTGAATGGCGCAGGGCCGCCGATCACATCGCCCCCGGCGCGGAGGTCCGCCATGATGGCGCGGGTGGCGACCGCGCTGCCGATGGATGCTGTGGTGAAGGGCTTGCCATTGTGGGCGAGGACAGTTGCGCCTGCCTTCAGACACCGGTCGGCGAGCAGAATGTCGGCGGTAATCACGATGCAGGCCCAATCGCTGGCAGAGTCACATTCCCCGGCAATCCAGTCGTCAGCGGCATCGAAGCTGTCGCTGACCACCATGCGGCTGACCAGCGGATGCTCGGGCAAGCGCATACGGCTGTTGCTGACCACGACCACCGGCAC
>JAHFPT010000106.1 GCA_023266625.1 Novosphingobium sp. | reverse complement strand
GGCTGAGCGCCTGGGTCGAAACGCCAAGACTGGAAGCCAGATCGAGCCGTGGCTTGATCTGCACTTCGGGCCGCCGCATGTCGGCACTGATCCGGGGGGCGACGAGCTCCTTCAAACCCTTCATCTCTTCGACCAATTTCCCAGCGGTCTCCTCCAGGGCCACCGGATCGGAACCCGACAGCATCACCGAGATCGGCCGTCCGCTGCCGCCGCCGCTACCGCCGCCGCCCACGCTCCGCATCTCCTGAAACGCCACGCGCGCGTCGGGAATGTCCTGCAAGACCGGAGTCAGCTCATTCTGGAATTCCTGACTGGTCGTCGTGCGGTCCTTCTTGAGCATGACCATCACCCGGCTGCTGCCCTCACTGATCCGCTCGAGCACGTTCAGAGTCGCGGGCCGTTCAGCAATGATCTGCGCAATCCGGTGTGACACAGCCTCGGACTGTGCCAGCGTGGTGCCGGGAACCATCTCCATGGTGACCGAGGCGAAATCATTGTCCTGGGTGGGGAAAAATTCGCCCGGAATGACTATGGCCAGAATGACTGTCAGCCCCAATGCGCCAATACCAACGCCCATCATCCAGACGCGATGATCGCGCAGGCGGGCAGACATGCGATCAGCGACGAAGCCATACCAGCGAGCAAATCCGCCGCCGATTGCCCTGATTGCCCAGCTGATTGCCTTGCCCGCCAGAACCCCGGCAACCAGGCCGATGAATGCCGCCAGCAGCCACACCAGCAGTTTCGGCGCCCCCAGCAGCGCGGCAAATTTCGCAGCCATGGGAGCCGCGACAATGCTGGATGCGACGAGCAGGGCCAAAACTATGGCACCGCCCAGATAGTAAAAGAAGTGACCCGGCTGCCGTTGCAAGCTGGCCCGCATCGCTTTGGCGCGGCCATTATCGAGCGACCAGTGCAGCACCTTGAGATAGCGGTCCATCCACACCCCGGTGGCATGTTCGGCATGGCCATGGGCCTTAAGGAAATAGGCCGCGACCATCGGCGTGATGGTCCGCGCAACCGCCAGACTCATCAGCACCGAAGCGACGACCGTCAGCCCGAAGTTCTTGAAGAACTGTCCCGGAACCCCAGGCATCAATCCAACCGGCAGGAACACTGCGACAATCGAGAATGTCGTTGCAACCACCGCCAGGCCGATCTCGTCGGCCGCGTCGATCGAAGCCTGATAGGCGCTTTTGCCCATGCGCATATGGCGCACGATATTCTCGATCTCGACGATGGCGTCATCCACCAGAATGCCGGCAACCAGACCCAAGGCCAGCAGCGACAGCTGGTTGAGCGAGAAGCCCATCAGATCCATCGCCCAGAAAGTCGGGATTGCCGATAGCGGGATGGCAATCGCCGAGATCGCCGTGGCTCGCCAGTCACGCAGGAAGAAGAACACGACAATGACCGCAAGGATCGCGCCTTCGACCATCGCCGCCATCGAATTCTCGTACTGGTTCTTGGTGTAATCGACCGAAGTGAACATGCGGCGGAAATGCACGCCGGGAAATTCCTGCTCCAGCTTGGCCAGCTGGACCACAGCGGCATCGTAAACCGTGACGTCCGATGCCCCGCGTGCCCGGGTTATCGCAAATGTCGCCACGGGTTTGCCGTTGAATTTCGCTATCGAGGTTATTTCGCCGAAAGAATCGCGGACATCGGCGATATTGGCAAGTTTGGCCGTGCGCCCGCCGCCGAGCGAAATGTCGGTCTGTGACAATGCAAAGGCGTCTGTGGCATTGCCGAGCACGCGAACCGACTGGCGGGTTCCGCCAATCTCGGCACGCCCGCCAGCGGCATTCACATTGAGCTGCTTGAGTGCCAGATTAACCTGTCCGGCACTCACCCCCATCCCCTGCATCCGCGCCGGATCGAGAGTGACCAGAATTTCGCGATCAACTCCGCCGTAGCGCTTTACCTCAGCCATGCCCTTGATCGAGAGCAGGCGTTTGGCGACAGTATCGTCGATGAACCACGACAGTTGCTCAAGCGTCATGTCCTCGGTTTCGATGGCATAATAGGCGAGCGGCTGGGAACTGCCCTGCAACTTGATGACTTGCGGTTCAAGAATGCCGTCAGGCAGTTCCCCGCGGATCTGATCGACCGCGTTCTTGACCTCGTTGACAGCGGCGTTGACGTCGGTCCCGATCTGGAATTCGACAAAGGTGCGATTGGAGCCCTCGGTCGCGGTCGAGCTGATGTTCACCACGCCGTTGATCGAACGTACCGCCGATTCGACACGCTGCGTGATCTGGTTCTCGATCTCCTGGGGTGCCGCGCCCGGCTGGTTTACCGTGACAATCGCCGCAGGGAATTCGATATCCGGCATCTGCTGGATATCCATGCGCATGAAGCTGAACACGCCCATCAGCATCAACGCGGCGAAAAACACTATCGGAACAATCGGATTACGGATCGACCAGGCGGAGATGTTGCGAAGGTCCATGGGCTGTGCCCTAACGAGCCCCGACCTTGGCCACGACCGATTCGCCTGGCGTCAGGAAGGCACCGGCGCGCAGCACCACCCGCTCGCTGCCGGTCAAGCCTTCGGTGATGGCAACGCCAGCGTCTGTCAGCATCCCGGTCTTGACCGCGCGCCGCGCCACCTTGTTGTCCGCACCGACGATAAATACATAACTGCCGTTGTTATCCGCGAGCACCGCCGATTCGGGCAGCATCGGCGCAACGATCGACCCCGCGACGATTTCGGCATTGGCAAAACCGCCGGGCCGCAGTTCCGGCGCATAGGCCAGCGCTATGCGCGCCTTGCCCTGACGGGTCTGCGGGTCGATCACCGGCGAAACCTGCCAGACCTGGCCGGTGAAGCTCTTCGCCGAGCCGACGGGGGTGACCTGCGCACTGATGCCTTTGGAGATGCCCGCCAGATCGGTCTCGCCGAGCTGGGCCAGCATTTCCATCTCGCCGCCCTGGGCGATGCGAAACAGCACGCCGCTGCCCGAAGAGACGATCTGGCCGGGCTCGACCTTGCGCTCCAGCACCAGCCCCGAGGCCGGTGCTACGATATTTAGCCGCCGGATACGGGCGCCCAGTTCGCCATATTGCGCGCTGGCGACGCGCACCCGGGCTTGAGCAGAATCGCGCGTTGCCGTCAGCCGATCGATATCGGCCTTGGAGATGAAGCCGCGTTCGACCAGCTTGAGCGCGCGGTCGAGATTGGCCTGCGCCAGCCTGGCATCGGCCTGTGACACCTGGATCTGCGCAGCCGAGCTGGCCTGCTGCTGCACCTGCACCGAGCTATCTACCACTGCCAGCACCTGGCCCTGCTTCACCCACTCGCCGGGCTGGACAAGAACCTCGGCAATTTGTCCGCCCTCGCCTGCTGCGCCGACCGGCAGCTCGCGCCGCGCCGCCAGGGTGCCATTGGCGCTGATCCGCCCGGCTATGGTTGCCTTGCCCGGCGAAATCACTGTGACCGCAGGTGCCTGGCTGCCGCTCTTCTGCCCGGTTTCGGCTGGATCCGAGTGGTGCAGCAGAAACCACAAGCCAATCAGGGCAGCCAGGGCAAGCGCAGCAATAATCCAGATTCGGCGGCGCGAACGCCGGTCCTCTTCCTCCGCGCTATCCAGCGGATTGAGCCCGGAGGCTTCGGGCCGTGCATCAGCCGTATCGATCCTGACATCGTAGTTCATGACTGCTTCCGCTGTTTCGCGGACCTCGCACGTGGAACACGGGGCACTGGCAAAATGGGTGGACCGGCCAATGGCCGCTGACCACAGCGGGCAAGGCGTCGCTGCGGCAGAAGCCGTTAGGTATGTCCTTGACACAGCCATAGACTTGGCGAGGACCACTGGCAATCCGCACCATCGCCATTGCCGCGATTCGCGACAATTCGCGACAGGGGGGGCAATTTGCGGTGAATTCAGACCCGGCAACAGGATAGCAGGGCCTGCCTACCGTCCTTTCCGGGTCAGATCAGTATTTCAGCTGGCGCTCATAGAGGTCGCGATAGTGCTGGATGCGGGTGACGCGAAGTCCCTGCATGCCGGACCGGTCAACCGCGCGCTGCCAGGAAGCGAATTCCTCAAGCGTCAGATTATAACGCTCGCAGACCTCGTCAATGGTCAGCAGCCCGCCATTGACGGCAGCCACAACCTCGGCTTTGCGCCGCACGACCCAGCGCGTCGTATTGGGCGAAGGAAGCGAAGCGACCGTCAATGGCTCGCCTAGCGGGCCTATGACCATTGCTGGCTTGATCTTTTGATTCTCGATCATAGTAACCCTCGACCGCCGGACGTCGATACTCCGGCAAGGCGGCCAGCATTGCCCCCACCAGGTTTGAGATTGCCTAAAGCAATTGGGTTAACGGCGTGTGAGGCATGTTCGAATCCGGCCAGCACCCTGGCCGAAACGCGATCGAAACTGCCGCTGCGCACCGCTGCGCCGCGCGTGTCCGCCGCCAATTCTTGCCGGGCAGACCAGGCTGCACTCAGCCTGGCATGCAGGGCCAGCCATTCCGGCGCATGGCTCCAGCCGCCCGCAAATGCGCGCGCGGCGAGGGCTGGGCGCCATTCGCTCTGATTGAATCCGATGTCCATGGCCGAGTCTATAGACCCGAGATGGTTCAAGGGAGGTAAAGGCCGCCTTTACCTCCCGATCATCATAGTTAAGAAGAATGGACCGCTCAATCGGGTGATACCCTTTGCCGGCAGCAGCGTGTATGGCACGCGTCATGACCGCCCCGGCTACCCTCCATTCCGGCCTCCATTCCGGCCCACCCTCCGCCATCGATCCGGCTGCGCTGTTCCAGCTGGCCGGGCCGCTTGCCGCGCGGCGGATCGTCGTCGCCATGTCGGGCGGGGTCGATAGTTCGGTGGTGGCGGCACTGGCTGCGGCGAGCGGGGCCGAGACCATCGGCATCACCTTGCAGCTTTACGATTATGGTGCGGCAACCGGCCGCAAGGGGGCCTGCTGCGCCGGTGACGACATCCGCGACGCCCGCGCCGTCGCCGACCGGCTGGGCATCGCCCACTATGTTTTCGACCACGAAACGCGCTTCCGCGAGGAAGTGGTGGATCGATTCGCCGACGATTATCTTGCCGGGCGCACGCCGATCCCCTGCATCCGCTGCAACATGGGACCCAAGTTCACCGACCTGTTCGCCATGGCGCGCGAGCTGGGCGCGGATTGCCTCGCGACCGGGCACTATGTCCGGCGCGTCGAGGGCGTGGCCGGTCCGGAGTTGCATCGCGCCGCAGACCCGGCGCGCGACCAGAGCTATTTCCTTTACGCCACCACCGAAGCCCAGCTGGGCTTCCTGCGCTTCCCGCTGGGCGGGTTGCCCAAGTCCGAGGTGCGCCGCATTGCCGAATCGGCCGGCCTGCGCGTCGCCGCCAAGCCCGACAGCCAGGACATCTGCTTCGTCCCCGATGGCGACTATGCCAGTGTGGTGCGCAAGCTGCGCCCCGAAGCCGATGCCCCGGGCGACATTATCCATGCTGCGACGGGCGCAGTCCTTGGGCAGCATCGCGGCGTGGTCAATTTTACCGTCGGCCAGCGGCGCGGGCTTGAGATCGGCGGACAGGCGGAGCCGCTTTACGTTACCGGCATCGACGCGGCGGGCCGCAGGGTACTGGCGGGGCCGAAGCGGTTGCTTGCGGTCGGCGCGGCGCATATTGTCGAGACCAACCGCATCGGACCGCTGCCGGATGCCCCGCTCACCGCCAAGGTGCGCTCGCTGGCCAAGCCGGTGCCGGTCACGCTGGAAGGCCCTCTGGGAGGCGGCGCTGCCGCAACCATCCGCTTCGTCCAGCCGGAATTCGGCGTCGCGCCCGGACAGGCTGCAGTTGTTTATTGTGGGGAGCGGGTCGTAGGTGGTGGCTGGATCGAAGAGACATTTGCAGGCGGATTAGGATGATCAGGGGCACCAAACCACTTTGGAAAATAGATTGTAGTAATTGCGCCCAACGCTATTAATAGCAATGCGATTGCAGACCTTGTTAGAAGGCCAAGGCCATAAAATGAATTTGACATTTTATCCAGTTTATCGCCGATTTTTTCATCGCCCTTCTCTCTATTTATTTTTTCTTCTTCTAGGGCTTTCAAGAGTTTTTCGATCTGAGTATTGTGAGCATCTAGACCTTTTTTAAAATCATCCCGCCAAATTTTATCACTTGATAATTCTGATCGCAGGTTTGTCAGCTCTATTGATATCTTTTGAACTTGCCCCTCTAATCCGTTGATCTCGATCGGTTTGTAGTTACGGATTAACGCCAAAAGCTCGTCAGGAAAGTCCGAAATTTCTAGCGGCGCTATGTTATCTAAATCGATAGAAACATCATCAAGTTCGTAAAATAGTCCTGCGATTAACTTTTTTCCTGGCTGAAGAGGGAATGGAGTTGACGAAAAATTATAGAGACCCACCACAAGGAAACCTCTATAAAGAGGGTCTATTGCTAACCCGCCCAGTATTATTATACCGCCATGAGCGATTTTACGCTTTGGGCTTAAAGTCGCCATTATATTGTTAGGGAGATTGAGGCGCTCCTTAGTGAGCACGAAAACTGCCTCACCCGGTTCAACGAACCGGCTCGCTTGCGGCAGTTCGGCAAAGTCCACTGGTTGGGCATAAGCTGCCTTCAAAACTCGATCTCCCATGTGGAAATCATACTTCACATTTTCGACGCTCTTCGGATCGCCGCCTATAATGAATGCCTCATCCTCCACCGCCTTACGCAGGCGATCACCGGAAATAAGATTTGGCATGCGCATCCCCCAAATATGAGCACTGCTACAAGCCTACCTGTGTCCGCAAAATTGAGCAAATCAGGAGTGGGGTCAACGCGACGAAAGGAGGCATTTGTGAGTCGAACAGAAAGCGAACCTTCGCTTGGTTGTGGATTGCTTGTGGATTGTCGAAAATTACCTAATCCTGCCACTTCTCCAGCACACAACCTTCGCCTTCGCGGAACTGTGCGGTCTGGCTGGAGAGCAGCGGAAACCGGGCGGTGACGCTCCTGGCCTTGGCGTCCTCGCTCAGCGTGATCAGCGCCATGCCGGGGAGGAAATCCTTGCGGCAATCGGCCAGACTGCGCCCACCGATATGGCGGCAGGCGCAGCCGACGCGGGCGCCATAGGATGCGCCCGCTACTGCATAGCCATTGAGCGGCTTCCAGAACCAGACGAGCAGGATGGCGGCGGCGAGGAAGGCGCAGGCCAGCACGGTCCGCCAGCGACGCCGGCGCGGCTCGCGTCTCGGCACCTTGGAGGCCCTGGGCAGTACTGGGGGCAGTGCTGGGGGCAGTGCTGGCGGCTTGGCTGTTGCCATATGGGTCCGGCTTACGCATGGAAGGCGCGCCATGTCGACCCGCCGTTTCCCACTTATTGCGCTATTGCTGGCACTGCCAGCCCTGAATGGCTGCGGCGGCGGCGATGTTCCGCCCGCCCCGCCGCCACTCAGCCCGGCGGCACTGGCGGCGGTGGCGGCCAAGCCCGATGTCCCGCGCGAGGCGCTCGCGCGGCAGATCGATGCGCTGTTCACTGACGCGCAGGCAGGCGAAACGCAGGCGCTGCTGGTGCTACACGGTGGCCGCATTGTCGCCGAGCGCTATGGCGCGGGCTATGGCCGGGAGACGCGATTCGCCGGCTGGTCGATGACCAAGACGATCACCGGCGTGCTCATCGGCCTGCTGGTTTCCGACGGCAGGCTGCGGCTCGACGAGAGCGCGCCGGTCCCCGCCTGGCAGCGCCCCGGCGATCCGCGCGGCGAGATTACCCTGCGCCAGCTGTTGCAGATGCGCTCGGGACTGCGGCACAGCAAAGCCTCCGGTCCGGCCTATGAGGCCGACGAGGTGCGCATGCTGTTCCTCGATGGCCGCGACGACATGGCGGCCTATGCCGAGGCACCGCCGCTCGAAGCCGAGCCGGGGCGCAAGTTCGAATATTCCTCGGCGACATCGGTGATTCTTGCCGATCTGGCCGCCCATGCGCTGACCGTGAGCGAAGATCCCGCGATCCGCCGCCAGGCTGTGGCGGACTATCTTCGCACCCGGGTGCTCGAGCCGCTCGGCATGCGCTCGGCAAAGCCGGAATTCGACGCTGCAGGCACTTTCATTGGTTCCAGCATGCTCCATGCCACCGCGCGCGACTGGGGCAAATTCGGCGAATTCCTGCGCAACAGCGGATCGGTCGGGGGGGCGCAGATCGTGCCGCGCGGCTGGATCCTCTTCATGACCGCCCCTTCCCCGCGCAATCCGGGCTATGGCGCGCAGTTGTGGCTCAATCGCCCGCAGGGCGACGGCAAGGAAGTGCTGTTCCCGGGGCGCGCGCCTGCCAGCCTGTTCGCCTGCATCGGCCATCTCGGGCAATATGTGATTGTCTCACCCATGCAGAAGCTGACGATTGTCCGCCTCGGCAAGACCGATGATCCCACGCGCGCTGCGCTGCGCGGTCATCTCGCCAAGATCGCCGGAATGTTCCCGCGCGATTAGAGCGTCGTGCGGAAAAGACTATTGCTCCGCTGCACCATGGGGCAATACGTCACGCGCCGCCACGCCTTGCTCGTCGACCAGCCCTACCGGATCGGGATGGATCAAAATCTCGACCCCGGGAAATTCGGCGATCAGCTTGGCCTCGATTTCATCCATCACCTGATGCGCATGCCTGACGCTCATCGCCGGATCGACCCAGACATGGAACTGGACAAAGTCCCGGTTGCCCGAGGTGCGGGTGCGCAAATCGTGAGCCCCGCGCAGCTCGGGATGCCGGCCAAGCACTTCGATGAAGCGCGCCCGTTTGTCCTCGGCCCATTCGCGGTCCATCAGCTGCTCGATCGCCCTGGTCGAGGCGCGCCAGGCACCCCAGCCGAGCCACAGCGCAATGACGAAGCCGAATACCGCGTCAGCGCCGGCGATCCCGCCATATTGATCGAGCGCCAGCGCCGCGATCACCGCCAGATTAAGCAGCAGGTCCGACTGGTAGTGGACATGATCGGTGGCGATGGCGAGGCTGCCGGTGCGGTGGATGACATGGCGCTGCCAGCCAAGCAGCGCCAGCGTCGCCGCCATGGCGATGAGCGAGACGGCGATGCCCTCGCCCGCCGCCGCGATCCTGCCGCCACCGAGCATCTGCTGGGCTGCGCGCCAGGCCAGGCCCAGCGCCGAAATCGAGATCAATACGACCTGAAACATCGCCGCCAGTGCTTCCGCCTTGCCATGACCGAAACGGTGCGCCTCGTCGTCGGGCTGCGCCGCCACCCAGACCCCGGCCAGCGTCGCCAGGCTGGCGACGAGATCGAGCACAGTGTCGGCCAGGCTGCCGAGCATCGCGGTCGACCCCGTCGACCACGCCGCCCAGCCTTTGAGCGCGGCCAGCAGCGCGGCCACCGCAATGCTGGCGAGAGCGGCGCTGCGGTTGAGCGCGCCTGCTTTTGCCCCAGAATTGGCCACAGAATTTGCAAATGCGCTCATGGATAAAGCAGCGTGCTGGTCCAGCCGCCCTCCATCTTCGTAAACAGCCTGCGCTCGTGCAGGCGATGCGGCCGGTCGAGCCAGAACTCCAGGGCCGATGGCACCAGGGTGAACCCGGTCCAGTGCCGGGGCCGTTCAACCGCGCGGTCGGCAAAGCGGCGCTCCGCTTCGGTATGGCGGGATAGCAAGTCCACGCGCGAGGCCAACGGCGCAGACTGGTCGGATGCGACTGCGCTGAGCTGAGATTCGCGCGACCGGCTGGCAAAATAGGCATCCGCTGTTGCCACATCGACCTCTGTGAGCTGGCCCTCGATGCGAATCTGGCGGCGCAGGGACTTCCAGTGGAACAGCAAGGCCGCCTCGGGATTGGCGGCGATCTCGCTGCCTTTGCGGCTGTGGGCGTTGGTAAAGAACGTGAAGCCTTCGGGGCCATGCCCCTTCAGCAGCACCATCCGCAGCGAGGGGATGCCGCCCGGCGTTGCGCATCCCAGCGCCATGGCATTGGCATCGTTGGGCTCAGCCAGGCGCGCTTCGGCGAACCAGGCGCCAAACAGCGCCATGGGATCGCCATCGGGGATCGCGTCGCGCGCCAGTTCGGTGTCCAAAGTCATAGTCTCACAGGCTTAATCTGGCCAAGTCCTGCCGGCCCATTTCGGCGCGGCTACTGCCCCGCCATAGGCGCCCATCCCTTTCAAGAAAAGCACGTCTTGCCGTAGCGCCAATGCAAACCTAGTTAAGAGCGATGGCAGCAGACCCCTACCAGACCCTCGGCGTGGCGCGAAGCGCAAGCGTAAAGGACATCAAGTCCGCCTATCGCAAGCTCGCCAAGGAGCTTCATCCCGACAAGAACAAGGATAATCCGAAGGCGACGGAGCGCTTCAGCACCGTCACCAGCGCATACGATCTGCTGTCCGACGCAGACAAGCGCGCCCGCTTCGACCGCGGCGAGATCGATGCCGACGGCAATCCGGCGATGGGATATGGTTTTGGCGGCGGCCCAGGCGGGAGATCTGGCGGCGGCTTTGGTGGCAGTGGCCCTGGAGCAGATACGATCGATCTCGGCGACCTGTTCGGCGGCTTGTTCGGCGGTGGACGTGGTGGATTTAGCGGGGGCGGTTTCCCCGGGGGCGGGGGCGGACGCAGCCGGGCAGCGCCAAAGGGTGCGAATCTCCAGTATCACCTCAAAGTCGCTTTCACCGACGCGGCCACGCGCGCCAGCCAGCGCATTACCTTGGGCGATGGCAAGACCATCGATCTGAAGCTCCCGGCCGGTATCGAGGATGGAGCCCAGATGCGGCTTGCCGGCAAGGGCGAGGGCGGCCCCGGCGGCAATGGCGACGCCCTGGTGACGATCTCCATCGAGCCGCACGCCTTTTTCCGCCGCGAGGGCGACAATATCAGACTCGATCTGCCGATCAGCCTGGACGAAGCAGTCAATGGCGCAAAAGTGAAAGTGCCGACGGTCGAGGGCGCTGTGATGCTGACCGTTGCACCGGGCAGCAGCTCGGGCAAAGTGCTGCGGCTCAAAGGCAGGGGCTTCGCCCGCAAGGACGGCAGTCGCGGCGACCAGCTTGTCAGCCTCGAAATCGACTTGCCCGCAGGCGACGGCGAACTCGCCAAGCGGCTCGAAGGCTGGCAGGATGAGCGGCCGCTGCGGGCCAAGCTTGGCGTATAGAGCATCGTGCAGAGCATCGTGCGCTTAATTTGCACCGCTTCTTCGTCATTGCGAGCGAAGCGAAGCAATCCAGGGGGTTGGTGCGGCCCTGGATTGCCGCAGACCTTCGGTCCTCGCAATGACGAATGATTCTGAATTCTTGCAATCTGCTCTTAGTGGGGTCTGACAGGGGAGGATATGGTAGAGGAACGGCCGCTCGGCGATCCCAGCACCCATGCCGATATGTCGCCCGAGGCCAGGCGGCGCGCGGCGCAGCGCTGGCACGAAGGGTTGCAAGAGCGCTTCGACCGCGCGCTCGGCCCGCAGAGCCGCGCCATCGCAGTGATCCGCCGGGTCTGGACCGGCGCCTATTACGACGGCTTCATTCACGCCGGCAATCTTGCCTATATGGCGATCCTGGCGCTGTTTCCCTTCTTCGTGACGATGACCGCGGTGTTCACCCTGCTGGGCGAGGCCGGCCAGCGCGAAGCCTCGGTTCATGCCTTTCTCACCGCATTGCCGCCAATGATCGCCCGCGTGCTGGAGCCGGTTGCGCGCGATGTTGTCGCCGCGCGCTCGGGCTGGCTGCTATGGGCGGGCGGGCTGGTCGGGCTGTGGACCGTCTCCAGCCTGATCGAGACCATCCGCGACATTCTCCACCGCGCCTATGGCACCGCCGCGACCCAGGCCTTCTGGCGGCACCGGCTGCGGTCCTCGGCAATCATCTTCGGTGCGGTCGTCACGCTGCTGTTTTCGCTGTTTGCCCAGGTGGCGATTTCTGCCGCCCAGGAAGTTATCACCGCCTGGTACCCGCGATTGGAATCGCTGACGCTGGTTCTTTCGACTTCGCGATTGATCCCGGCAGTGGTCTTGTTTCTGTCGATCTATCTGCTGTTCCTGTCGCTGACCCCGGTCGAATATCGCGGCAAAGCCTATCCGAAATGGCCAGGCGCGGTGCTGGTGTCGCTGTGGTGGCTGGTTGTGACCATAGCGCTGCCCAGCGCGCTCCGCTTGTTTTTCACCTACGATCTCACCTACGGCAGTCTGGCAGGCGTGATGATCGCGCTTTTCTTTTTCTGGCTGGTCGGCTTAGGGATAGTGATCGGCGCAGAGCTCAACGCGGCGCTATCGGTAACACCCGAGGAACGCGACATGCTGGGCCAGGTCGGCAAAAGCGCAGCCCAAAGCGCTCAAGGGAATCGGAACGAAATGCAATGAAGGGTCTGATGCAGGGAAAACGCGGGCTGATCATGGGCCTGGCGAATGACAAATCGCTGGCCTGGGGGATCGCCAAGGCGTTGCGCGAACACGGGGCCGAAATGGCCTTCACCTTTCCCAACGCCGCGATCGAAAAACGCGTTCGCCCGCTGGCAGGCGAGCTGGGCTGCGATTTCGTCCTGCCCTGCGACGTGGCCGACATGGCTGCGCTCGATGTGGCCTTTGCCACGCTTGCGGCGCGCTGGCCGAAAATCGATTTCCTCGTCCATGCGATCGGCGCTTCCGACAAAAACGAGCTGCGCGGCCGCTATGCCGACACCAGCCTCGAAAATTTCCTGAGCACGATGAATGTCAGTGTCTACAGCCTGACCGCCGTGGCGCAGCGCGCCTTGCCGCTGATGTCCGATGGCGGTTCGATCCTGACGCTGACCTATTACGGTGCGGAAAAGGTCATCCCCCACTATAATGTCATGGGCGTGGCGAAATCGGCGCTGGAGACAAGTGTCAAATATCTCGCCGCCGATCTCGGACGCGACAATATAAGGGTCAATGCCATCTCCGCCGGGCCGATCCGTACGCTGGCCGCTTCGGGCATCGGCGATTTCAACCTGATCCTCAAATGGAATGAGCAAAACGCGCCGCTCCGCCGCAATATCACTATCGAGGATGTCGGCGGCGCAGGATTGTACCTGCTATCGGACCTTTCCTCCGGCGTGACCGGCGAGATCCACCATGTCGATGCGGGCTACAATGTCATCGGCATGAAGCGCGAGGATGCACCGGATATTGCGCTGGGTTGAAGCGGATCAGTTGGCGGCTGGCTTTGCCGCCGGCGGATGCCCGTCTTCGGGATCCTGCAGCGCCCGCTGCTTCACCTCATATTCGCGTTCAAGCTGTTCTACCCGCGCCTGGGTCTCGGCTGCATTCTGGTCGATGCTCGCCATGCGCCTTGCGCGTTCCTCGGCAATCAGCTGGCTGAAACGGATGCTGGGATCCTGTTTCTTTTCCGCATAGGCGGTATCGATAAACTTGCCGAGGCAACCGGTCACTCCGCCGCCGCCGACCGGCGAACAGCTCAGCGTCCCGGTTGCCCCCACGGTTTCATAGGCAATCACCCGGTTGGTCCAGGCATCGTTCTCCGGCGAGAAGGTTTCGCGCAGCGGCTCGGGGATGCGGTAGCGCTCCGATTCCTCCTTGCGGGCGCAGACGGTGATCTCATTGTCGGACGAGGGGGGGCAGGCATCATCACCATAGACGATCAGCTGGTTGACCTTCTCATCAACGCCTCGCGCAGCCGCAGGGGCGGTGAACAGCACGGCAGCAGGAATGAGGGCAATCGCAGCATTCATCAGGCGCGGCATGTTCGGGCTCCTAGCGCAGTCACAGGTAATATAGGGAGGACTGCCGCTGAATGGTAGGTGAAGCAAGGCGGCACCGGATTGATCTGGGACAAGCGCTCACAGCTTTTCGGATAAGCGGATGGCGATCCGGCAACCCAGGCGAATGGCCCCGGAGAACAGCGGATAGAACGGTGCCTGCTCCGCGCCAGCGGCCAGCGCCGTCTCGCGATGCGCGCGCTCATCGACCAGAAACTCGCCAATCAGCCCGGAAAGCTCGGGATCGCTGCCATCCAGTTCGCCCAGCTGGGCGGTGTAGTGCCGGTCGATTTCCTCCTCGATGGCGGCAGTGCATGCCATCGCCGCCTGCGGCCCGATCAATGCGCTCACCGCTCCCAGCGCGTAGCCTGCCACCTGCCACAGCGGCTGCAACGCGGTGGGCCGCACCCGGCGCGCGGCAAGCAGTGCATTGAAGCGGGCGAGGTGAGCCGCTTCCTGGTCGGCCATAGTGCCAATCTCCACCGCATCGCGCGCGCGCGATCCCATCACTGCCAGCTGACCGGCATAGATTCGGGTGGCACCATACTCCCCGGCCTGATCGACCCGGAGCATCTCGGCAGACCGGCCCGCCCGCGTCATGGCGCATTGTTCCTGCAGCGGGCGAGCAGCGCGAAGATGGCCAGCGCCGCTACGGTTGAAAACAGGAAGTTCCATCCGGCGAGGGAAATTTCAAACAGGCTCCACTGCGCGGCGTCGCAGCGCACATAAGGCGTGTTCATAATTGCATCGAGCGGATTGTCACCACTGCCAAGCGCGCTCGTCGAACAGGCAGTCAGCCCTTCCCACCAGTGATATTCGACTCCGGCGTGGAAGGCTCCGATCAGGCCGGAAACCGCGATTGACGTGCCCGCCAGCATGGTCAGAGCGCGGCGCGGCGGCAGCACCCACGCACCCATTGCCAAAGCCAGCGCGGCGAAATGGGCATAGCGCTGCCACCAGCACATTTCGCATGGGATCAGCCCAAAGCCATATTGCGAGGTATAAGCGCCGCCGAGCAGCGCCAGCGGCACCAGCAGCGCTACGATCCGCGCCATCTGCCCGGCTTTAACGCAGTCCATTGGCGCGCTACGGTCGCCGCGCAAGCGTTGCGGCGGGAGCGGTGCGGCGCAGCGTTTCGAGCGCGTAATAGAGCTGGAAATCCTTGATGCCCTTGGCTTGCAGCTCGGCAGAGGTCATTTTGAACCGGGGATCATCCTGCTTGTCGGTCTCAAGCTGTTTCTCGTCGAGGCTGATCTCGTTGATCAGATGGCCGCGCAGGTCGGATTCGCGCATCGAGCGCTCCGAGCGTTTGCGCGCGTCCGGATCGCTGAGCTGCGGCACGCGGATGTCCGGTTCGATCCCGCCTTCCTGCACCGAACGGCCCGATGGCGTGTAATAGCGCGCGGTGGTCAGCTTGATCGCGCTGGTGCGATCGAGGCTGATCATCTGCTGGACGCTGCCCTTGCCGAAGCTGCGCTCGCCCATGATCACCGCGCGGTGATTATCCTGCAGCGCGCCCGCGACAATCTCCGAGGCCGACGCGCTGCCTGCGTCGATCAGCACGATCACCGGCAACCCGCGTGCGCCATCGCCGCGAATCACCGTTTCGGCGCGGTAATATTCGTTCTCGCTGGCAACCCGGCCCCGCTGTGAGACAATCGTGCCGGAGCTCAGGAACAGGTCCGACAGCGCCACCGCCTCGTCGAGCGAGCCGCCCGGGTTCGAACGCAGATCGAGCACCACCCCGGTCATCTTGCCGGCGGCCTGCTGTTTCATCGACTGGATCGCGGCACTGACTTCATTGCCGACATTCCGGGAAAACTCGTTGACCGAGACCACGCCAATGCCATTTTCGAGCTTGGAGGTGACCGGCTTGAGATCGATTACCCCGCGCACAACGGTGACGTCGAAGGGCTCGTCGCGGCCGGGGCGGAAGATGGTCAGGCGGATCGAAGTGCCCGCTTCGCCGCGCATCTTGGCAACGGCATCGTCGATTTCGCCGCCATAGTGGAGCTTGCCGTCGAGATGGGTGATATAGTCGCCCGGCTTGAGCCCGGCCTTTTCCGCCGGGCTGCCGCGCATCGGCGAGACCACCTTGACCGCGCCGTCGTCCATGATCACCGAAAGCCCGAGGCCCGAATATTTGCCGTCGATCATCGTCTCGAGCCGTTGCAGGCTGGCTCCGTCGAGATAGCTTGAATGCGGATCGAGGCTGGACAACATGCCATCGATCGCGCCCTTGAGCAGCTTGTCGTCATCGACCGGATCGACATAATTGGCCTTGATCAGCTGATAGACTGCGACCAGCTTGCCGAACTGGGGGCCGGAACGCGCATCGACTGCGGCGAGCCCGGCAGTGGTGGCGGGCAAAAGCGCCAGGGCACCGGCCAGCATCGCTGCACGGGAATAGGGGACATAGGGCATCGGCTTGTGGCGCTTTCCTTAAATTTGGGGCGATTCTACCGCTAAGCGGCATGGAATGCCAGACGGGGCAACAATCATAGCGACCGGATATATTCCAGAGGATTAACCGGCACCCCGTCGCGCCGCAGTTCCAGCGTGAGCACCGGTCGGCCTGCCCCGGTAATGCCCAGGGGAGAGCCACGTACCAGCTGATCGCCGACGCGGGCGTCGAGCTGGGCGAGACCGGTGATCAGCGACGTCCAGCCGCCAGCGTGCTCGATAATGACAATGCTGCCATAGCCGCGATAGGGTCCGGCGAAAGCCACCCGTCCCGGTGCTGGCGCAACTGCCTGCGCGCCTTGCCGGACTGCCAGCGCGATCCCGCGCGAGCGCGGTAGGCCCTGCGGACTTTCACCGAAGCCCGCCACCAGTCGCCCGGCGACCGGCAGGGCATAGGCCGGCGGCCCCGCCAAAATTGCTGGCGCAGTTACGGCAACCATTGCCTCGGCGGGGGCAACCTGCGCGCTAAGCGGCTGAGCCGGGCGCAGCACCGGGCCCGGCAGCCCGGCAAGTTCGGCCCGCAATGCCCCGGCCTTGCCGAGATCGTCCGCCAGCCCATCGAGGTCGCGCGCCTGCTCAGCGAGCGCCAGGGCCCGCTCGGCCTCGCGGTCTGCAACCCCGCTGACTGCACGTGAGGCGAGGCGCTGGCGGGTTTCAAGCGCGGCGAGGCCGAGCCGCCGCTGCCGCCATTCGCCTTCGCCCGCGCGCAGCCGCTTCAGCGCCAGCCGCGCCTGCTCTTGCAAAGCCTTGGAGCGGGTAATCTCGGCCCGCAGCGCGGCAGTGCGATTTTCGACTTCGGGCAGCATGGTTGCCAGGATCGCGCGCAGATACATGGCGTCGCGCAGCGAACCGGGGCGCAGCATCGACAGCACCGGCGGGCGGCGGGCCAGGCGCTGCAACGAGGCGGTCAGCCGCACCAGCGGACGCTGTTTCTCGGCGAGCTGCGCGCGCAGCGCCCCGCGCTGCTGCTCGATCAGCCCGATCCGCGCCTGATCTGCGACAATCGCCGCCTCGGACTGCTGGATGCGCGCGGCAACGCCCGCCGCCTCACGCGCGGTCTTCTCGGCGGCCTCGGTAGCTTGCGCCGCCTCGGCCTCCAGGCTTTCGGCTCGCAAGCCCGCTGCATTGCCCTCGCTTTGCGCCTCGGTCAGCGCGCGCTGGATATCGCCCGGTTCGTCAAAAACGAGCGTCTGTTGCGCCAGGGCACCACCCGCAGCAAGCGGCAGCAGCAGGACAAGGGCCAGGCGATACAGATGGGTCATTGTGCAGGCCTTATCCCGAA
>JAHFPT010000291.1 GCA_023266625.1 Novosphingobium sp. | reverse complement strand
AGATTGCGGATCATGCCCAATTCCTCTCAGCGCCGGTGCTCCGGTCGAATCGCGGTTTATTACCTATATCGTTTTATTAAGGGGGAGCGGTACGTGTGTCACGTGCAAAGTGGGACAGGCTGCGCAGATTTAGCACCCACCGTGTTTCATACATGTGTGTGCATGGCGTGCAAAGAACCCCCCTCCCTTTTCGACAAGCTCAGAATGAGCGGGAGGGGGATCCACGGCCTCAATATTTGAACGTGACCTGCACCGCGACAGTGCGCGGCAGGGCAGGCGTGCCGATCAGGTCGGCTATGGCAATACAGCCAGCCTGGCCAGCGGCAGTGCAGCTCGGGGTGGTGGCACCTTTCGAGCCACCCGTGCCTGTCCGGTCAATGCCGTTTACCAAATTGCGCTTGTCAGTGAGGTTGCGGCCGATCAGCGCGAATTCCCAGCGCTTGTCCTCGCTGAACAGGCGCATCGTTGCATCCACCTTGGCAAAGCCTGGCTGGTTGGCAATCGGCTGGAGCTGGGTGCCGACATTATAGCTACTCGAATAAGACAAATCCGAAGACAGGCTCATCATCAGGCCGGACGAAACCGGGAACTCATAATAGCCGCCGAATGTCGCCGCGAAGCTGGGTGCCTTGCGCAATCGCCGCCCGCTCAAATCCTGCGCGGTGAACAGGCCGGAGACGGCATTGAGGTTGAGATTACAGCCCAGCGCTGCCGTCTGGCCAGCATAGCAATCGCCAACGTAGTTGCGGTATTTTGCGTCGTTGAACGCAGCCGCTGCGTGGATATTGAGCCCCGGCGCACCCTGCGGGCGGAAGCTGGTTTCAAATTCGACGCCCTGGACGCGGGCCTTTGCCGCATTTTCGAGATGGAAGGCACGGGCGATGGTGTCGAACACCGAAACCTGCAGGTCCTTGTAGTCATAGAGGAAGCCCGTAACGTTGAAGGTCAGCTGGCGGTCCATCAGCGTGGATTTGAAACCGATTTCAGCGCCTTCCACCTTCTCCGGACGGAAGGTCTGGCCGAGCGACTGGCGCAGCGGCGTCAGGATTGCGCCATTGGTAAAGCCAGCATCGAAGCCGCCTGATTTGAAGCCGCGCTTCCACGAGGCAAACAGCATCATGTCCGAATTCGGCTTCCAGGTCAGCGTCACTTCGGGCGAAAAATTGTTGAACACCAGCCTGGGATTTGGCCCGCCCGGATAGGTTGCCTGCTTGGTAACATCGGTGCCATTGACCGTGTAATCCTGAAGGTTCTTGACCTCATGGGTATAGCGGCCACCGGCAGTCAGCTGGACTTGCGGCGATACGTCAAACATCACCTGGCCGAAGACCGAGGTCGAAGTCTGTTTCTGGTTCGTCGATTCCACCGGCAGCACGAAGTTAAACGGTGCAATCGGCAGGGGCGAGGTAAACGTTCCGCCGAACGGCACGGCGATATAGGTCAGCGTGTAGAGCTTGCGCGATTCATAGAAGCCGCCGAGCAGGAAGTTGAGTGACCCATCGAATTTCGAGGCAAGCCGCAGCTCTTCGGAAACCTGATCGCTGTTGTAGCGCACGGCAAAGCCGTTGTTACTGTAGGGACCATAGCCGCCGTTGGAAGTGGTGCGCTCCTTGACGTTGTAATATCCGGTGACCGAAGTCAGCGTCAGCTGATCGGTCAGCTTGGCGTCGATCTGGCCGGAAAGCAGCACCTGCTTGTTGCTGCGGAAACCATCTGGATTTTCGAGCAAGGGGCTGAGCGCCATGAAGGAGGCTGGGAGCTGCGAGGTAAGGATGACGCCGTCGTTGGCGCAGTTAAGATTGCCTTCGCCTGGCCGCTGCGAAACGCCATAGGGGCAAGCGACGATATCGCTGAAATTCGAGGCGCTGCCTATCATTTTGGTGTCGGTGTATGTGCCTTTGAGCCGGACCCGGAAGCTGTCGGAGGGCTCGAAGTTCACCGTGCCGCGCAGGAAAAATTCATCCTGTTTGGGGAAACGGCTGACGCCTGACGGAGTCACGCCTGGCAAGACAGGCGAATTTACCCGGATGTAGCCTTTCATACTCGAATAATGCGCGGCAAGGCGCACGCCGCCGGTTTCGCCCAGCGGGGCGGAGACGGTTCCGTCGAGATACCATTCATCGGCCTTGAACTCATAGCCGCCGCGCGCCAGCACTTCGAGCCGGTTGCCCGGATCGGCGGTGGTCAGGGAGATGATGCCGCCGGGGCTGTTCTTGCCGAAGAACAGCGCCTGCGGGCCGCGCAGCACTTCGATCTGCTTGAGGTCCATTTGCGCCGCGCGCAGGATTTGCGCGGAGCTGATCGGCACGCCATCGACGTTGACCGAAACCGCCTGGTCGATAAAGGCCATGCTCTCGCCCGAGCCGACTCCGCGTAGTGAGATGCTGCCACCCATCGAGCCTGAGGTTTCGCCGGTGAACAGGCCCGGGGTCAGCTGAGCAATGGTGGCGATGCCTTTCACGCCATAGCGCTCGAGCAGGGCTTCGTTGAGCACCGTCAGCGCGACTGGCGTTTCCTGCGCGGTTTCATTGCGACGACGGGCGGTGACGATGATGTCCGCTTCATTGGTGGAATCGACCGAACGCGCCTGCGCAGCGTTGGTGTCTTGCGCGAAGGCCGGGGCAGCGAATGCCCCGGCCGCTGCCAGCAGGGCGCAGCCGCACAGAAATTGTACCTTGGGTGTCATGAATATTCCTCTCCTGTCCGCTTGCCGGATTTGGCCTGCTATTGCGCGGAGAAGAGCGTGTTCGTCAAGATACGCGCGAGTTTCCGCGCGGGCCTGGTGCATTTTCGGTCAGATGAGGTCTGATCTGAGACAAATATGTAACAGGCTGTGCGGTTACTCCCCGACGCAGCCATCCTCATTCGCCATCCAGTGGACAAAGCGGTGGAGCGGATACATCGCGTCGTGCGGGTTGCCGATGGCGCTGGGGCCGGCTTCGCCGAGGCGGACGATGCGCTGGGCACCGCCGCTGGCGAGGTGATCGCGCAATTCGGGCATGCGATTGAACGGATAGACGCCGACGGTTTGCGTGGCGACATTGACGTATTTCATCGCTTCCTTCAGATTCGGCACGCAGACGACATTGCTGGTCTTGCGCAGCGGGTGGAAATCGACCGGTTCGTCAGAACGGATGGCGATGCCGCGGCCGTCGCTCTTGCCGAAGACGCCGTAGTCGTCGTCCATCATCCGCAGCACGTCGATCTGCTCCTTGAGTTCCCTATCGAGCGGCCGCGGCGTGCCTTCGTCCATGCGGTCGATGCGCAGGCGTTCGGCGAGCGCCCCGGCATAGCGGTCGCCATCCTCGGGGCTGGCCTCGAGGAAGGTGAAGCGGCTGCTGACGCAGGCTTCCTGACCCAGGATCGAGACGTCGCGGGCATTGAGCTCGGCGGCCTCGGCAATGGTCTCGGCGGAGGCAAAGACTTCCTTGCCGACCATCGAGATCGAGGTCTTGGGATCGAAAGAGACCAGCTGGAAGCCGGGTCCGATATATTTCATCACATTGTTGATCGCATCGCCGCCGCCCCAGGCGACCAGCTTGTCGAAATATTGCGGGCGGTAGAGCACCCGTTCGACCGCATCGTCGCCGCCGCGCCAATAAACCGCCGACATCGACTGGATGACCGGGTGATTGGCGTCGATGTCCGCCATAGTGCGCAGGAAGGCGACGGTCGAGAAGGGATCTGCCGAGGGCATTTTGAACAGGCTGACCGATTTCACCAGCGCCGACTGGGCAATCGAACGGATACCCATGCCGGGCGAATTGCCTGGCAGGACATGCACCAGCCGCGGCGCATAGGCGCGGATGAAGCTGCGGCGGCCTTGGTGATCGGTATGCGGCACCCATTCGTCGAGCGCCTTGGGGTTGGGGAAATTCTGCTCGAGGACTTCGGTGAGCACCTGCTTGTTGAGGTACTCGCTGGCATTGGTCATTTGGAATTCGACCATTTTGCGCGGTGCCAGACTGACCTTGGCCATGCGGTCGATGCAGGCTTCGACATAGGGGTTCTTGCCACTGGCCATGCTCTGGCCGGCCTCGACCAGAAAGTCGATAATCTCGGAGGTCTTGACGTTGAGCAGCGGCGGCAGCTCGGTGCGCGGATGGACAATGGCGTCAAGGTCGAGTTTTGGCGTGGCGAAGTTGACGCCAAGGTCACGCGAGCGCTGGATCGAGTCGCTGCCCTCGACGAGTTTGCCGCGAATGAAGAAGGGGGCCGAATCGGCCTTGGCAGTGTCGGCTGAGGGCGGATTGCTCAGATCGGTCAGAGTGTTCACAGCCTCAACTCCTTTTTTTGGCGCGTCAGATCGCGCGGGCCATTAATGGCTACCCATACGTTTCATTAATCCGCATTCAACGCTCTGGCAAGCCCCAAACGCATCGCGGCTTGCGCGGTCGAATCAGGGTGATAGACTTGTCTGGAGGCACGGCACAGTGTCCAAAAAGAGAGAGGAAAGCGCTTGAGCGACCTACAGCCAGTTACGTGTGACCACGAAGGCGTGAGGCTCAAGGGCTATGCCGCCATTCCCGAGGGGCAGGGGCCGTTCCCCGCCGTGCTGGTGATGCATAGCGGGCTCGGGCTGCGCCACATCGTGCAGGATATTGCCCGCAAGCTGGCCGCGCTCGGCTATCTCGCAGTGGCGACGGATATGTATGGCGAGGATGCCGATCTCAGCGCGCCGGAGAAGGCGGGGGCCTATTACGGGGCGCTGCTGGAAGCGCCCGAGCGGCTGCGCTCCCGCACTGCGCTGTGGTTCGATACTGTGGCCGCGCGCGCCGATGTCGATGCGGCCCGGATTGCCGCGATAGGCTACTGCTTCGGCGGCAAATGCGTGATGGAACTGGCGCGCAGCGGGCGCGATGTGAAGGCGGTGGTGAGCTACCACGGCTTGCTCACCACCCACGCCCCGGCGCAGCCCGGCGACATCAAGGGCCAGGTGGTGGCCTGGTGCGGGGCGCAGGACCCCTATGGTCCGCGCGAGGAAACCGAAGGCCTGTGCCTCGAAATGATCGCTGCGGGCGCAAATTGGCAGATCACCGAGTTTGGTAATGTCGCGCATGGTTTTAC
>JAHFPT010000105.1 GCA_023266625.1 Novosphingobium sp. | reverse complement strand
CCAGCGGCTTACCTGCGAGACCGGGGGATAGACGTTGTCCACGATGCGCCGGGCGTTGGGCAGAATCTTCAAGAGCACACGGGGCTGGGGATCAGCAAGTTCGTCAATGTGCCGACCTTGAACAGCGAAACCGGACCGGTCGACATGGTACGTCATATCGCCAAGTTCTTCTACAATCGCACCGGGCCGATGAGTGCGCCAGCCGTGCAGGCGATGGCTCTGGCGAAAACCAGCGAGGGCCTCTCCGAACCGGATGTGCAGCTCCACTTCATGCCGATGGCGTTCGTGGCCACGCCAGACGATCCCGAGGCGAAACTGGGCGCAATGCCCAAGGAACCAGCGATCAGCATCAACGCTTCGTTGTGCAAGCCGCGTCAGCGCGGTCAGATCATCCTGGGTGAAGGCGGACGGCCGAAGATTAGGCATCACATGGCGGAAAATCCAGACGATCTTGCCACGTTGATCGGCGGACTCAAGCTGTGTCAGCGCATTCTTGAGAGTGAAGCGATGAGCAAGATCGTCATCGGCGATCGTTGGCCATCGGCGATCCCGACCGAGGATGCAGGCTGGGTGGACTTCATCCGCAACAACATCGGGCTGACCTGGCACCCTGTTGGCACTTGCCGGATGGGCTCGGACGCTGCGGCTGTCGTCGATCCGCAGCTGCGGCTGAACGGCATTGACGGGCTGCGCGTGGTCGATGCCTCGGTCATGCCCACCACGACGAGCAGCAACACCAATGCGCCTACGATCATGATTGGTGAAAAGGCGGCCGACATGATCCGCCAGCGACACTGAGGCGTTGACCGGGATGCGCGATCAGACCTGCCCATCTGCGATACGGGCCCTGATCGACAGGCAGGCGATCGCAGATGTGCTCCATCGCTATTGCCGGGCACTGGACCGTCGCGATTTTGCGCTATTGCGCCGGGTCTATTGGCCTGACGCGGTAGACGACCATGCCGTCATGCGCGGCACGGTGGGCGAATTCATCACCTACAGCATTCCTTTCCTGAACGATGTCGTGACATCACATATGGTGACCAATGTGCTGATCGAGTTTGCCACCACGCACGAGGCATACTGCGAATGCTATTTTTCGGCGTTGCACGACTTGCCCGGCACCGGTGACGATGCAGGTCGGGTGGAGCGCACAGTTGGGGGTCGCTATGTTGATCGGTTCGAATACCGTGAAGAAGAGGGCGGCGAGTGGCGGATTGCCGCGCGCACGGTCGTCATCGACTGGTACCGCGAAGGCGCCAGCAGTTCTGTTTGGGACCACGGCCGCTACGCCAACCTGCCCAACCGGGGTGGGGTAAAGCCGGACGATCCGCTCTATCGGCTCAATCCGCTGGCGACCGACGGCGATTGAAGAGGAAGACGCCGGAAGACGCTAGGCTCCCGGGGGTCATTGTTGCCAGACGACGCTTGCCGAGTCAGGCGGTAATGCGTCAGACCGCATGTACGCGATTACCAGGTGTGAAACGGATCGGCAGGCTCTTGATCGCACGCGCCTCGCTGGGCGTGTATTCAGGTTGGAAACCGTCCTCGACTGTAAAGTCATACGCCCGGGCCAGCATTGTCTTCAGGCAAGTACCGAGCATCAGCCGGGCGAAGTGACGCCCGATGCAAACGTGGGCACCGCTGCCAAACGACATGTGATCGGTGGCATCGCGACCAAGTATGCACTTCTCGGGTTCCGGGAACTTTGCCGGATCGCGATTGGCTGCCCCGTTCAGGGCGAGCAGCTGGTCACCGGGATAAAGCGTGCCGCCGTCAATCTCGACTTCCTTCGTTGCCATCCGGCGGAGCGCCTGGATCGGGGTGGTGAAGCGGATAAATTCGTCCAGCGCGACTGGCCATTCGACCTCGCCCTTAACAAGCCTTGCTTTGTCTTCGGGATGACGAGCGAGGTGGAGTAACGACCCGCTCATGGCCGAACTGGTCGAATCCAGAGCGCCGAAAAGGGTCAGCAGAAGCACTTGGTAGACTTGGCCATCGTCAAGCTTCTGTCCGCCGAAGTCTTGCGTGATCAGGCACTGCAGCAGATCGTCACGCTGCTCGGCGAGCCTTCGTTTTGCGGCGAGCTCGGTGAGATACACGCCGATCTCGTTATAGACCTTCATTCCGCCCTCAGGATCGACCACGCGGTTATGAACAAGCCAGAGCAGCTTGTTGCCAAGTTCGACCCGGTCTTCAAGCGGTACACCGATGACTGGCAGCATTGACATCGCCAGGAACGGTCGTGTGAGTTCGTTCACCGCGTCCGCGTATCCGCGCTCGATGAATGCATCTATCAATGTGTCGGCGACTTGCTGGATGCGCTCCCGATCGGCCTCGGCAGCCTCGACCGTGAAGAACCGGTTCAGGGTGCGCCGCCATGCGGTGTGTACGGGCGGATCGAGATCGACAGGAAGTAGAGGTAGTGGCTGACGGGGCAGGCCCGTGCCATCGGTGGATGTGAACGTGCGGAAATCCGAGAACGCTCGCTTTACACCTTCATATGTCGTGGGGAAAAAGAACCCACCCAATTCATCGGAATGACCAAGCGGACATTTCGACCGCACTTCGGCAAAGACGGCGTATGGGTCCTGCATGATCTCGGGATCGTAGTGATTGAACCTTATTTGCGTGAATTTCCGTGCGGACATTTGGCTGTTCCCTTAACGCTGGGTGACAGGCGTAAGCACTGTCATGCCATTCATTTCTTGGGTGATCGTGATCTGGCAGCCGAGGCGGCTGCGTTCGTCGACTCCTTCGCCGAATTCCAGCATGGCCAGTTCGTCTTCGGACGCCGAGCCCGTCAAAGCCTGCCATTCAGCAGGTATATAGACGTGGCACGTGGCACATGCAGCGGCGCCACCGCATTCGCCTTCGATCGCGGAGATGTTGTTGCGCACAGCCGCCTCCATGACGCTTATCCCCGCGTCCACATGGACGTCGTGGCTGGTCCCGTCAGCCTCGATATAGGTTACACATATCATCGCAGCACCTTCTCTCCTGCCCGCCGCGTTCCATGCGCCAGCGTTGCGAAATAATCAAACGTTGTTTTTACGTAACTAATCTCTTCGCCCTGTGGGCGCAAGGACTTCCTGTTCAGCTGAGTGTGAAATTTGCGGATTAGCCCGGTCTGCGGGAAGATCAGACTTGATAGTCAGCCAAATTCCATTTATCATACAACATAAGATAAATGGAACGAGAGAAGGAGCCTGAGATGCTTGCGCGAGCAGAAGAGGTCATCGACGAAGCCCGGAACGGCCGCATGTTTCTCATCGTCGACGACGAGGAGCCGGACAATCTTGGGGTCCTCGCCGTCCCCGCGCAGATGGCGACACCCGATGCGATCAATTTCATGGCACGGGAAGGGCGCGGCCTTGTCTGCCTTGCGCTGACCCGGGAGAGGACAGCTACACTGGGCATCGACCTTCAGGCGGTGCGTGGGGCCAAGGCCACCACGGCATTCACCGTTTCGATCGAAGCTCGCGAAGGCGTGACGACCGGAATATCGGCACAGGACCGGGCGCGAACAATCGCCGTGGCGATCGACGGCGCGCGAGGCGCAAGCGACATCGTGAAACCGGGTCATGTCTTTCCGGTAGCCGTCCAGGACGGAGGCGTGCTTGTGACACCTGGCCATGCGGAGGCCGTTGTCGATATCGCGCGCCTTGCCGGGCTCAATGCATCAGGCGTGACTTGCGCGATCATGAATGATCGCGGCGGCATGGCACGGTTGGTCGACTTGCTGCCTTTTGCCGAAAGGCACGGCCTGAAAGTTGGCACCATACGGGACCTGATTGCCTATCGCCTACGCCATGATCACAATCTGCGCAGGGTTGGATCCGCACGGCTAAATAGCCGATTTGGTGGAGACTGGGTTGTCCATGCGTTCCGTAATACGGTCGTCAATGCCGAGATAATGGCGCTGGTGAAGGGCGAGATCGATCCGCAAGGCACGACTCTGGTTCGAATGCACGTGCTAGACGCCTTTGCCGATATATTCGGTGGTGGGGAGGACCGCGAAGGGCTTCTGCAAAGCGCAATGGTCGAAATCGGGCGAGAGGGCCAGGGCGTCATCGTGATGCTCACCCGCCAGATCGACAACCAGCTCGAACGGTTCGTCGTTGCCAAGGCCAGCGAAGGTGTTTCGCAACGACTGGATGCGCTGCGCGATTATGGCGTGGGCGCGCAGATCCTTAGCGCCCTAGGCTTACAAAGCGCGATGCTGCTTACCAATTCCCCCCGGACAATGGCGGCCCTGGAAGGTTTTGGCATCAAGATCGCCGGCTGTCGCCCCATCGTCGGCATGGCGGTTTACGGCGAATTGTCGGCGTAAACGTGGATCGTTTGAATAATCGGGGTGCAGAAATGGAAGCGACTGACATCGATCTGGCTGCGAACATGCGTAATGGATTGCGGCGGCTGGCGAAGGCGGTGGTCGTGATTACCACAGTGCGGGACGGTCAGCGGCACGCGATGGCCGCCACTGCAGTGAGCGAACTCAGCATGGACCCGCCATCGCTGCTGATCTGCGTCAACCGGTCTGCATCGCTTCATCCTGTTCTGGCAACAGGCGCATCATTCTGCGTCAATATCCTGGAAACGGGACAAATGGACGTATCTCGCGCGTGCAGCGGTGCCCGCAAAGGCGAGGCGCGTTTCGAGCTTGGGACGTGGAAAAACTCGGCGACCGGGGTGCCTTGGCTGGCGGGTGCCCAAGCGTCTTTCGAGTGCGAATGCGAGAGGATCGTGGACTACGGCACGCACAGCATCTTCATTGGTCTCGTCGTCGATGCAACGGTGCATGGAGATGTGAATCCGCTTGTCTACGTCGACGGTGGGTATGTCACCATCGGGGAGCCCGTGGCCTAGCAGCGCCCTATTTGCTGGGCGGTATGGGAATGTCCAGGGCTTCGATCATGCCGTTAAGCAGGGCCCGAGCTTTTGCCTCGAACAATGCGTCCATGTCGATTCGCGGGTTCTTGGAAAGGTGGTAGAGGAAGGGGTGCTCGTCCCGCCAACTTTCACTCAGTTCGGGTGCATCAAGGATCGAGTTGTAGCACACGCTGCCGAACGCAAGTTCACCCAATCCCTCCAGCAGCGGCATGATGGCCTGGGGCGGGACACCCTGAACGGCGAGCAGGCCGGCCGATGCATTCTGCTCGGCCATGCCAATGCGGAGCGGGCGAAAGTTGATCAACGCTGGCAGCAGGTTGGGATGCGCAAGCAACGCCCTGCGCAGCTCGATTGCGTTGCCGAGCAGCCATTCGCGCCAGTCGACCTCTGTCCGATCGGGCGTGGCGACCTTTTCGAGCGCCAGTTCGCACACACCGGTCAGGATTGCGTCCTTGTTGGTGAAGTGATGGTAGAGCGAGATGCCCTGAACGTTCAGCTCATGGCCAAGGCGCCGGATGCTGAGTGCGCCGAGCCCTTCTTCATCGATGATGTTCAAGGCTGCTTGCAGGGTGCGGCGGCGTGAAATCAGCGGTTTGCGAGGGCGGCCCATGAAATCTCCATCATTCGTGGGCGGGGGTAACGGCCCGCCGGGCAAAATGGTAGCGAAATTCGCGGGAAATCTTACAGTATTGGACAAGCCGCACGTATATTGGTCTCCACCAACCCAAAATTATCGAGACTTCAGCGTGAATGTAAGGTTCGGCGAACCGCATCGTTAGAATAGCCTCTGTCGCCGAGCCATGTCGACAGGGCGTTGCCCACTTCGCTCAACTGGCCCTTCCCCAACGACCCACTGAAATAATGGTTCGCCCGATCGATGACCAGCGCCTGCTTATCGGCTGAACCAAGGGCATTGAACATGGCATCTGTATGTTCGGGCGGACATGCATCGTCAGCCGCAGCGGTTATTACCATGCTGGGTACCGCGATGCGCGGCCCTGCTACGACCGAATCGAACTGGGCATCGTCGTAGCTCCACTGCGACAACCAACCGCGTAATGACGAGAAGCGGCCAAGTGCCACGGCGCTGTCGTTGACGATGCGCGGATCGCCAAGATACGTCCAATTGGGCCGTCGCTGGTTGGGGTCGACCGTCGGATCTATCCAGCGGGGATCCGCCATTGTGCCATGGACAGTAAAACAGAACTCTGCGTGTTCGCGTCCCGATGCCTTTAATTTTGTCAGCTTGTCGCGCGCCCAGGCGCTGATGCGCCGGTTGCGCGCAATTTGTGCGGCACGGTAGGTTTCCAGGAATGCGAGGGAGTAGGGCGGCTGTGCGGGGTTGGCAGGATCGTAAAGGTTCAGCGACGGGTTTCGGCATTCGGGTTGGCTTTCGTCCGTGATCGATGCATCGATCTGCCCGGTCAACAGCATGTGCCGGCTACGATGGGAGGCAACCAGGATAAGCGCGTCGCCCGCAATCAATTCCTTCCCAGCGAGCGGCGTTTCTTCACCTGCGGCTGTCGTCTGAATGACTGGGTTTTCAGCTTCCGCCTGATAGCCCGCCATTAGCGACCCGCCACCGCTCCAGCCCATCATGACGATATTCTTGTAGCCCAACCTTTCGCGGGCATCCCGCACACAGGCCGCCAAGTCCAGAACGACATTTTCCATTTCAAGCGCCGCATCGCCATTGGAATAGCGTGAAGCACAGGCGATGATGTGATGGCCCATTCGCGCAAGCTGAGGGAAAATGGGCAAATAGGCCGGAGCGCCAATCGGATGCATCGCAATGATGACAGTGTCGGACGGTCCGTCACCCCTCAGCAGTTGGGACTGCAATATTACGGTGTTGTCGATAGAGCCATAAACGTCCTTGCGCACCCGCTCTTCCTGAAAGGCGATTAGATAAGGCGTACGGCGATAGGAAACGGCTTCCATATAAATATAGTCCTTCTCAGGCGCTCTTGCTGCCGGCGAACTGCACGCGCAGTTCCTGCTTGCTGATCTTGCCCGTCACATTGCGGGGCAAGGCATCGACCAGCATTAGATGGTGTGGCTGCTTGAAACGCGCGATCTTGCCATCGCAGTGCGCGCGCAGGTCTTCCAGCGATAGGGTGCTGCCTGGCCGGGCGATAGCGACTGCCAGTCCCACTTCGCCCCAACGGTCATCGGCAACGCCGATGACCGCCACCTCGGCGACTGCCGGGTGTTCGCCGAGGACTCGTTCCACTTCGGCAGGAAAGACATTCTCGCCGCCTGATTTGTACATATCCTTCACTCGGTCTACGATGAAGAAGAAGCCCTCATCGTCGCAGATAGCGATGTCGCCAGTCTTAAGCCACCCATCGACGGGTTGCAGTTCGCCTCCGATCATATAGCCTGCCGTTATCGATGGGCCACGCACCCAGACCTCGCCCGGCTCGCCCGCCGGCACGTCCTCGCCTGCATCATCGACGAGCTTGACATCGATGAATCTAGCCTTTTGCCCGCATGAACCTGCCACGATCTTGTCGATCCGTGAAGGATTCATGGACGTGACAGTTGGACCGGTTTCCGTCCCGCCATATTGGGTCATGAAACTCACACCCTTTTTCCCATAGGCATCAAGCAGACTCTGCGTCAGCCTGCCGCCGGCACAGGAGAAGCGCTGCACTTGGGAAAAATCGGCGTCTGGAAATGCGGCGCATTCGGCCATCATCTGATACATCACTGGCACCAGCGACAGATGGGTGACGTGGTTGGCAGGATCGCCAACGAAGCTGACGGCCGTTTCCGGGACAAAGCGCGTCGATACGGTCACTTGCCCGCCCGCAAACAATATCGGGTTTGCAAAGGCGTGCAGCCCGCCGGCATGAAACAGCGGGATTGGCACATAGATATGATTGTCGGCGGCCTGGGTGGCGCAGAATTCAAGCTGGTTGAGAACCTGAAATGTGAGGCCCGACAACGTGTAGGCTACCGCCTTGGGTTCCCCGGTCGTGCCAGAAGTGAACAGGATCTGCATGGGAACATGGGGATCGATCATGTGGTCGCACGCAGACAAGCAGGGCGCGGCCTCAATCGCGATATCGAACGCCTCGCCTTGGCCCCACAGGAGCGATCTCGGAATGTCGGCTTCCGCGACCACGCCTGCGGCTGCGTCGCTCCATGCCGCATCTGCCAGCATTACGGCGGGCATCAGGTTGCGGCACAGGGCCGACAGTTCCAGCACCGTCTGGCGGAAATTGAGCGGCACCCAGATCATGCCGGCCCGGATGCAGGCGAACTGCATGTCGAAATGGCGAAGATCGCCATTTGACAAGTTGGCGATTCGGCTGCCGGGTTTGAGTGCCCATTCGTTGAGCAGGAGATGGGCGATCTTGCCGACCCGCTCGTCCAGCTCGCGCCAAGTGCGGGTCTCGCCGTTTTCGAGGTTACGCAATGCGGGCGCATTCGGCTGCGTCGAAGCATAATGCGCAACCCAGTCCCAAGTGCCGAAATTCATCAAGCCTCCCATAATCGCATGAAATTAGGCTAACATCGATAGTTTTTGATTGCAATGCCTTGTGTCCCGCTAGCATGGCATATATTGACCGCAAGGCACAATCAATGCCTTGTCGTGTCCGGGCATTATACCTTACATCGTTTTTTAACGTAGGAGAATGATGTGCAGCAGATGCTGGCGGGCTTGAGAATACTGGAAGTGGGTCATTTCGTGGCGGCACCGTTCGCCACGCGGATCCTGGGCGACCTTGGTGCAGATGTCATCAAGATCGAGGCGCTCGACGGCGATCCGGCGCGGGAGTGGGGCGAAAAGGTCGATGGGCGTTCGCTATGGTGGTCGATGCATGGGCGAAACAAGCGCAGTGTCACGCTCAACCTGAAGCATCCTTCGGCGCGTGGGATCCTGCTTGGCCTAGCGAGCAAATCGGACGCCCTGATCGAGAATTTCAGGCCGGGGCAACTGGCCAAGTTGGGGTTCTCGCCCGAAACCCTGCGCCAGTCCCGGCCTGATCTGGTGATCGCGCATATCTCCGGTTACGGTCAGACCGGTCCTTATCGCGATCGCGCAGCCTTCGGCGTTATCGGCGAGGCGATCGGCGGCTTGCGGTATCTGACCGACAATTCACCGGGGACGAGCAATCTGCCACCGGTCCGCGTCGGTGTGAGCATAGGCGATTCGGTGGCGGGGCTTTATGCCGCGCTTGGGGTAATGGGAGCATTGTGGCAGCGGGACCGTCAAGGCGGCGACGGCGTAGGCCGGACGCTGGACGTTGCGCTGACCGAAAGCATTCTCAGCCTCATGGAAGGGATGTTGCCCGAGTACGGTGAACTGGGCACGATCAAGCAGCCCACCGGAGGCGGAATAGCGACCGCCGCGCCGACTAACGCCTATCCCACTGCGGACGGTGGGTGGATCCTTATTGCCGCGAATTCGGAACCGTTGTTCGCTCGGTTGATGAACCTGATCGGGTGCAGCCAACTGATTGGCGCGCCCGGCTATCGCGGGAACCAGGAGCGTGTGTCCAACGTCCGGCAATTGGACGCGATCATCGGCGACTGGACGAGGCAGTATTCCGTCGAGCAAGTCGAAGCATTGCTGGCCAAGGCCGATATTCCGGGCACGAAAGTCTTCACGGCAGCGGAAATCGCGGCTGACCCGCAATATCGCGACCGCGCCATGGTGCGCGAAGTTCCGGACCGCCATCTTGGCCGGGCTGTGCTTCAGGCCGGTGTAGTGCCCAAAGTCGAGGGCGCGACCGACGAGGTCCGCTGGGCGGGCCCCGCGCTTGGCGAGCATACTGACGCCGTGCTGAGTGAGCTTCTGGGTCTTGGCGACGGAGAAATTGCAAAATTGCGCAACGAGGGCGTGATCTGACCATGGCAGACGAACCAAAAACGCTCTATCGCAAGATATGGGATGCCCATGCCGTCACTTGCCTGGGAAGTGATGAATGGCTGCTCTATATCGACAGGCATTTGTTGTACGAAGTGACCAGTCCGCAGGCATTCGACGGATTGCGCGAAGCCGGACGCGGTGTGCGCCGTCCGGACCTGACCTTTGCCGTTGCCGATCACAATGTGCCCACGCACAATCGTGCCGGTGGCCTTGCCGCGATCGATGATCCCGACAGCCGGATGCAGGTCGGCCAGCTGGAGAAAAACGTTCGCGAGTTCGGCATCGCATATGCCGATTTGACCGGACCGCGGCACGGTATCGTCCATGTCGTCGGCCCCGAGCTGGGGCTCACGCTGCCGGGCGCGACGATCGTTTGCGGGGATAGCCATACGTCTACGCATGGAGCGTTCGGCGCGCTGGCGTTCGGTATCGGGACGTCGGAAGCCGAACACGTGCTTGCGACGCAGACGCTGGTGCAGAAGCCTTCACGTAACCTGCTAATCCGCATCGATGGCGAGCTTGGCACCGGGGTGACGCCGAAGGACGTGATCCTTGCTATCATCGGACAGATCGGGACTGCTGGAGCGACCAGCTATGTCATCGAATATGCAGGCAGCACGGTGCGGGCGATGGACATGGCGGGGCGCATGACGCTGTGCAACATGGCGATCGAGGCTGGCGCGCGCGCCGGGATGGTAGCTCCGGACGAGAAAACCTTCGACTGGCTAAGGGGCCGCCCGTGCGCGCCTGCTGGAGAGGATTTCGACCGTGCGGTTGAGCAATGGCGGCTTTTGGCAACCGATCCTGGGGCTACCTATGACCGCGAACTTGAAATCGACGCTGCCGCGATCGCCCCGATGGTCACGTGGGGAACCAGCCCGGAGGCCGTGACGACAATCGCAGGCCGGGCCGCCGATCCTGCGAATATTGCCGATCCGGCACGTCGTGCCCAGGCCGAAAAGATGCTGGCCTATATGGGGCTGGAGCCTGGTCAGAAGCTTGCCGGGTTGCCGATAGACGTTGCGTTCATCGGCAGTTGCACGAACAGCCGGATCGAGGATCTGCGCGCGGCGGCGAAGATCGCGGAAGGGCGCAAGGTGGCCGATCATGTGCGTGCGCTGGTCGTGCCCGGCTCTGCGGAAGTCAAGGCTCAGGCCGAAGCAGAAGGGCTGGATGCGATATTTCGGGCCGCCGGGTTCGATTGGCGCGATGCCGGATGTTCCATGTGTCTTGGCTTGAATCCGGACAGGCTGGCGCCGGGCGAACGCTGCGCGTCGACGTCGAATCGTAATTTTGAGGGGCGACAGGGGCCGGGGGGGCGAACGCATCTGATGTCGCCCGCGATGGCAGCCGCAGCAGCGATTGCGGGCCGACTCGTCGATGTGCGGGAGATGCAGTGATGGAACCCTTTCGCACGATCACCGGGATTGCCGCTCCCCTGCCTGTGGGCAACATCGATACGGACATGATCCTTGCAGCGCGGTTCATGAAGACGGTTTCGCGTAAAGGTCTCGGTCAAGGCCTGTTCTATTCCGCCCGGTTCACACCCGAGGGCAAGGAACGGCCGGATTTCATCATGAACCGGTCGCCGTGGCGGGATGCGCGCATCCTGGTCGTGCTCGCTAACTTCGGTTGCGGGTCGAGCCGCGAACATGCGCCGTGGGCCTTGCTGGACTTCGGTATCAGGTGCGTCATCGCTGAAAGCTTTGCCGATATCTTCTACGGCAACTGCTTCAAAAACGGCATTTTGCCCATCGTGCTGCCGCCAGCCGAGATCGCGCGGTTGCTTGAACTGACATCCGAACCGGGAGATGCCGAGCTGACGGTCGATCTTGAGCGACAGGTGATCTTGACCGCCGGGGGAACGATCCCGTTCGATATCGACGAACAGCGACGCCAGCGAATGCTCGATGGGGCAGACGACATTGCCTTGGCACTGCGACATGTGGACGAAGTGAACGCCCATGAGATGCGGGTTCGCGATATTGCTCCATGGCTGGACGAAGCGCGCCTCGACCAACCGGGGATAACCGCACCGAACACAATGCCATGCATATCCGAGGGAACGACCAATGCTTGAATCCGTCCAGATCGTCGAAGTCAGCGCACGCGACGGACTCCAGAACGAAAAGATGTTGGTCTCGACAGCGGACAAGATTGCACTGATCAACCACATGATCGACGCCGGAGCACGACGCCTGGAGGTGGCCAGTTTCGTCAATCCGAAGCGCGTCCCGCAGATGGCGGATGGAGATGCCGTCATCGCCGCGCTCCCTGATCGGCCCGATGTCAGCTATATTGGCCTCTGCCTCAACCTGAAGGGCGTTGAACGCGCGGCTCGTTCGCGCGATGGGAACAAGCGCGGCGTAGATGAAGCCGGATGCGTGACGATCGCAAGCGACAGCTTCGGAAAGGCAAACCAAGGCCAGACCAGTGATGAATCAGTCGCCGAGAACGTCGCGATGCTGGCGTTGGCACGGCGAGAGGGTCTGGTGCCGCAAGTGACGATTGCCGTGGCCTTCGGTTGCCCATTCGAAGGCCGGGTGGACCCCGGCCGCGTGATCGCGATTGCGCAACGCTTGGCCGAAGCGGGGCTAGCCGAAATTTCGCTTGCCGATACGCTGGGCATGGCAGTGCCAGCACAGGTAGGCGATCTGTTTGGCCGATTGCGTGAGGTCCTTCCCCAAGAAATCAGGCTGCGCGCACATTTCCACAATACTAGGGGAACAGGAATTGCCAATGCGTGGGCCGCCGTCCAAGCTGGCGTCGGCATATTGGACAGCTCGATCGGTGGGCTTGGAGGCTGCCCGTTCGCTCCGGGTGCGTTAGGCAATATCGCTACGGAGGATCTCGTCTACCTGCTCGACCATTCGGGCATCGGGCATGGTGTTGCCTTGGATCGCGCAATCGAAGTCAATGGTTGGCTGCAAGGCGTGATGGGCAAGGTGCTGCCCTCGAGCGTGGGACAGGCAGGCGACTTTCCGCCACCATCTGCATTGCAGGCAGCGGATTGATTCGATGGCGAACGTGTACATGGGCATTATCAGCGGCGTCTATCGGGCCGGAGGCCGGATAGACGAGGTGACCCCATCGTCGGCCAGCAGGAAACTGCCCTGCATCGCCCGCGATGCATCAGAAGCCGCGAACAAGATTACTTGCGCGATATCGTGTGGTTCGATGAGCGCGTTGCCATAAGGGCTGGATGAGTTTTCACGCCGCCGGGCCAACGCGGCCTCCTGATCGGCGGTCAGGACTTCGCTTGTATAGCCCAGCATTTCGGTGCGGGTCGATCCGGGCCCCACGCAATTAACGCGGATGCCCGATCCCCGCAGCTCCGGCGCCAGCGTGCGGGTGAACTGGGCTAGGCCAGCCTTTGTCGCAGCATAGACCGCCATGCCTTCCACGCCGAGAATGGAAGCACCGGACGCAATGTTGACGATTGCCCCACCGCCGCTTGCCCGCATTAGCGGCAGGGCCGCCCGGGTGGTCAGTATCGGACCCAGCAGATTGACATTGATGCATTTTACAATGTCGGCTCGATCCATCCGCTCCAGTTCGACAAGAAACGAAACGCCTGCGCTGTTCACCAGCACGTCGAGCCGACCGTGAGTCTCTTCGACTTGGGCAAACAGGGTGTCGACACTAGCCGTGTCGGCCACATCGCACTGGACGGCGCTTGCTTTGCCCCCAAGCTCCCTCAGCTTTGCGCAAAATGCCTCTAGTGTGGCGAGCGGCTGAATCCCGGCGACGACGACGTGCGCGCCGCGCTCTGCAAGCAGCGTCGCGGTGGCAGCGCCGATACCTGTCGCTCCGCCGGTGACGACGGCAACCTTGTCATCAAACATTCGCGCGCTCCTTGATCCGTCCGGCAAGATTGCCTTCGCGCATGGCAATCAGGAGATCGCGGGGGGCTTCTGCATCTCCGATCTGCTTCAGCACATAAGGCCGGGGGTCGTTCGTACCGCCACCGAGCGCACGATAAACATCGGTCATTGCCCGATTATAGGTGACCAGAACCACCGTATCGGCCGGGACGGTATGCGTGCCTGGGCCATCAATGTAGCCGATCTCGCAAGTGCTTTCGTCAATGGATACTATCTTGCCGCCCACTTGCAGAGAAAAGTCACCCCGGCGCAGGCGCGACAAGGCAGGGCCGGTGCGCAAGGTTTGTTCGATCAATGGCGCAAAGGAGGAGTGACGGGTTACGTATGTGACCTTCAACCCAGCTTCGACGAGGTATTCCGCCACACCGATCGCCTCGTAATGGCCGACATCGTCGAGCACGACCGCGCTCTTGCCCAACGTCTGGGGAGGCATGAACAGCACATCGTGCGAGGACAGCACATGCCGACGGTCGTACCCCGGGATGGGTTGGGTGGGCAGCGCGATCTGCAGGCCGTCCATGCGGGGCAGGGAGCCAGTTGCTACAATCACGACATCGGGTTTTTCTGCCAGGATATCGCTTTCGTCCGCATAAGTGGACAAGCGCACATCGACGCCCAGCAGGTAGACTTCCTGTTCCAGCCAGTAGGTGATGTCACCGATGGTTGCCAGCTTGGGCGCACGCTTGGCAATATTTATCGCGCCGCCAAGGTTCGCTTGCGCTTCGAACAGGACGACATCATGGCCGTGCAGGGCTGCGAGGCGCGCTGCTTCCATGCCAGCGGGGCCGCCTCCGACAATGACGATCCTCTGCGGTTGGTTCGTCCTCACGATCAACCGCTCGGCCATTGTCTCCTCGAAACCTACGGTCGGATTGACGGTGCAGAGCATCCGCTGAAGCGAACTGCGGATACCTGCCACGCATCCCTGATTGCAGGCGATGCATGGGCGCACCCGTTCGGCATCGCCGCGAATGGTCTTGGCAACAAGATCGGGTTCGGCGATCATGGCGCGGGTGAAGCCGACCATATCGGCGTGACCGTCCTTTATCACCTGGTTGCCTTCTTCCAGCGTGCGGTAACGACCGCACACCATCGTCGGCACATTGGCATGACGCAGGATCGGCAATGCCGATTCCAGCATCCAGCCTGCCGACTTGTCCATACATGCCAGCATACTGGAAATGTCATAGGGGCTGCCCATCGATCCGCTCACGAAATCGGTTAGGCCATCGTCGCACAGTTGCTTGACGATCGCGCCACCTTCCTCGGGCGTCAAACCTCCTTCCAGGTGCGTGTCAGAAAGGCGGAAACCGACCGGGTAGTCTTGTCCGACACGGTCCCGCACGGCCACGAATGTCTCGCGGGCAAAGCGCATCCGGTTTTCCAGGCTGCCACCATAATCATCGTCGCGCCGATTGGTTAGGGGATTGAAGAACTGCGAGAACAGGTAGCCGTGGCCGAAGTGAAGCTCGATCCCTTCAAGCCCGCTGGCCTTGACCCGCAACGCCGCCGCGGCAAACGCTTCCACGATCTCGGCGATCTGCTGCGTCGTCATCGCGAAGGGAACCGGGACCGCGCCTTGCGGGCATGGGACATCGGAGGCTGAAAGGCCTGCCCCACCGGTCGATGGTGCCCAGCGGTGGCCGCCATGCCACAATTGGACGAATGTGGCCATTCCATGCGGCTGGCACGCTTTTGCCAAGGCGGAGAACCCGGCGATGACCGAATCATCTTCGGCATTGATCCCATGGGATGCGGTCGATGGGTGGACGCGCGTGGCTTCAAGAATGTTGAGCCCGACACCTGATCGCGCCCGCTCTTCGTGATAGGCGATAAGTGTTTCGTTGATCGCGCCGCGGCAATAGCTCGTACCGTGTGATGGGCGCACGATACGGTTCCTGATCTCCAGCTTGTTGATGGTGATCGGTTCCAAGATCTGTTTCAGCGACATGGCTCTCCTCGGTGGGGATCGATCCCGCGTATCGGTTCAACCGGCGATTTGCGTCAGACCAAGACGGCTGGCCACATATCTGACAACGTAAGGTTATAGCAACTGTGCGGTATTTGCAAACATCAGGAAGCCGACGGATAATCGGTATATCCACGTTCTTCGCCAGCGTACCACATTGCCGGATCAGCCGCGGCTAGTGGCAGGGTTGCGGCAATGCGGGCGGGAAGATCGGGATTTGCGATGAACAGGCGACCGAACGCTATGGCGTCGGCTGCGCCGGAGGATACGGCATCGCGCGCTCGCGTCGGATCGTAGTCAGAATTGAGGACGACATTGCCACCGAAGGCTGTGCGAATGGCCGGGGCCAGGGCAGGACGGTCGGCCTTGCCGAAAGTCCCGTCGAAGTCGGGCTCGCGGATATCGAGGAAAGCGATGTCCAGTTCGGCAAGCCGACGCGCGACGGCGACGAACAATGTTTCTGGATCGCGATCGTTGACCCCCTGACTATCGCCGTTGGGCGATATGCGCACAGATACGCGATCCTCCCCGACGACCCGGGCAACTGCTGCGACGACTTCATGCAAAAGCCGGATGCGGTTTTCGATGCTGCCGCCATAAGCGTCGGTACGATGGTTGGTCCCGTCACGCAGGAACTGGTCCAGAAGGTAGCCATTGCCCGCATGGATCTGGACGCCATCGAACCCTGCTGCCATGGCGTTGGCGGCCGCCACTTCATATTGCTGCACGACTCCCGGTATCTCGGCTTCATCGAGGGCACGAGCAGCTTCGTACGGCTTCTTGCCAAGATTGGTATAGGCCTTGCCCGGAGCCGTCGTCGCAGAGGAGGAAACAGGGGCCTCGCCATCCAGGTAATCGGGATGGACGGTGCGCCCCATGTGCCAGAGCTGGGCGACGATCCGCCCGCCTGCCGCATGGACACGATCGGTCACGTCCGTCCATCCTGCAACTTGCCGATCGGTCCACAGGCCAGCGGCCTTTGGCCATCCCAGTCCCTGGTGCGAAATGCCGATGGCTTCCGATACGATCAGGCCGGCACCGGCCCGCTGGGCATAGTATTGCGCCATCAGCGGTGTCGGGACATGGTCGATCGTGGCACGCGCGCGGGTCAGCGGTGCCATGACGATACGATTAGGGAGGTCAAGCGCACCGAAGCGCACAGGATCCATTAGTGAAGGCACGTATCGATCTCCATTCAAGGCGTTACGCTCCAAGCAGCGCAAGGCGTTCGCGACTTCTGGAGGCTGATATCAACAGTGGCTGACCTGAGGCACCATCGATGAAGGTTTCCATCGACTGCTGGATGGCTGCCCATTCCTGGCTCGACAACGCAAACGAAAGCGCATCCGGGGACAGCATGTCAGCACGGTGGATCTTGCGGATTTGTGTGACGCCCTTGGAATGAAATGCTTGCATGGCGCTCCTCTTGATCCCCAACGCTACTCCGTGTTTTTGCGGGCACCTCGCGTTCCTCGAATTATACGGCCATAAGGACAATAAGCAAACTATGTTAGATATAAATTGGCGACGTGTGCAAGATAATGTGACGGAGCTACCGTTCGACATCGCAGAGTAAGGAATTGGCGGCCTCGACCTGGTTGGTTCGCTCATGACGCTTCTCCCTCAATTGTTTGCCTAGCGGCAGCCTCGGGCGTCACTCAGGGGCCGCCAGTTTCCGACCAGCCCGGCAAGACTGCTCCGCCCACGTTTTCCCTGCCAGAGGCTGTCGTCATCTGGAAATGTGCATGGCTGCATGAAATAAGTGGACATCAATGTACACTTATGCTAGAGCGTTCCCGCATCGGAGACGGTTATGAAATCTCCGAGGAACGGATTGCTATGGAGATGGACATGGAAAAGCTCACAATTGTCTCGGTAGATGGCCATGCGCAGATGCCGCCCGAGGCCTGGCCGAAGTTTCTCGACAAGCGTTATCA
>JAHFPT010000104.1 GCA_023266625.1 Novosphingobium sp. | reverse complement strand
ACCGTCGCCCAGCGGCACATGCCAGGTGTCCATGCCGGCCAGGCGCTGGAGCCGGTAATCGACCGGGCCGTTCAAGGGCAGCACATCGAGTTCGCGTTCGATCAGCGCGATGAAGGGCAGGAAATGCTCGCGGTTGAGCCCGTCCTTGTAAAGCTCGCATGGAGCGCGGTTGGAGGTGGTGACGATCGTTACACCCTGATCGAGGATCAGCGATGTGAACAAGCGGCTCATGATCATGGCATCGGCAGAATTGTTGACCACCATCTCGTCGAAGGCGAGGCAACGCACGTCCTCGCCAAGCGCAGCGGCGACCGGGAGGATCGGGTCGCCGGCCTCCTTCTTGCGCTCCTCGCGCAGCAGTGCGTGAACCTCGATCATGAAGGCGTGGAAGTGGACGCGGCGCTTGCGGCGTATCGTCAGGCTATCGTGGAACAAGTCCATCAGCATCGATTTGCCACGACCGACCCCGCCCCATAGGTAGATGCCGCGCGGCGCTGGAGGCTTTTTCGTGAACAGCTTGCCGAGGATACCTCGCGGTGCCGATGTGGCCTCCAGCTCGCGCTGGAGCAGCTCCAGCCGTTCGGCGGCGGCGGCCTGTTCGGAATCGGGCTTGAGTTCGCCCGATGCGAGCAACGCTTCATAGCGGGCGACCAGGCTGGTCATCCCCGACTCATCGCACTGATGGCTTGCGCACTGTCGCACTGAACGAAGCGACAATGTCGTCGTCTTGCACCACCAGCCCGCGCAGGAAGGCCAATCGCTGCGTTTCGCGCAGCAGTTCTACAACAGAATCGAGCGGCCTTGCTGCATCGCCGCTGCCGATGAACTGGCTGGTCAGGTCCAGCGTAACCGACCGCCCCGCATCCGTGCCGCGCAGCACATTCATTGCCGCAAACAGCGAGACGTCGATCAGCGCCAGGGTTATCGCGCCGTGGACATTGCCGGCGGAATTGGTGTGGAGCGGCACTTGCGGCAGGATCCGCATGCGGCAGTGATCGGGTCCCTCGGCGCGGACGAGTTGCTTGCCGAGCACCGCCTCATTGAACCGCGCCGGATCGGCGATCCGCCAGCGCAGCCAGCCGGGGTTCTCCGCATCGGGCTCGCAGATGAAATTGGACAGGGGCGGCGCGTCAGCCACGGACAGGCCCTTCGGGCTCAGACGTGCTGCCCCCTAGACATGCCGTTCCACCTGCATCTTCTTGATCTCGGCAATTGCCCGCGCCGGGGAAAGTCCCTTGGGGCAGACATTGGCACAATTCATGATCGTGTGGCAGCGATAGAGGCGGAAGGGGTCTTCCAGCTCGTCGAGCCGCTCGCCGGTCATCTCGTCGCGGCTGTCGGCGAGCCAGCGATAGGCCTGGAGCAGGATCGCCGGGCCGAGGAACTTGTCCGAATTCCACCAGTAGCTCGGGCAGGACGTCGAGCAGCAGGCGCACAGGATGCACTCGTAGAGTCCATCCAGCTTCTCGCGCTGCTCGGGCGATTGCAGCCTCTCCTTGCCCGAAGGCGTGGTCGAAACGGTCTGCAGCCAGGGTTTGATCGAAGCATATTGCGCATAGAAATGGGTGAAATCGGGAACCAGATCCTTGATCACTTCCATATGCGGCAGCGGCGTGATGCGGATATCGCCCTTGAGATCGTCGATCGCGGTGGTGCAGGCGAGGCCATTGCGACCGTTGATGTTCATCGAACACGAGCCGCAAATCCCCTCGCGGCAGGAGCGGCGGAAGGTCAGGCTGGGATCGGCCTCCGACTTGATCTTGATCAGGGCGTCGAGCACCATCGGCCCGGTCTGGTCGAGATCGAGCTCATAGCTGTCATAGCGCGGATTATCGCCGCTATCAGGATCGTAGCGATAGACGGTAAACTTCTTCGCCCGGGCCGCACCTTCGGATTTGAAATGGCGGCCCTTGCCATTGATCTTGCTGTTCGCGGGGAGGGTAAAAGTCGCCATGTCCGATCCCTGTCTGCCGGACGTTCCGGCCCTTAAGTCGCGCCCTCTCTAGCGATTCAGTGGGCGGGGGCAAGGGTGTTGGAAGACGTTAACTCAGTTGCTCCCCACCGACCTTATGAGCTTCGCCGCATCCTCATCCAATAACAACCGCTCCCGCCGCAGTTCCTCCACTGTCCGGGAAACCCTCGCCGCTCGATCCCCCGCTGCCGGATAGCGTTCGACGAGCGACAGCCGCATGTCGTCACCCCGCGATGCGGCATCCTTGGCGAAGGGCAGGTATGAACCTTCCGGAAAGCACAGGTCGCCGTCGGCGTAGCCGGGCTTGCGCAGGTTCCAGCCGAGATAGGTGCCGGTGGGCGCGGCGATTTGGGGCAGGTGGATGCCGGGGCGGTCGTTGCCGTCGGCGTCGATGACGGGGACGAGGCTTGGCCGGCCGGGTTTGCCGGCAGGCGCGTCGGGGCGGTTGATTACCCTGGGCCATTCAAGGCCGGTCGTGCGCGAGGCCGGGCCGCGTAGCGTGTCGAACGGCACCAGTTCTCCCTTCGTCACGCTTGGCCAGCGGCTGGCGGGCGGCTGGGTGCCCTTGGTGGTCCAGTCGACCATGGCCAGCACCAGCGAACGGATGACTGGAGCGTAGTTCAACGGATTGGTTGGATAGCGGCATTTCTGACCGCCAAAACCCGGTGCATGGGCACCGCCTGCGATCATATAGGCGCGGACAGTGGCAGGGAAGGGGACATCGCGAGTGGTCCCACCGGTTCCGACGAGGCCCGCTCCGGCCTGCCAGAATTCGGCGCTGGTATCGATGTGGAACAGCTTGGGGCAGGTGGCAGTCGCGGTGCAGCTCCTGAGGATACCATCGGCCTTACTGGTGACCGGATCGGTCAGGCTGGCGTAAGTGAAGGGGAAGGTGAAGCCGGGCACGTCGTGGTCCTCGTGCTGGCGCGAGAAGCGGCCTGGTTCGGCGAAGCGGAAATTGGTGAAGGTTCGCCGCGCGCCGGGGATGAAGGGGATCACGCCGTCGAACACGCGGTGTCCGGCCAAATCGCGGTTGAAGCCCTGCCACAGGAAATCGCGCAGATAGCGCCCGGATTGCGAGCCTCCAATGGCAACGGCGCTGGAGATAGTGCCGCCTTGCGGATTGATGCAGGCGGCTTTGGTGTCGCGCTCGCAGGGGGCGGCGGCGAGGTCGGCCAGCGGATTGCCCTCGGCGGCACTGCCATGACGAAGCCAGGCGATGAAGTCGCGGGTCGCGGCGAAGCCCAGGCCCATCACCCAGGGATCGCGGGCGGTATATGCGACGCGGTAGATCGCGCCTGCATCCATATTGGCGGGGCGGGTGAGGGTGATGTGGCGGTCGTCGGCGAAGCGCCAGTCGGCGGCGGCAATGGCCGTTTCGGGGCTGTCGGCGAGGGCGCGGACAGTGAGGCGGACCTTGGCCGGATCGAGCATGGCGGCGGGGTAGGGCAGGGTGATAGTGTTGCCACTGGAGCTGTCGAAGATGGTTTCGGTCGAAACCGGTCCGGTGACAGGCTTGCCGTGCTCCGTGGCGATTGGAAAGCGCGCGCCGACCAGTCCGGGGCGGGCGATATCGCCTTGCCAGCCGCTCGCCACCAGCGTATAGCCCTGCCGCAGCAGTAACCCGTCGCCCGGATCATTGGGGTTCACGCTGCCGCCGGTCATCATCGCCAGCAGCCGCATGCCGCGGTTGACGACCTCGTAGAACAGCACCCGCCGCGCCTTGGTGGCATCGCTGGGGCGCTGGATGACGAAGTCGATATCGTAGGCGACCATCCCGTCCGCCGCGCGCGGTGCGAGCTGCAAATCGACGATGCCGCGATTGGCGGCGGCCAGCGGATCGATGCGCATATGCGCCTTGCCGGTGATCGTCTCATAGGCACCGTGGCTGCCGAAGCTCTGGCCATTGAAGGCAGGTGCGCGCGAGGTCACTTCCAGGCGGACGGTTGGGGCGGCCGGTTTGGCGGTTGCTGCATGCGGCAGGCTGAGGGCCAGCATGACCGGCAAGTATCGGCGGAATTTCGGCATGGTCCCCTCCAGTTTTGCCGTATGGTTGCAGGATTCCCGGCGCTTGGAAATCGGTTTATCGCAGGGGCGATGTGAGGTAGAATTGACGCAGATAATTGGGAGACTCGCAATGGCCGGAAGAGGACACCGCGACATTTTCGCCAGGGACATAGAATGGGGGCAGGGCACTGGCCCGGGCATCCAGTATGCACGCTTCCTGATGGACGAGGACGACACCAACTCGCCGCTGATCATCCTGACCAAATTCGCACCGGGCGAAGTGGTCGATCCGCATACCCATGGCACCAACTATTTCGAATATGTCATCGAGGGCGAGCAGACCGTCGGCAAGACGGTGTTTGGCAAGGGCGACATGCGCTTCGCCAAGGCGGGCACCGGCTATGGTCCGATTGTCATTGGGCCGGAAGGCTGCACAGTGGTGATCGTGTTCCAGGAAGCGACCGCGGCGAACACGATTCCGGTCGGCAAAGCGAAGGCGCTGGCTTTGGCGGAGGCAATCGCGGCGGCTGGGTGAAGTGTCTGGTCTATTTGTTTTGGCGGGATTTGTGGGTGACGGCATCAGAACGCGATAACGTGTTACCGTGAATCCATAGTAATGAGATGATTGGAAGTAGAGAATGCCTATTGGAAATATAGAAGGATGGGCTGGTTGGCAGAAGGTGGTACTGGGAGGCGTAATTGCCGGAATTTTTGCAATTATTGCCGCTTTTATAGGTGGGTGGATTCAATTTCCAAATGTTAATATAAATAACAATCAAAATATTACTATCGACAATCCATTAAAAGGTGAAGTAGTAACAAGTATTACACGTTGCCAGTCCCCAGCAGAATCGCAGGTGAAGGCTCGTCAAATTATCTCAATAATTCAAAATCTCCAAAGAGATAAAGTAAAAGAGAGCTGGGGGGAGCTTGCATATCAAGCTTTTACCGACGACGATTTAGATAAGTTTTATCGGGACAAAGTGACCGATAGTATTAAGCAAGGCTTATCAAAAGACAATAATTTTCAAGAGGTTGTGGCTGCGATCGGCTGTCTATCCCCAGATTCTCGTTTGGTACTTCTGACAGAGGCAAAGAAACCTCTGCATAGGACATGGGCAGAGATGGGTAAAATCAGCCGGGAAGGTCAAACTGACGCTGGACAGACTGCTGAACTGGTCATCGCATCGGCGGTTGTTGAACTCGTGGAGCTGAAAAGGAACAGATGATTTTGATAGATAATTTTGAGGAATAGATTAAATGGTTAAACAAAGGAATCGGACTGACGATGATGTAGGTAAACCGTTAGAAGTAGAAGATAGATTAGAGGAATTAAAATCTGATATTCGTAGACTATGGCGTGCGATACTTGTAGGCGGATTCGTATTGATCGTAGCTCTGTTGGGGGGCGCATGGCGTTTTATGACTTCTTATGTTGATGCAAAGGTCGAAGCACCCTATGAAAGAGTCACAGCGGCCAATAGCAGAATCGATGCTCTCATAGTAGCGCAGAGCACCGGAGAGAATCGTTTGTCTGAAGACGTGAGGCATTTGACTGAAAGGATGGATAGAATCTTCGATGGCCCCCAAAGAGAGGGACCGCCAGCCAAATAAGTATGATAGCAGGCTGATTGTCATTGCATGACATGAAAAATCAGCTCGATAATTTCTGTTATGCCTTCAACCTGAACGTCAATGTCCGTCACTCGACCTGAGGGGCAAAGGCATCCGCTGTCCCCAGCATGACGAAGATATTCTCCTCCATCCGCCCGATCTTCCACGCGCCGCCTTCAAGCACCGTCTCAAAATCGAACCGCCCGAGCGATTCCTCGAACAGGTGCGATCGCTCGCGGTTGCCGACATGATGCGCGCGCAGATAGCATGAGGCGTGGGCCGATTGGTCGTCCGGGGCGGGTGTGACGACATAGTTCGACAGCAGATGGTGCGTTGCCGATAGCCCGTCCCAGATGCCCCTGATGTTTTCGACCAGGGCATCGCGCCCGTTGATTTCGAAGGCCCAGTCCTTCGGCACCGCATTCTCGCCCCATTCGCGCATGGCGAAGCTGGTGTTGTCGGTGAACAGCGAGGCGAACAGCGGCCAATCGCGCGTGTCTAGCGCGTGGGCATAAGCATTCATCAGATCGATGTTGGCCTGATGCGGATCGCGGGTAGGTGGGCTTTCGTCTTCAGTCATATGTCCTCTCCGCTCGCATTGACGCGAATGTGCATGCGCATTCGAATGCTGACAAGCGCGGCACGTGCTGCCATCAGGCGTCTGACAATTGGGAGTGGAATCATGGGCACAGATCGGGCAGGCCGCACGGCGGTCATCACCGGCGGCGGGCGCGGTTTCGGCAAGGGCTTCGGCGAGGCGCTGGCGGCGGAGGGCGCGCATGTCGTGCTGGTCGATATCGACGGCGGTGTGGCCGAGGAAGCGGCGGCAGAGATTCGCGCGAAAGGCCAGCTGGCGACCGGTCTCGGCGGCGATATCACCGACGAGGCGCGCATGGCAGAGGTCATGGCCCAGGCCGCTGCGCTCCAGGGCGGACCAAATGCTGGTATCGACATTCTGATCAACAATGCCGGGCTGCACAGCGACGAATATGGTCAGCCGATCACCAAAATGGGCCTCGCCAAGACCAGACGGCTGTTCGAGGTCAACGTCATCGGCACGATCGCCTGCACCCTGGCCGCCTGGCCGCACATGAAGGGCAGGGTAGGGGCCTCGATGGTCAACATCTCCTCCTCGGCGGCGCATATGGGCGGGTCGGCCTATGGCGACACCAAGCTGGCGGTGGCGGGCCTGACGATCACTTTCGGACGCGAGCTGGCACCCGATGGCATCCGGGTGAACGCGATTTCGCCGGGGCTGATGCTGACCGAGACGATCAAGGCGGAGCTACCGGCCGAAACGATGCAGCGGGTCAAGGCGATGCAGTGGCTGGAGGAAGATGGCAGGCCGGAGCACATCGTCGATGCGATGCTGTTCCTGACCTCGGACAAGGCGCGCTTCATCACCGGCGAGGTGCTGCGGGTGACCGGCGGCATGGCGGCTGGAGTATAGAGGATGGCCAAGGGCAACATCAGACCCGAAGCGGCCCGCACCGCGCAGAGCGCCTATCCGCCGCCGCATGACGAGAGGCTCAAGGGCCGCAAGACCTGGCCGCTCACTGGCCAGTGGAAGCTCACCCAGTTCGGCGTCAATATGGTCGAACTACCGCCCGGCGCCTGGTTGACCAATCGCCACTGGCACCGCAACAATGACGAGCTGGTGGTGGTGATCTCCGGCGAGTTGGTCGCAGTGACCGACCAAGGCGAGGAAGTGCTGGGGCCGGGCGTTTGCATCGGCTTCAAGGCCGGGGTGGCCAATGCCCACCATCTGCAGAACCGCAGCAGCGAGCCGGCGGTCTATTACGACATCGGCGGGCGCGATGCCTGGGATGTCTCGACTTTCCCGGATATCGGCCTTGAGGCCTATACCCATCAGGAACTCCGCTTCCGCGACATCCGCGCCGGCAAATGACGATGCAACTCCACTACTTCCCGACGCTCAACGCCCACAAGGTGACGATTGCGCTGGAGGAAATGGGCCTCGCCTATGAAGTTGTCATGGTCGATATCCTGGGTGACGAGCAGTTTCGGCCAGAATTCATCGCGATCAATCCGAACGGCCGCATCCCGGCGCTGGTCGATGATGATGTAACAATGTTCGAATCCGCCGCGATCCTGCAATATCTCGACCGCAATCCCGAAAACGGCGGCGGGCTTGACCTGTTTCCCGCCCTTGCCGCATGGCACGCCCGGATTGCCGCCCGCCCGGCGGTGCAGCGCGCGCTCGCGGTCGGCCCCGTGACCGAAGATATGCGTGCCCGCTGGCTGAAGAAAGATTGAGACAATGACAGAACATTTCGTCCGCCCCGATGTGCAGGCCCATCTCGATGTGCTGAAGGCCAACCCGCGCCCAAGGATGAGCGATGAGCTGATCGCAATGATGAGGAATATCCCGAAGGAGATGGCCGCAGAAATGTTTGCCCAGCTTGACTTGCCGGTGGGCGAGCTTGGTGAAATCCGTGACCTCACCATGCCGGGGCCGGCGGGAGACATCGCTCTGCGGCTGTTCGATCCGCGCAAGCAACGCGGGCCAGGCCCGGTGGTCGTTTTCTATCATGGCGGTGGCTTCGTGGCGGGCAGCATCGATACCCATGCCGGATTGGCTGCCGAGATCGCACGCGGCCTCGATCTGCCGGTAGTTTCGGTCGAATACCGGCTTGCTCCAGAGCATCCCTGGCCCGCCGGACTCGACGATGCCGAAGCCGCTACGCGCTGGGTCGCGGAAAATGGCGCGGTGCTGGGCCGCGAATTTACCAGTCTGGTGCTCTGTGGCGACAGCGCCGGGGCGACGCTTACTATCGTCACGACGCTCGCTCTGCGCGAGCGACCGGCAGCGCTGCCAGTGCTTTTACAATGGCCGATCTATCCCAAGGCCGACGCGACCAAGGCCTATCTCTCCGAAGAAATGTTCGCGAACGGCTTCGCCCTCGACTGTGCCGATATCGAGTATTTTGGCAAGGCCTATGCGTCCGATCCGCTGCACTGGCGCGGTTCGCCGATATTGGCCGATCAGGCGGGGCTGCCACCGACATTCGTGGTCAGCGCCGGGCTCGATCCGCTGCGCGACAATGGCCGCGCCTATGCCGCGAAATGTATCGAAGCGGGGGTCAATGTCACCTACCGTGAAATGCAGGGCACGATTCACGGCTTTGCCAGTTACCGCAAGGCGATCCCCTCGGCGCAGGCCGATCTGGTGGAGCTTCTGGCAATCGCCAAGGCAATGATCGCGGATGCTGTCTAAGCCGTCAGCGAAAGCGGCCGTTCCTCGATCCAGAGATTTTCCGATGGATGCGGCTCGAACAAATCGGCTTGATCGTCGCCGACTGCCGACAGTTGCAAATCGGCGAGAAGCTGCTCGATCTCGTGTTTGGCAGTCGCCTTGACCCGCGCCAGCTTGGGGATGCGTTTGAGGTCGAGATGGGTCAGACCGAACAGGAACAATTCCCGATACGCCACGCGCTCTCCCAGTCCCTGTCCGATGCGGAAGCCCGCGATCTGAGACAGTCTTTCGAGCGCATCACCGATCATGGTCTCGTTATTGCTGCCCGAGCGCCGAATGCGGTTGGGAATGACAATCCAGTCCGCCGCTGCCATGCGCCGCTCTACGCGCGCGCCGCGGAGGGCACTGACCAGCCGGGCAAAGCGACCGAGCCGTTTCAGCCGCATCGTTGTCGCATCGAACTGGCCGAGCAATTCGATATCCGCGAAGGAACTATTGATCGGCGTCACCAGCGTGTCTGCCATGGCAATAGCGCGTCTGGCGATGGGTGAATCGCTGCCGGCGACATCGATCAGCACATAGTTGCAATCCGAACCGATCCGGGCAATTTCCTGGCTGAGACACGCCCCGCTAGGCTGTGATACTGCGACATAGCGGGGGGTCGGAAGGCCGATCTTGAGCAGCCGACAGGTTGCCTCGCGATTGCTCAGCGCCCCGGACAGGGTTGCCTGGCCATGATCGAGATCGATGACTGCAACCTTTTTGCCGGCGTCGCACATAGCCATGGCGGTATGGAAGGCCAGAGTCGATTTCCCAACTCCGCCTTTTTCATTAGCAAAAACAATAACATGTCCGTGAGGGCGGGGGCGCGATGCGACATCGTGAACAATAACAGCGGGATGCTCTCCGCCCAGATCCCAGTCTTGCAAGGCAAAATCTGTGAGCGGCTGGACACTGGTTTGAATTTTGGCCTGGATTGCCATGTTGCGACGTCCCCCGATTTGCCGCGATCCCGATTCGCTATTTGCCCGGGTACGATGGTAATGGTTTTCCGGGGATAAGGAAAAGTATTTCACCAAGAATTCTTGACTTTTGAGAGAGGCAAAAATTGCCTAGCCCTCAGTGGGCAGCAAGCGGCCCAGAGTCACGATTGCATGGCATCGACCTTAAGCCGCACCAGCCGGATTGTCTTGATTTTCCAGTTGTCGCCAATGCGGGCATAGGTCTCGTAATAATGGCCGAAACCGACAATCCCTGCCAGCGCACCGCCGACGGGGAAATAGAGCCGGTCTTCCATAGCCCAGATGCCACTGGCGCTGTCGGGGCCAGTCAGCGCTATTTCCGGCATATGGCCGTGGTGGACGCTAACGATGGGCTGCATCGAATCGATGATCCAGCGGGCGATGGTCTCGCCGCCCAGGATCAAATCCTCTGACAGACCATCGAGCAGTCTGATGCCCGAGGGCGGATCGACTGCGGCATTGCGGTAGTCTGCGACTGCATCGTCGGTGAAGACGGCGCGCAGCAGCGTGAAATCCTTGAGATCGACGCCCCGGAAATAGCGCGCTTTGAGCTGCTTGATCTGCTCGATCGCTTCCGCCTGTGCCTGATCGCTCACCGCATCCTCCTCCTGGCAGCCCGGGCTCGGGGTGAAGATAGACACTTCCCTAGCTCAGCGTTTCGGCCAGCCTGAGGCAATGGCTGAGACAGTCAAGACCTTCTGCCGCAATTGCGGCGCGCATCGTTCGATGGAGATCGACGTCGAGGACGGGCGCATGATTGCCGCCCGGCCCGTTGGCAGTGTCTCGCCCCATGGCATCACTCTCCCCGTCTCGCTTTTGCGGGAGGTACCATCGGAGGGCGTCACCGGCGCCCTATTCAATCTGAACCGGACAGACTCAATGCCCGCCAGGCGCGAACACCTCGCGAAGACTTGACCCTGCCCGGCAAACTGCGATCAGTGGGGATGTCTGGCTTCCTGCGGGATCGCGACTGATTGAGAACGGCTATCTTGGCCATGCGAAACCGGGGAACTGCAGTCGGGCAGAGGCGAGGACGGTTTTGGGGGCGGCTTTGGGAATCGCATGGCGACGCTGGCTGAAGACCAACGGCATTCCGGTATTGTCCGGCCTTGCCGCAGTAGCGGTTGTGTCGCTGCTGCAATTCGCGCAGCTGCCGGCGCTAGACCGGATCGGCCTGTTGCTGTTCGACAGCTACCAGCGCGCTGCGCCGCGCGCCTATGAAGACGCGCCGGTCCGAATCGTCGATATCGACGATGAGAGCATTCGCCGCCTCGGCCAATGGCCTTGGCCGCGCACGGACATCGCCAAGCTGACCCAGCGCCTTGGCGACGCTGGCGCGGCAGTGATTGCTTTCGACATTGTCTTTTCCGAAGCGGACCGCACATCTCCCTCGCGCATCGCCGACCGCATGTTGCGCAATGGCGAAGGTGGGGGCGAGAACGGCCCGGTACTTGCTGCGCTGAAGGGGCTGCCGGATCATGACAAGACTTTGGCGGCCACCTTCGCGGGTGCGCCGGTGGTTACGGGCTATTTCCTGTTGCGCGAAAAGGGGAGCGAGACCGTCGAGCCCAAAGTTGGCGTCGCAGTCTCGGGCTCGCAGCCGCAAGGGGATATTGCCAGCTATGGCAGTGCGATCCAGTCGCTGCCGCTGCTGCGCAATGCGGCGGCCGGCAGCGGTTTTGTCAGCCTCGCAGGCGACAGCGACAGCATCGTGCGCAAAGCGCCGCTGCTGGCGATGGAGAACGGGCAACTGCTTCCCTCGCTGGCGCTGGATGCCTTGCGGATGGCCCAGGGTGCCGGATCGATCATCGTCAAGACCAGTGACGGCAGCGGCGAGTTTGGGGGCGAGGCCAGTGGCGAACCAGGGCAAGTCGTCTCGGTGAAGGTTGGGGCATTCGAAGTGCCCACCACTTCGTCCGGTGCCCTGTGGCTGCATTACACGGAGCCGCGCGGCGACCGCGTGATCCCAGCGTGGAAGATTTTGTCGGATGCGACGACTACAGATCAGCTCAGGCAGAAATTCACCGGCCGCATCGTTTTCGTCGGGGCCGGAGCGATCGGCCTGCGGGATCTGATCTCCACGCCGCTGCACGATCGCGACCTTGGCGTGATGGTGCATGCCCAGGCGGCAGAGCAGATGATCCTTGGCCGCTTCCTGACCCGGCCGGACTGGGCAGTCGGTCTGGAGCGGATGCTGCTGCTGGTGCTGGGCATCGGCATCGCCCTGCTGTTGCCGCGGCTCGGCGCGGTCCGGGGTGCAGTGCTTGGTGCCGCGCTGGTTGGGGCGATGGTATGGGGAAGCTGGTACGCTTTTACCGCCAGGCATTTCCTGCTCGATCCGACCTATCCGGTGATCGGCCTGGCGCTGGCCTATGTCGTCGAAACCGGGCTGATCTTCTACCGCGAGGAACGGCGCCGGGCCTATATCCATAACGCCTTCGACCGCTATCTCTCGCCCGAGCTGGTGAAGCGCATTGCTGACGATCCCGGACGGCTGGAGCTCGGCGGCGAGGAGCGCGAGATGACTGTGCTGTTTTGCGATATCCGCGGTTTTTCGCGCATTTCCGAAAGCCTTGGGCCGAAGGAGATCATCCGCTTCCTGATCGGCTTCCTGACACCGATGTGCGACATCCTGCTGGCGCGCAAGGCGACCATCGACAAATTCATCGGCGACGCCATCCTCGCCTTCTGGAACGCCCCGCTCGACGACCCCGACCAGTGTGAGAATGCGGCGCGCGGCGCGCTGGCGATGGTGGCCCGGCTGGAAGAGCTGAATCGCGAAATGCCGAAGCAGGACAACCAGGCGTGGCCGGGCGAGGTAAAAATCGGCATCGGCCTCAACATGGGCCTCTGCTGCGTCGGGAACATGGGTTCGGCCCAGCGCCTGTCCTATTCGCTGATCGGCGATACGGTGAACCTCGCCTCGCGGTTCGAGGGACTGACCAAATATTATGGCGTCCGGATTGCCATCGGCAGTGCGCTCCAGGCCCGTCTGCCGGGCTTTGCGACGCTGGAACTCGACCGGGTGCGGGTGGTCGGCCGGGATGCGCCGGAGACAGTATTTGCGCTGCTCGGCGACGAAGCGCTGGCCAGCAAGCCCGAATTTATGGCGTTTTCCGGACAGCATGCGGCGATGCTCGCCGCCTATCGAGCCGGTGACTGGGAGGTAGCCAGCCGGGCGCTTGCTTCGCTTGAGTCGGCCGGCGGGGATTTCGGACTGGTTACCTGCTATGCGATCTATGGCGAGCGGATCGCCACACTCTCCCGCAACCCGCCCGGGGCGGATTGGGATGGTGTCTTCCAGGCTATCGGGAAATGACGGCCCAAGCAGGCAAGCCGGTCGATCCTGCCGCGTTCAGGGAATGGTTGGCCGGGCGCCTTTCCCGCCCGCCGGTGTACCCGCCACCCCCGCAGGCAGCGCCTTTGTGGCTGGCGGAGGTGCGCCTGCCGGAGGTGTGGCTGGCGGAGGTTGCGGCGATGACGATGTCGGCGCTGACGAGCGGGCCGGCGTCTGGCTGCTGGGGGTCATCGTACCAGTTTGTGGCGCTGGCTGCTGGGTCGTTCCGGTCGCCGCAGGAACTTGCGGCGCCGGTGCCGGGGTAGTGCTCTGCGGTGCTGGTGCCGTCGGCTGGGATTGAGGCGTGGTGGTTCCAGCCGTCGTAGACTGCGGCGCTACGGAAGACGGCTGCTGGACTCCGGCAGCACCCGATTGCGGTCTTGGCTGCGGCTGCTGATCAGCAGGGAAACCTGCGCCTCCCGGGAATTGCGGCAGGCCTGGCATGCCTGCTCCGTAGGGCGGCGGCATTGCCCCCCCGCCAGCGCCGCCACCGCCATTGTCGGGCGGGAATATCAACACCGGTCTCGGCCGGCGAGGGTCTCTCGTCGAGGAAGGAGGATATGGCGTGTTGGAGACGGGTGCCGTCGCGGCAATCCATTCTGCAAGCGAGGGGAAAATCAACGCCTGAACCCGTGCCAGGCCGCTGAAGGAGATGGTGAATGGTCCGATCGGCGCGGCACCACTGCGGGGCACATAGGCGGCGAGCATTGGCCGGTCCAGCGTCACGGTCTTGCCCCCGGCAGTCACCGTGATCTCTCCCGGTATGGCATTGCCCTGGGTCAGCTGGCCCGGTCCGCGCAGGACCACCAGCGTCGCGGTGAGCGGATCGCTATCGCGGTTCTGGCCGATCCCGCGCTCGCCATTGGCGATTGCGATAGCTTCTGCGCCGACGACGCCATCGACAATCGTCCCCCTGATGCCGATCGCGGCGACCGGCGTGTTGATCGACGAATTACCCCCGCGATCAGGCCTGCCCGACATGAAGCGGAAGGCACCCTTGGCAACCGAAGCCGAGAACGAGCGGCCGCTGGCGGGATCGTAGACATAGCGATCGATCGTCAGCCGCGCATTGGCACCGACAGTGAACACCGACCTGTCAAGCAACAGGACCTGCAATTGGCTGCGCTGGCCGGTCTGCACCTGATCGGCCAGTGCCACCCGCTGCCGCAAGACCGCGTGGCGGAACTGCCGCGTACCGGCGCTCTCGATGCTGACATCGTTGAGTACCGCCGAAGCGATACCCACAGCTTGCGGTGCGCCAGCCGCAAGAGCACCGCCGGCCAGTGCCGGTATGACGGCAATCGCACCGATGCGAAGCCTGCGGGGCCGGTGGGTGCGACGCTCAATCATGACCGGGCGCTCTCGTGCGGCTTGTGTTGCCATTGGTGTTGCACGGCGCAGTGGCCTTATTCCACACAGCGTCCGGAATACCGCGTCTGCGCAGATTATCGAATTCGATCGTGGACCCGGACCGGTCGTCCAGACGGCACAGCAGGCTGGCGTGCAGTAAGAGCGCTTGTTGCGTGTCGGGATGGTTGATCAGCATGCGCTCCAGAGTTGCCAGGGCACCAAGCAGATCGTCTCTACCGATCTGACTGTGGGCCAATCCCAGGCCAGACGACAGACTGGCTGTCGCAAGCGACAGCGAATCAAGTTCAGCGACGGTGTCAGCCCGAGCGGGCAACGCGGCAACGGACATGCAAGCAATGATTGCGGAGAGGTATGATACGAGAGTTCGGGTGACCATCGAGCCAACTCCTTTGATTTCAGCCGCCGCCGAGAATGTGTGGGTTCATACTATCACCACTTGAACACAGCGAAAACGAAAGTTCACAAACTTGGTCTGATGGCTTCAATCGCACGCGCGTTGCAGTTAGACTGCCGCCACCCTAGTGGATTGATTTTGACATTCGCATCCGGTTAGCGGCAATCTCAGTTTGCGAATGTTAAAGTGTTGAAATCCACTAGAGTCATATAGTTGCTAGTGGTCCTCTTGATTCTGACATTTGCTGCTGACCTAGCCAATAGCGGATGCAAATGTCAGAATCGGACCACTAGGCTTTGTCGAAGCCGGACTGAAATTAGCAGGACCAAAGACGGCCGTTCGGGCGAAGAGGGAGACAGTGGCTGCATTTCTCCATCATTTGGGAATAGCTTCAGGGCCTTTTTCCGTAAGGGTTGGGGCACTCGCCTGCATGGGTCTTGTCGCCGTTTGGCTTGCCGCGCCGACTGCACAGGCCACCGGGGCCACTGGCCGCTATGAAGGCGTGGCGACCTGTGCCGGATCGACCTGTCACGGCAGGGCAGAAGGCAATGGCAAGGTCGTTCGCCAGGACGAGCTGCGCCGCTGGCAGGAACCGTCATCACCCAGCGGTGCCCATAGCCGCGCTTATGCCGTGTTGTCGGGGCAGCGCGGGCAGCAGATCGCGGCGACGCTGGGGCTGGGTAACGCCACCAATGCCCCGGCGTGCCTCGGCTGCCACGCCACCGATGCACCGCTCGCGCAGCGGGGTGACCGTTATCAGGTCGGCGACGGTGTCGGCTGCGAATCCTGCCACGGTGCTTCGACCGGCTGGCTGGCAACGCATTATACGGTGCTGGGAACCCATACTGCGAACATTGCCCAGGGGCTGGTGCCGCTGGAAAATCCGGCAGTCCGGGCATCGGTTTGCCTCGATTGCCATTATGGCAGCGACAAGCCGGGCCATTTCGTCACTCACCGGATGATGGCCGCCGGCCACCCGCGGATTTCCTTCGAGCTCGACCTGTTCTCCGCATTGCAGCAGCATCATGACGAGGATGCCGACTATGCCGCGCGCAAGGGGCAGACCGATTCGGTGCGGCTGTGGGCGATCGGGCAAGCCGAAGCCGTGCAACGCTCGCTGGGCCTGTTCGTGCGGCCCGGCTTCGGCAGTCAGGGACTGTTCCCCGAATTCACTTTTTTCGATTGCCATAGCTGCCACCGGCAGATCTTCGATTCAGCGGAGCGGCATCTGACTTTCGAGACCAACCCCGGCAGGCCGATCCCGTTTGGCACGCCGCCCTACAATGACGAGAATATCATCATGCTCTCGGTTGTCGCGCGTGTCCTTGCGCCTGGCCAGGCCGCTGCGTTCGACAGCGCAGCCCGCAATTTTCACGCAGCGATGGGCCAGGGCCGGGCGCAGTCTGTAACGGCAGCGGCGCGGCTCAATGCGGCGGCGGGGGCCTTGTCGCGGGCCTTGGCGCAAGGCAGCTACAGCGGCGACAGCGCCTTCACGGTGATCGCCGCCATCTCCGGCCGGGCAATCGCGCCGCGCTTCACCGATTATACCGGCTCCGCACAGGCGGTCATGTCAGTTGACACACTGCTCAATGCGCTGGTCCGGCAAGGGCGGATCACGGTCGGCGCAGCAGCTGGCATTCGCGCCAATATCAATCGCGCCTATGCGGCGGTGAAAGCCCCGAATGGCTATGACCCGGCGAGCTTCCGCGCGGCGCTGGGCGAAGCAGCGCGCAGCATCGAGGCGCTGCGCTGATGCGCGGGGGGGTACATGCGATTGTGGCTGCCGCTTTGCTGTTATCAGCCTGCGGCGGCGGTGGCGCCACGTCGGGCAGCAGCTCGAGCAGCTCCAGCACTAGCGGCGGATCGTCAGGCGGCTCGAGCAGCGGCGGGACGGTCACCCCTGCCTTCACCGCCCCCGCGCTGGAATCGCTCACGACCACCGATGTGGAAAGGGTGATTGCCCAGTCCGCCGCTCAGGCTTCGACCGACGGCAAGCCCGCGGTCATTGCCGTGGTCGACCGGGTTGGCAACGTCCTCGCCCTGTTCCGCATGATAGGCGCACCGGCCACGGCGCTGATCCCTTCCGCGCCGGATGGTTCGAACAGCGATGCCCAGGGGCTCAATGTCCCCGCTGAAGCGGCGGCGCTGGCCAAGGCGATCACCGGCGCTTATCTGTCGAGTGGCGGCAACGCCTTTTCCACGCGCACCGCTAGCATGATTGCGCAGACGCATTTCCCGCCTGCGCCCTCGACCGTAGGCCTCGAAAGCGGGCCGCTCTACGGTGTGCAGTTCAGCCAGCTTCCCTGTTCAGACCTTGCCGCGCGCTACACCGCATTCGGTTCCGACGCGCTGATCGGCCCCAAGCGCTCACCGCTCGGCCTCGCCGCTGACCCCGGCGGCTTCCCGCTCTACAAAAATGGCGTGCTGGTCGGCGGGGTCGGGGTGATCGGCGACGGCAGCTATGGCTTCGATGCCAATGTGCTCGACATCGACAGCGACTCCGACGAGCGCGCGGCGCTGGCGGGAACCATCGGTTTTGAAGCACCGTCATCGATCCGCGCCGACCAGATCACCGTCGACGGCACATCGCTGCGCTATTCCGACGCGAGCTATGGCGGTCTCGCCAGTGTTGCGGGCGCAAGCTATGCGGCGACCAACCCAGCCAAG
>JAHFPT010000290.1 GCA_023266625.1 Novosphingobium sp. | reverse complement strand
CCCCGCAGCCGCGCCGCCCGCCGGGGATTCACGGCAATCGCCCCGGCCAGCGCTCGCGCCCGCGCCTTGCTGCCCAGCCCGCCGAGCACCGGCGTCGCCCGCGTCCGCAGCAGCGCATCGACCTCGAGCCCCATCCCCCTGATCCCGGCAATCTCGCGCGCCAGTAGCGCCGCCTGGTTGAAACCGCGCCGCCACAGCCGCCAGCGATGCAGCGGCACCGGCACCAGCAGCCAGGTGCCATCGGCAAAGCCCATCCGCGCCGCCATCAGCCGCGCCATCATCGGCGCCAGTGCAATGCGGCGTCCGCGTTTGAACGAGAGGACCAGCCGCCGCGAAGCATCGTTGTAAAGTGTTCCTGCGGCAATGCCGTCGTGCCGGGGCGCTTCGGCCAGGCAGGGCGCACAGATCGAGCCTTGCGCAATCGTGTCCGGAAAGGGCCGCTGGCACAGGCTGCAACTTGGCTCGCCGGGAATCACCAGTTCGCTCCAGCAGGCGGCACAAAGCCCGGTCTGCGCCAGCAGTCCCTCGCCGCACAGCGGACAACGCGGCGGGAAGGCGAGATCGATGAGCGGGGCGAGGGTCCGGGCCAATGCCATGGCGAGCGGTTGTAGCCTGCCCAGTCCTTCCCGCAAGGATGTCCTTCCCGCAAGGATGTCCTTCCCGCAAGGATTCCCGCCGGCAAGCGCTTGCTCCGCGCGGGCGCAGGCGGCAAGGGACGGCATGGCATCCGCTCCGCCCCCGCTGATCTTCGCACCCGCCCGCCGCCTCGCCGCGCGGCAGCGGATGCTGGCGCTACAGGCGAAGCCCGATGCGCCGCATTATCTGATCGACGACATGATCGAAGATATGCTCGAACGCCTCGCCTTCCTGCGCCATGCCCCGGCAAGCGCACTGGTGATCGGCGACTGGACCGGGAGCCTCGCCGCCGCGCTGGGCGCACAGGGTGCGGATGTAACAATGGCCGAACCCGCCGGGGGCTTTGCCGAAGAACAGCCCTTCCCCTTCGGCCCCTTCGATTTCGTCGCCAGCCTTGGCACGCTCGACACGGTCAACGATCTGCCCGGCGCGCTGATCCATTTGCGCGGCGCGCTGGCTCCCGGCGGGCTGATGATCGCCAGCTTCCCCGGCGCGGGCAGCCTGCCCGCCCTGCGTGCGGCGATGCTGGCAGCCGACGGCGAACGCCCGGCGGCGCGGATTCATCCGCAGGTCGATGTCCGCGCAGGCGGGCAATTGCTCCAGCGCGCGGGCTTTGCCGATCCAGTGGTCGACAGCCGGGTGGTTGAGGTTCGCTTTCGCTCGCTCGACGGGCTGGTGGCGGATTTGCGGGCGCAGGGGCTTGGCAATGTGCTGGCCCGACATGGCCCGGCGCTGGGCAAGGCGGCACGGGAGAGCGCGCGGGAGGCATTTGGCGCGCCGACCGTGGAGCGATTCGAATTGCTGACGCTGAGTGGGTGGCACAGGTAGCGCGCGGCCTTCGACAAGCTCAGGCTGAGCGGGGTTGGGAATTGGGGCTTATAACAAGACCCGCTCATGCTGAGCTTGTCGAAGCACACGCGCAACCCTCGCCCCACTACCCCAAAGCCGCCTGCGCCGCCGCCAGCCGGGCAATCGGCACCCGGTAGGGCGAGGCGCTGACGTAATCCAACCCCTGCGCCTCGCAGAAGGCAATCGAGGCGGGATCGCCGCCATGTTCGCCGCAAATGCCCAGCTTGATCCCCGGCCGCACCGCCCGGCCCCGCTCCGCTGCAAGCGCCACCAACTGGCCGACGCCGTCGATATCGAGGCTGACAAAGGGATCACGCGCGAAGATGCCCTGCTCGACATAGGCCCCAAGGAAGCGCCCGGCATCATCCCTCGAAAGCCCAAGAGTAGTCTGCGTTAAATCATTAGTTCCAAAGGAGAAAAATTCTCCGACCTCGGCAATCTCCCCGGCCATCAACGCCGCGCGTGGCAGTTCGATCATCGTGCCGACCTGGTAGGACAGCGCCCGGCCCTTCTCGGCGAACACCTGCGCAGCAGTGCGGTCGATCAGCGCTTTCAGAATTTCCAGCTCGCGGCGGGTTGCCACCAGCGGCACCATCACCTCGGGCACTGGCGCGTCCCCCGACGCCGCCGCCACGTCGCAGGCCGCCTCGAAGATCGCGCGCGTCTGCATTTCGTAGATTTCCGGGAAGGTGATCCCCAGCCGGCAGCCGCGATGGCCGAGCATCGGGTTGAACTCGTGCAATTCCTCGGCCCGGCGCTTCAGCGTGTCCGCCCCGATCCCGATGATGTCGGACAGGTCCGCGAACTCCTCATCGGTGTGCGGCATGAATTCATGCAGCGGCGGATCGAGCAGGCGGATGGTCACCGGCAACCCGGCCATGATCTCGAAGATCGCGTGGAAATCGGCGCGCTGTTCGGGGAGCAGCTTGGCCAGCGCCGTTCGCCGCCCCGCCTCGTCTTCCGCGAGGATCATCTGGCGTACCGCCGAGATGCGACCGGCATCGAAAAACATATGCTCGGTGCGGCACAGGCCGATGCCTTCCGCGCCGAACTGGCGGGCCATGCGGCAGTCCGCCGGGGTTTCGGCATTGGCGCGCACTTTCATCCGGCGGTGGCGGTCGGCCCAGCCCATCAACACGGCGAAATCGCCGACCAGCTCGGGCTCGATTGTAAGCACTTCGCCCGCCATGATCTCGCCGGAAGCGCCATCGAGGGTGATGATGTCGCCCTCCTTGAGCGCGCGCTTGCCGATGCGGAGCGTGCGCGCATTGATGTCTATCGACAGAGCGGAAGCGCCCGACACGCATGGCCGTCCCATCCCCCGCGCCACCACCGCGGCATGTGATGTCATGCCGCCGCGCGCAGTCAAAATCCCTTTAGCTGCATGCATTCCGTGAATATCTTCAGGTGATGTCTCAACTCTGACAAGGATCACCGCCTCGCCAATCGCCGCCCTGCGCTCGGCCATATCGGCATCGAGCACGATCGCGCCCGAGGCCGCGCCGGGCGAGGCTGGCAGGCCGGTGCCGAGAATATCGCGCGGGGCCTTGGGATCGAGCGTCGGGTGCAGCAACTGGTCGAGCGCCATCGGGTCGACGCGGCAGATCGCGGTCGCCTCGTCGATCAGGCCCTCGCCGGTCATGTCGACCGCCATCTTCAGCGCTGCCTTGGCGGTGCGCTTGCCCGAGCGGGTCTGGAGCATCCACAGCTTGCCGCGCTCGACGGTGAACTCGATGTCCTGCATGTCGCGGTAATGCGCTTCGAGCAGGTCGAACACCTGGGCAAGCTCGCCATAGGCCGCAGGCATCGCCTCTTCCATCGAGAGCGGCTTGGCATTGGCCCGCAGCCTCGCGGCTTTGGTCAGATATTGCGGGGTGCGGATACCGGCGACGACATCCTCGCCCTGGGCATTGACCAGCCATTCGCCATAATAGGCGCGCTCGCCGGTGGCGGGATCGCGGGTGAAGGCGACACCGGTCGCAGACGTGTCGCCCATATTGCCGAAGACCATCGCCTGGACGTTGACCGCTGTGCCCCAGTCGCCGGGGATGTCGTTGAGGCGGCGATAGACTTTGGCGCGGTCAGAATCCCAGCTGTCGAAGACTGCGGCGATGGCACCCCACAGCTGCTCGGTCACATCTTGCGGGAATGGCCTGCCCAGCCCCGCTGCGACAATGGCCTTATATTCGCCGACCAGAGCCTGCCAGTCCTCAGCCTGCATCTCGATATCGGTGTAGTAGCCCTTGTCTTCCTTGGCCTCTTCCAGCGCATCCTCGAACCGGTGATGATCGAGCCCGAGCACCACGTCGGAATACATCTGGATGAAGCGGCGGTAGCTGTCCCAGGCGAAGCGCGCGTCCCCGGACGTGGCGGCAAGGCCCACGACAGTCGCATCGTTGAGCCCGAGATTGAGCACCGTATCCATCATCCCGGGCATCGACACCCGCGCGCCCGAGCGCACCGAAACCAGCAGCGGATCCGCCGCATCGCCGAACTTCTTGCCGACGGCGCGCTCGATATGGGTGAGCGCCTGGGCGACGTCGCTGCGCAGGGCGTCGCCGAACTGCGCTCCCCCGGCGAGATAGGCGACGCAGACCTCGGTGGTGATCGTGAAGCCCGGCGGCACTGGCAGGCCGATCCCGGCCATCTCAGCCAGATTCGCGCCCTTGCCGCCGACGATGGTCTTGTCGCGGGTGCGGGGATCAACATGCTCCCGTTCACCCTGAGGCCCTGAGCCTGTCGAAGGGCGAAGGGCGCCGCCGAAGGGATAGACTTGTTTGTTCATTCTGGTCACCGCTTAGCTGAACCGCCAGGTTGACACGGTTGACAGGGTGTCAACCTGGCCGGCGAAACTCAAATCACTGATCATCTTGTATTTTTCGCCCGGCAGGTGCCCTGACGCCCGTCCGGGAATATTTTTTCCGCCGCGCTCTCCCGCCCGGCGTCCCGCCCGGCACCACTATGTACGCGATCAGCCCTCAATGCGCGAGAAATCCGCCACGGCGTGCACCGCGTCGCGGAACTGTGCGAGCAGCCCAAGCCGGGCAGAGCGTTTGGCGGAATCGGCATCGTTCACGGTCACCTGGTCGAAGAAGGCGTCTACGGCCGAGCGCAGCAAGGCGAGCGCCGCCATGGCAGCGGCGAAGTCCTCCGCCGCGACCGCAGCGGCAGCCTTCGGCCCGGCGGCGCCGAGCGCATCGATCAGTGCCTTTTCCGCCGGTTCGGGCGTGTAGGAAAGGGAAAACCTTCCCCCTAATCCGTTCGTCCCGAGCGAAGTCGAGGGACTCAAGCCGAGCGAAGCCGAGGCTGTGCCCAAGCCGTTCTCGGCTTCGCTCGAACCAGTCCCTCGACTTCGCTCGGGACGAACGGGTTCTGGTTGGTAATCCTCCTTCTTGAGGATATTCGCCGCGCGCTTGTAACCGGCGAGCAGGTTAGCGCCGTCGGGGGAGCCGATGAAGGCCTGGAGGGCATGGACCCGGGCGAGCAGCCGGACGAGATCGTCCTCGCCGCCGAGCGCGAAGACCGCGTCGATAAGGTCGTGGCGTACACCGGCTTCGCGTTGCTGGACTTTGAGGCGGTCGGCGAAGAAGTCGAGGATTTGTTCCGCCAGAGCCGCAACCGCA
>JAHFPT010000103.1 GCA_023266625.1 Novosphingobium sp. | reverse complement strand
GACCACGCCGAGCCCCGCACCCAAATGCCCGCCGGTCACCGACACCGCCGAAACCGTCTCGGCGCGCAGCTCATCCGCCAGTGCGCGCAGCTGCGATGGCGCAAGGCGGCGCAGCTCTTGCGGGGTGGGAACCGTGTCCAGCAAGGGGGTGGTGGATTCGAACATCATCGCCGGGGTTTACACAGGCGTTCCGGCAGTGTCGATTGCCGCCACAGGCAATGCCAGTGCAATATCCACACCAGTGGTATTGCTGCAACATGGGAGAAATTATGCTCGCCGAGGCCCAACCCGTAAGCTTCATCCTCACCGCCGGGCGCAGTGCCGCCAAGCCGTTCTATGCCGGGGCGCTGGGCCTGACGATTGTCGCCGAAGACGATTTCGCGGTGACCTTCGCGCTGGCGGGCGGGGCGCAGCTGCGACTGACCGATCTGCCCGGCCATCAGGCGCAGGGCCACACCGTGCTCGGCTGGGCAGTCGCCGACATCGGCGCGGCAGTCGCGGAACTGCGCGGCAAGGGCGTCACCTTCAAGATTTACGAGGGCTTCGGCCAGGACGGGGATGGTATCTGGTCTCCGCCGGGCGGCGGGGCAAAGGTAGCGTGGTTTTGCGATCCCGATGGCAATGTGCTGAGTTTGACACAGTTTGGTTGACGATCGCTAGGAACACGCCGCGCAATGCCCGCGCAGTTCAACCACCGGGCGGATATCGGCAAAGCCCGCGCCGCGCGCCGCCGTGACCAGCGCCCCGGTCAGGCTGTCATCGTCGAGATGCACCGCCTCGCCGCAGCTGTCGCAGATCAGGAAGATGCAATCATGCTGGCAGCCGGGATGGCTGTTGGCGACATAGGCGTTGGCGCTCTCCACCCGGCGCGCAAGGTTGGTGCGCACGAACAGGTCGAGGATGCGGTAGACACTGTTGGCCGCAACCCGCTTGCCGCGTGAGGTGGAGACGCCCTCGGCGATGTCATAGGCGGAGGTCGGCTTGCCGCGCGAGGCCAGCGCCGCGAAGACGTCGGCGCGCATTTCCGTCCATTGCTCGCCGGCATCGGTCAGCGCCGCCTGCGCGGCAGCGACCAGGCCTGCACCGGAATGTTCGCTATGATGATGTCCGGACATCGCCGGGATATAGGCCGGTATCGCCCAGCCTGCAATCAGGCGTCAACATTCATCCTGGCGTGAAGCTGGCCTTATATTGCGCCGGGAATAGCCGCCGCAGCGCCTCGACCTTGGCCGCATCCCAGGCGAGAATATAGGAGTGGCGCGGATTGTTGGCCATGAAATCCTGGTGGTAATCCTCGGCCGGATAGAAGCGCAGATAGGGCTCGATGCGGGTGACAACGGGCGCGCGCCACAGATGCGCGGCGGAAAGCTGGGCGAGAAAAGCGGCAGCAGTCAGCCGCTGCTCCTCATTCATCGGCACCAGCGCCGAACGATATTGCGGGCCTTCGTCAGGGCCCTGGCGGTTGAGCTGGGTGGGATCGGCGATGACCGAGAAGAAGATGCGCAGCAGCTGGTCATAGCGGATTTTTGCCGGATCGTAGGTGATCCGCACCGCTTCGGCATGGCCGGTCGTGTGCTGGCTGACCCGGTCATAACTCGCAGTAGCCCTAGTGCCGCCGTGATAGCCGGTGACCGCGCTGGTAACCCCGGCGACATGGCTGAACACGCCTTCGACGCCCCAGAAGCAGCCGCCGGCGAAGACCGCAGTCTTCAGCCCAGCCGCCTCATTCGCTTCGCGCACGGCGGCAGGGGCCAGCACCACGCGTTCGGCGGCGGCGGCAGGCTGATGGCATGTAGCAGCAAGCGCGAAGAGTATCGCAAAGAAGGCGGGCCGGATCACGCAGAGGCCCTCGGCCAGGGCATTATTGCGCCGCTGCGGCCTCGGCCGGGGGGGCAACGCCACTGGCGAGGTTGCGACCGGGGTCGATGCCCAGCGCCGTAAACACGATCACCGCGCCCACGGCGAAGCCGATGGCGAAAGAGCGGTAAAGATCGGGTTTGAACAGGCCCATGGTTCGACGACTCGGTTGTGCAAAAAGGTAATTCGCTGCCCGATCCCCTCGCAGAATTCACCTTACCGTCTAGTGAACGGCACGGTCAGCATGCCGCAAGCGCGACGAGCAGAGCGGGCCTTGCGACGAAGCGAGCCGGACTCAGTGCCGGAAGTGGCGCATCCCGGTGAAGACCATGGCAAGCCCCTTCTCATCGGCCGCCGCGATCACCTCATCGTCGCGGATCGAGCCGCCCGGCTGGATGACCGCAGTGGCACCCGCTTCGGCTGCCGCCAGCAAGCCATCGGCGAAGGGAAAGAAAGCGTCGGAGGCAACCGCGCTGCCCTTGGTGCGGGGCGCGGCCCAGCCGAATTTCTCCGCCGCTTCGGCAGCCTTCATCGCGGCGATGCGCGACGAATCGCGCCGGTTCATCTGGCCCGCGCCGATGCCGGCGGTGATACCGTCCCGCGCATAGACGATGGCATTGGACTTGACGTGGCGCGCCACGGTCCAGGCGAACAGGCAGTCCTTGAGTTCCTGTTCGCTGGGCGCGCGTTTGGTCACGACTTTGAGGTCGGCGATTGTTATCGCACCATTGTCGCGGGTCTGGACCAGCAGCCCGCCAGTAATCCCCCTGACCGTCAGCCCCACCCGGCGCGGATCGGGCAGATCGCCGGTGATCAGCAGGCGCAGGTTCTTCTTCTTGGCAAAAGCAGCGCGCGCATCATCGTCAACCTCGGGCGCAATGACGACTTCGGTGAAGATCTTGCAGATCGCCTCCGCCGTCGCGCCATCGAGTTTGGCATTGACCGCGACGATGCCGCCGAAGGCCGAGACATCGTCACAGGCCAGTGCGCCTTCCCAGGCTTCGAGCAGGCTCGGTGCCTGCGCAACGCCGCAGGGGTTGGCGTGTTTGACGATGACGACTGCCGGAGCCTGCCCGCGAAATTCGGCGGCGAGCTCCAGCGCAGCATCGGCGTCGTTATAATTGTTGTAGCTCAGTTCCTTGCCCTGAACCTGCTCGGCCTGGGCAATCCCGCGGATATGCGGGCCGACCGGCAGATAGAGCGCGGCCGACTGATGCGGATTTTCGCCATAGCGCAAGGTCTCGGCCCGGCGGCCGGTCTGGGCCAGAAATTCCGGGAAGATCTGTTGCTGATCGACAGTTGCGAACCACTGGCTGATCATCGCGTCATAGGCAGCGGTCGCGGCAAAGGCCTTGGCGGCGAATTGTTTGCGCTGGGCGAGCGTGGTGGAACCTTGTGCCACGGCCTCGTAGTCTGCCGGATCGGTGACGATGGCGACATATTCATGGTTCTTTGCTGCGGAGCGGACCATCGACGGCCCGCCGATGTCGATATTTTCGATCACCTCGTCGCGCCCGGCCCCTTTGGCCACCGTCGCCTCGAAAGGATAGAGATTGACCACCACCAGATCGATCGCGCCGATATCATGTTCCGCCATCGCAGCGACATGTTCGGGATTGTCGCGCACCGCCAGCAGCCCGCCGTGGACCTTGGGGTGCAGGGTCTTGACCCGCCCGTCCATCATCTCGGGAAAGCCTGTAAGTTCAGACACATCCAGAACCGTCAGCCCGGCATCGCGCAGTGCCTTCGCCGTCCCGCCGGTCGAAACCAGCTCGACCCCGCGGGCAGCCAATGCGGCACCCAGCTCGACCAGCCCGGCCTTATCCGACACCGAAAGCAGCGCCCGGCGGATTGTCACGTCACTCATTTTCGAAACCTACCCCATTTTCTTCAGCAGCCAGGAGAAATTGCCCCCGCCGCGCGATACCAGCCCCTGCAGCACCAGCTGTTGCACCGGCATCGGCCGTGCCTGGCCATCGACCCAGATCGAGTCTTCGATGGAGACTTCGCCGCTGCCGGAGCGGAATTGCCAATAGCTGCCATCACCCAGCGCCAGCCCGGCACCCTGGCCATCTTCGGAAAGCCCAGCTTCGACATCCGGCCCGAGATGAAAGCGGATGGCATAGGCGACCTTGCCGCGTTTGCCCTTGCGGCCATTGGGCACCAGCAGATCCTCGCCGCGCAGCTCGCTGCCATCGTCGCGCAGGATCAGGATGCGGCGGTGGGTCAACCCATAGCGCGCGCCATAGCCGTCGTGACTGGCCTCCAGCCTGGTCGCCCCGCCCCCGGATCTGGCAGCGCTCTCGCCCTCGAGCATGCGCCGGTCGACCTCGACCTCGCCAACACCCGAGCCGATCCTGCCGTTGATCAGGACAGCGGTCGAATTGGCGTCGTCGAGCACCAGGGTCGAATGGGCTGCGCTGGCGCGCAAGCCCTGTTCGAGCCGCACCGGCACCAGCCCGCCAGCACAGGCCGAGCCGCCGCAATTGACGACGATGCGCTCGCCGCCGTGTGAAAACTCGAAAGCCAGAGTCGAGGCGCAGCCGCTGCGGGCATGGCGGGCGAGCGGCGGCGGCGCGGCGTCGAACTGGAGGATGGCTTTCTGTACCGCGACCCGCTGATAGCCCCATTGCCGGACATCGCGCAGCGGGCGGGTGCGCACCCCGCTGGCGACGACCAGCGTGGCAATTGTTTCGGCCTCGATCGCCCAGGCACCCTGCCAGCTGCCCAGCGAGCCATCGCCGTGCGTGAGCGCCAGCAGCGGCGGCACCAGCAGCGCCAGCATCACCTCGATCGCTGGCGGCGGCTCACGCTTGGCGGCGGCATAGCAGGCGCGCAGCCTGACCAGCAGCTCGATCGCTTCCATCTGCCCCAGCGGGCTGCGCGACAGGACTCCGCCGTCGTCGCCGACCAGCTCGCCCAGTGCCCGCACCAGCCCGGCCTCGCCATAGAGGCGGCGCGGCTTGCCATCGATCATCAGCAATCCGGCGGCGACAATGCCACACCAGCCTGCGGTCTCGGCCAGACGGTCCTCGGCCGTGCCAACATTGCGGTCGAGCCAGCGGGCGGTATCGGCAAGCGCGGCGAGCACGCGCTTGCGCAATGCCTTGTCGTCGCCGGCGAAGATCAGCGGAGCGTGGACCAGCCAGTTGAGCACGCGGGTGCCGGCATTGGCGACAATCCAGGCAGGCCGTTTTCCAGGCCGGGCCAGCGCTTTGGGATTGGCATCGAGCCAGGCTGTGAGAATCCGCGCGGCCACCGGCGTGACCTGCTCGCGAGGGCCGCAGGCATCGAGATCGGCCAGCCAGCTAAAGCCATGGACACAGCGCTCGAACGGCGGGGTCAGCCGCGCCGCGCCGCCAAAATCGATCTGGGCAATCGGTGCCTTGACGCCGTGGACCAGGAAATGCCCGGCGCGCAGGGCTTTGCCGGCCGCTGCCCGGCCGGACAGCGGATTGGCGACGGCGGCAATGATGCGCGGCTTGGCCGCCTTGCCGATCGGAAAGCTCAGCATCGAGGCGGGAATTCCAGCGCGATAGGCCAGACGCAGCATGCGTTCGCCCGCGCCCAGCGACGGCGGGGCGAAATCGGCGATGGCCAGCGCCCGGCCCGGCTCGATCAGTTCGCCGGGCGGAGGCGTGGCGGCATCATTGCCGCCGACCACGCCTGCTTCCGCCGCGCCGCCCAGCGGGATCGCCGAATTCGCATTGGGTGCCGGAACCGGATCGGCAGCGGTCTGCGCATCGCCCGGCGTTATCGCATCACGGGAGACGGCATCGACCATGGCCTAGGCGCTTCCTTTACGGTGTTCATTGGCCTTGCGGTATTCAAAATTGGCCTTGAGGCCGGCGATATTGGCGGCATAGGCGGAAGGTCCGCCGCGAAATGCGGCAGTGCCGGCCACCAGCACATCGGCCCCCGCAGCAACGCAGCTGCGGGCAATCGCGGCATCGACGCCGCCATCCACCTCGAGCCTGATGTCGCGGCCCGATTTGTCGATCATCTTGCGCACCGCCTCGATCTTGCGCAGCTGGCTGGCGATGAAGCTCTGCCCGCCGAAGCCGGGATTGACGCTCATCACCAGCACCAGATCGATATCGTCGATCAGATAGTCGAGCGCCTTGGCCGGGGTCGCCGGATTGAGCGAAATGCCCGCCTGCTTGCCCAGCGCCTTGATCGCCTGCACGGTGCGATGGGCATGCGGCCCGGCCTCGGGATGCACAGTGATGATATCCGCACCAGCCTCGGCAAACGCCTCAAGAAAGGGATCGACCGGGGCGATCATCAGATGGACGTCGAAGGGCTTGGCACTATGCGACCGCAGGGCTTTGATGACGCCCGGGCCGATGGTGATATTGGGAACGAAATGGCCATCCATGACATCGACATGGATCCAGTCCGCCCCGGCCGCATCGATCGCGCGGATTTCCTCGCCGAGACAGGCAAAATCGGCTGACAGGATCGATGGTGAGATCAGGGGCGTTACCATGGCTGCAATTGGGCTTAGACACCACATCTTGTGGCGACAAGCAGCATAGCGTGTTTTCCACACGCTATGGCTTCGCTGGCGAATCAAGCCGCGCCAGTCCGTGCGATTGACGCGGCAAGCCGGGGGCGGCATGGCCTGCGGTGAAGCGCCGCAGTGCAAAAATCGAGAGAAGCGCCGGTTTGACCCAATTTTGCCAAATTCACATTATATTCAGGGCTTGCATGCGGATATCCTATCCGCGACCGATACCACGCGTGGTTGATGAATCAGCCTCGATGCAACAAGCAGTGCCGAGTCCGCCCCTTCCAATAGCCAGGAATGAACTGCCCATGCTTCTGCCGAGACGTTCCCGCGCCGCGGTGATTTCGCTTGCCGCCGTCATGACGACTGCATCGACCGCTTTTGCCGACCCGCAGACTGCCGCCCCGCCGCCCGGCTGCACTGGCCCTGCCAGCGACACCTGGCTTAATGTCGTCGCCTCGGGCCTGCGCAACGGCAATGGCCTGTTGGCGGTGACGCTCTATGCCGATAATCCCCGCAAGTTCCTCGCCCATCACGGCTCGCTCTATGTCGGGCGCGTCAACGCCAATGCCGGGACGACCCATGCCTGCATCTTCGTGCCATCGCCCGGCGTCTATGCGCTGGCGCTGTATCACGATGAAAATGCCAACCAGAAGTTCGACCGCACAATGATCGGGATGCCGGCCGAAGGCTATGGCTTTTCCAACAATCCGCCGACCTTGGTGGGATTGCCGTCATTCCGATCGGTGCGGCTCGGCGTCTCGCGCAGCGGCTTGACCACGCGCATTACGATGAAATACCCCTGACGGCACGACGAAGCGCCGCGCTACCGCGCGGTGGATGCCTGGCTTTTACAGTTGTGGGTTAAGCGGCGGCCTTCTTGGCCAGCTCGCGCTTGACCTTGACCGCACCCGCCGAAAGCTTGGCTTCGGCGGTCTTGATCAACCAGTTGTCCAGCCCGCCGACATGTTCGACCGAGCGCAACCCGTTGGCCGAGACGCGGAACTTGAAGCTGCGGTCCAGCGCTTCCGACATCAGCGTGACGTTCTGCAGATTGGGCAGGAACACGCGCTTGGTCTTGTTGTTGGCATGGCTGACATTGTTGCCGGTCTGGCGGCCTTTTCCGGTCAGTTCGCAAATGCGGGACATGGTTTTACTCGCCTGTAAATTCGGTGCCGTTTCCGGGGAAGGCGCGCGCATAGCGATTCACCCTTGCGAGGTCAAGGCATGCGGGGCTAGCGCCGGGCGATGACGAAATGGCCGCTTCCCGAACATATGGCGCTGGCGCTGGCCCAGGCAAACCTTGCAGCGGCGGCGGGCGAAGTGCCGGTGGGTGCGGTGGCGGTGAAGGACGGCAAAGTCATCGCCACCGCGCATAATGCTCCGCGTGGGTTGAGTGATCCCACTGCCCATGCCGAAATGCTGGCAATCCGCGCGGCAGCTGCAGCGCTCGGACAAGAGCGCCTCGACGGCTGCGAACTCTGGGTGACGCTGGAGCCCTGCGCGATGTGCGCAGGCGCGATTGCCCATGCGCGGATCGGCAAGCTTTATTACGGCGCGGCAGACCCAAAGGGCGGGGCAGTGGAACATGGTGCCCGCGTGTTCGAGCAGGAGCAGTGTTTGCACCGGCCGGAGGTCTATCCGGGCATCGGCGAGGCGGAAGCGGCGGAATTGCTCAGGGGTTTTTTCCGGGACCGGCGGTGAAGAAAGATGCTCACACGAAGACACGAAGATGTTGTGTGCCGCCGCAGGCGTTTTGATTCAATCGCGAGCTTCCCTCCAAACCGAGGAATGATAGGCGGCTGCGCCGCTTGACTGACATCTTCGTGTCTTCGTGTGAGAAAATCTTACAACCCCCGCCAGATTTTCACCGCTGCTGAATCCGTCGGGCCGAAACTGCGCCGGTCGCAGTCCGTCGGCATGAAGTTCCGCCCATAGCATAGCCGCAGTTCCTTCAACCAGCCGTTGCGGCTGAGCACAATGCCCACCTGCCCCACCCGCCAGTCCGGATTGGCGGCAATAAATGCGCGGCGGAAGTCGCCCACGGTCAACCCGTCCTGCCGCGACAGGCGGTCGGCATCGGGCCAGCGCAGCGAGCGCCACAGGATGCTGCTCACCCGGAAATAGGCCTCGGGCGTTTTGACCATGCAGCTGCCGTGCTTGGCCCATTCGTGCTCGATCAGGCTAGGCACCGGGGTCATGCACAGGCTGCGGCGGATGAGGTCCGGCGAAGGGCGCGGGGCGAGCGCGCACCACTGCGGCGGCGGCCCGCTGCGCGCTTCGGGCCAGAGGCCATGGAGGATGAAGCCGAATCGCCCGTTGCGTCCCGAACATTGCATCGAAGCGCTATCGCTGTGGCAATATTCGGGCGACCAGCTGACGGCGATTGTGTAACCGGAAATTGGTGCGCGGATGGCCGGGCCATCGGGCTGGGGCGCGGCGACGGGTTCCATGCGCTGCGGCAGGCGGCACTGATAGGCCTGTGCCAACGCCGGGGCTGGGAGAAGCACCGCCAGGCTGAGCAGCCAGCGCTTCACAACGGGGTAAAGTCCAGCCCGATATCCGCCGCCGGAGCGCTCTGGGTCAGCCTGCCGACCGAGACGTAGTCCACGCCGCTCGCGGCAATCGCGCCGATGCTATCCAGCCGCACGCCGCCAGAAGCCTCGCAAGGCACCCGGCCTGCCACCAGCGCGACAGCCTCGCGCAAGGTCGCAACACTCATATTGTCGAGCAGCAAATGGCTCGCCCCAGCGCTCAGCGCTGGCTCGATCTGGGCGATAGAATCCACCTCGCAGATGATCCGCGCCACCCCCGCTGCCCTGGCCCGTCGCACCGCCTCGCCGACACCGCCGGCCACTGCGATGTGGTTGTCCTTGATCATCGCTGCGTCCCACAGCCCCATGCGGTGGTTCTGCGCGCCGCCCATCCTGGTCGCGTATTTTTCGAGGTGGCGCAGGCCGGGCAAGGTCTTGCGGGTATCGAGCAGGATTGCCTTGCCTCCCATCGCATCGACGTAGGCGCGGGTCATGGTCGCTATGCCCGAGAGATGCTGCACCGTGTTGAGCGCGCTGCGCTCTGCCGTCAGCATGGCGCGGGCATTGCCGGTGAGGCGCATGAGGTCGGTCCCGGCGGGGACTTGTTCGCCCTCGCCTGCCAGCACTTCGATTACGATAGTGGGATCGCGCTTGCGGAAAAACGCAGCGGCAATCGGCAGGCCCGCGACGGTAATCGCATCGCGGCTGTCCATCACCCCGGAAAAGCGCGCGTCCGCCGGGATCACGCTTTCGGAGGTAACGTCATGCCCGCCGCCGGGCAGGCCCGCGCCGAGGTCTTCCGCCAGGGTGGCGGCGACGAAGGCATCCAGATTGAAGCCGGGGAGAATGAATTGAGCCAATGGAAAGTCTCGCAAGGCAATGCAGCTTGTAAACCCAACCCCACACCCGCTCACCCTGAGCTTGTCGAAGGGCTGCTTTTTTCTTCGTGCCCCGCGCTCGACCTCAAGAACAAGAACGACCCTTCGACAAGCTCAGGGTGAGCGGGATTGGGGGTGTCCCAGCTTTAAGAAAGCAGATCAGCCTTCGCCCGACGCATCCTTCCAGCCCCAGAACAGATAGGAGGGCAGGATGTTGCGCCATTCGAAGTCGCGGTCGATGCGGGTGAAATGCCGCGCCATGAAATCGCGGGCGCGCGGCGTGAATTGATAAACGAGGAATGCCCCACCTGGCCTGAGCACCTGATAGGTCGCCGCCGCGATCGCCGGGCCGACGCCTTCGGGCAGAGTCGTGAAGGGCAGGCCTGAGAGGACATAGTCGGCATGGTCGTGGCCATGGGCGGCGACGATATCCTCGACATCGGTGGCCGAGCCCAGGACGGCGGTAAAACGGCTGTCGCGGATCGTCGAACGCAGATAGTCGATATAGAGCGGGTTGGTGTCGATGACGATCAGCTCGCCGTCGCGCCGCAGCCGGTCGAGCACCGGGCGGCAGAAGGTGCCGACTCCGGGGCCATATTCGACGAACAGCTTGCATTCGTCCCAGCGCACCGGGGCCAGCACCTTGGCAATCGTATAGCGTGAGGACGGGATGATCGAGCCGACCATCACCGGATGGCGCAGGAATCCCTCGAAGAACACGCCCCATGGACCCATCGCCTGCTTGATCTGGCGCTTCAACTTCTGCGGCAATGCCTCGCGGGCAAGCTGGGTGCTGGTCATGCTGGGGAACGGCCCTTGTGGTCGGACAGGAAGGTCGAAAAGCTGGCGTTTGCAAATTTGGCCGGACTTGGCAAGCATCGCGGTGTGGCGGTGTCCCATACCGGGCAGGGCCGGGGCTAAAGAATTTCGTGCACCTTGTCCTGAGGACGGCACAGCCGCACACCCTTTTCGGTCTCGACCAGCGGCCGCTCGAGCAGCCGCGAATCGGCGGCCATGGCGGCGAGAACCTGGGCGGTACCGGCAGCGGGAAGCCCGCGCTCCTCGGCATCGGTGCCGCGCAGGCGCAGACCCTGCTGCGGGGTCATGCCCGCATCGCGATAGAGCTGTGCGAGCTTTTCGGCACTGGGCGGGTGTTTGAGATATTCCACCACAGTCACGGCGACACCCGGAGTTTCCTCAAGGATCGCCAGCGTCTTGCGCGAAGTGCCGCAGGCCGGATTGTGCCAGATTGTCGCTTTCATGGGGGCTCCTGGATTATCAAATGCCAGGTCGCACTCTGCCGGACTGGGCTAGTGACGGTCAAGGTTAAGCGTGGATTGTGAGCAATCTTGCTCCTCTCCCCTTGCGGGAGAGGATACGAAGGCTCGAGAGCGTAGCGAACTAGCCGCAGTTGGAGAGGGGGGCGGCGTAGTGCGCCGCCGCCCTCTCCAAGCTTCGCTAGCGGGCAAGCCCGCAAGCTCCGCTTTCCTCTCCCGCAAAGGGAGAGGAGCTGTAGGCGATTGCAGGCGATGACCTAATCAATCGTCACCGTAACCGCGCGGCGATTTTTCGCCCAGCTCGCCTCGTCCGATCCCAGCGCAGCCGGGCGTTCCTTGCCATAGCTGACGCTGGTCAGACGGCTGGCATCGACGCCGAGGCTGGCGAGATAGGTCTTCGCCGCATTGGCCCGCCGCTCGCCCAGCGCGAGATTGTATTCGCGGGTGCCGCGCTCGTCGCAGTGGCCCTCGATTGTCGCGCGCTTGGCCGGATAGCGCATCAGCCATTGCGCCTGGGTGGCCAGCGCGGCGGCGTCCTCGCTGTCGATATTGTAGCGGTCGGTGTCGAAATAGACTGTGTCCTGGCCGCGGGCGAAAGCGGCGAAGTCGGCCTGGCTGCCGGGGATCGGGCCTTGCTGGGCACTATCGGCGGCGGTCCCTGCTCCGGGATCGGGCGGCAATTGCTTGGGCGCCTTGCTGGCGCAGGCAGACAGTGCGGCGCTCAGCGCCAGCAGCAGTGCGAGATTTCTCTTGCTCATGGGATTTTCCTTCCGGTTTCCGTCCTGGGCCCCCAATTCAAAATGCTGCACCGCGTCATGGCCTGATCGGCCCCCAAGCCGGATCGGAGGCATCGACCGGCGTCGGCAGCCGGCGCTCATTGCGGCCGGTGAGATCGACCTGCCATAGCGAAGCCTTGCCGCTGCCGCGTTCGGTGCGGAAAAACTGGATGATGCGGCCATTGGGTGCCCAGCTGGGTGCCTCGTCCTGCCAGCTGTCAGTGAGATAGCGCAGATTGCCGCCGCCCGGACTCATCACCGCGATGCGGAAATTGCCGGCAATATGGGTGAAAGCGATCTGGTCGCCGCGCGGGCTCCATTCGGGCGTCGCGGCGCGCCCGCCAAAGAAGCTGATACGGCGCTGGTCGCTGCCGTCGGCGTTCATCACATAGAGCTGCTGGCTGCCCGAGCGGTCGCTTTCGAACACCACTTTCGAACCGTCGGGCGAGAAGCTGCCGCCGATGTTGATCCCCGGCGCATTGGTCAGCCGCAGGCTGGCCCCGCCCTGGGCCGGGATCCGGTAGATGTCGGTATTGCCCGCAATCGCCATCGAATAAAGCACCCACCGCCCATCAGGCGACCAGCGCGGGGCGAAAGTGGGATTGCCGGTCTGGGCAACCAGCCGCTGCGAATTACTAGCTAGATCATAGACATAGATTCGCGGATTGCCGTTCAAGTAGGAGAGATAGAGGATCGACTTGTAATCCGGCGAATAGCGCGGGGTCAGCGCCATCGCCTGGCCGGTGGTCAGGAAGCGGTGGTTGGCCCCGTCCGAATCCATCACCGCCAGCCGCTTGATCCGGCGGCTCTTGGGGCCGGTCTCGGCGATATAGGCGATGCGACTGTCGAAGAACGGATTTTCACCCGAGAGGCGCGAATAGACCAGGTCCGAACATTTATGCGCCGCCCGCCGCCAGTCGCCGGGCGCAACCGTCCAGCTGGCCCCGGCGAGCTGCTGCTTGAGGGCGATGTCGAACAGATAGCAGCCGACTGTCAGCTGCCCGCCGCCGCTGGCACGGACCGAGCCCTGCACCAGCATTTCGGCGCTGCGGCCCTGCCACAGGCCATAGCTGGGGGCCTGTACCTCGCCAAACAGCGGCTGGGGCTGCCCATCGGGACCGGCAGACCTGAACAGCCCGTTGTTGCGCAAATTGGCCGCGATGATGCGAGACAGGCCACGGCCCAGCTGCGCGGTCGAACCGGCGTTGGTCCCGGTCGCGACATCGGCGTCGGTGGCAAAATCGGTGATGGCGATACCGAGGTCCTGCCAGTCGTTTTCGTCTGAGACCGAGCCGGACAGCCCTCCCTCTTCGGCAGGTGGCGCGGTGGTCGGCGGGGGCACGGGCTGGGCCAGCAGCGGCGCGGTAATCAGCGCGAGGGGCAGGACGAAGGGGAGCAGGAACAGCGACTTCATTGCGATAGCCTCTTGTCGAAGCGGAACGATGCGACGCGCTGCCACGCGCCGTAGTATTCGGCAGGCAGGGTGAAGGGCGCAGCCAGTTGGACAGCACGCATCGCCTGCTCGGCATGGCGTGCGGCCTGCGCCCGGTTGGCCTCGGTGATCCCCTCCTGCCGCACCAGCCTGGGCAAACCGGCGAGCGAGCCGTCGCGGTTAAGGCTCCAGGTCAGGATCGACACCAGCTTCTCGGCATCGGCCCCTTGCGGAGCCGCCCAATGCGGCTTGAGCTGGCGCGATATGGCACCCGAGAGGGCAGATTGCACTGCCGGACCGATCGCGGTGGCAGGCGGATTGTGCGCCGCGCCGCTGGCCTGCGCGCCGGGCACGCCCTTGAGAAAATCGCTCGATATGCGGCTGGCGCTTGCGGTGCGGGGAGCGGGAGTGAGCTGGGCCTGCGGACGGGGCAGCGGGCGCGGGACCGGGCGCGGTTGGGGTGTGGGCATTGCCACCGGCGCAGGCTTGATCTGGGGCTGCGAGACTGGCGGCGAGGCCGACTCGGGGACTGATTCGGGAACCGGAGCAATATCGGGTGCGGCTGGCGGCGCGGCGGCGGCTTGTGGTTCGGGCGAAGTCGATACGAGGCCGACATCTTCCGATAGCGTCACATTGATTCGATCGGGAGTCGGAATCACTGGCGCGGAACCGGGATGCAGCACCAGCAGCGCCAGAAGCCCGGCATGGGCGGCCAGCGCCACGGCCAGACCGGCAACTTCCTCACGGCGGAGAGCGCTCGATGCCATGGCCGGGGCCTATTGTCCCGCGCCTGAACCGGCGGTGAGCGCCGGTTCGAGCGCCGGTTCAATCTGGGGCTCGGCAGTGGCGGCGCCCGTCACCAGCGTGATCGAGGTGAAACCGGCGCGGTTGAGCTCGCCCATCACTGCGATCACCCTTCCATAGTCGAGCGCCTTGTCGGCGCGCAGAGTCACGGGCATTGGCTTGCCATCCGCGCCGGGCGGCAGCGCCGTCAGCCGCGCCGCCAGTTCACCGGAAGCAACCGGGACATCGTCAAGATAGACCGCCCCGTCGCGGGTCATGGCCAGGGTTACCGGATGCGCCGCTTCGGCCAGCGCCTTGGCGCGGCTGTCGGGAAGTTCGACCGGCACACCGGCCTTGAGCAAAGGCGCAGTGACCATGAAGATCACCAGCAGTACCAGCATGACATCGACCAGCGGGGTGACGTTGATCTCCGCCATCGGCGCGCGGCCTCGCGACCGGCCTCGCGAAAAACGATGAATGCCAAACGCCATTATCTTCCAGCCTGACGGCTGGATGCGGCACCGGCCCGCTCCCCCGGCCCAACCACCCCGAGCGTAACCTGTCGGGTGGTTGGGCCGGGGGAGCGGGCCGGTGCCGCGCAAGGGCCAGCTTTGCTGGTCCGATCAATGCACATTGTCACTCTCCAGCTCGCGGCTAAGGCTGGCGTGCAGCCGGTCGGCGAAGCGTTGCAACCGCGCCTCGAAGGCACCGACCCGGTAGCTATAACGATTATAGGCGATCACTGCCGGGATTGCCGCGAACAGGCCGATGGCCGTGGCAAACAGCGCTTCGGAAATGCCCGGTGCGACCACCGCAAGCGAGCTGTTCTGCTGCTGGCCGATCTGGAAGAAGCTGTTCATGATCCCCCAGACCGTTCCGAACAGGCCGACGAAGGGGGCGACCGAGCCGACTGTGGCGAGGAAATTGAGTGGTTCTGCCAGCCGGTCGGCTTCGCTCGCGACCGCGCTGTCCAGCGCCGAGGCAATGCGCTGGCGCGCGCCCTCTCGGTCGCTAGTCTTTGCGCTGCGTGAGCGCCGCCATTCGCCAAGTCCTGCCGAGGCGACCCGCGCCGAGGGAACATTGCCCCCGCCGCGTTCGGCTTGCAGTGCCTCGAAATCCCCGGCCTGCCAGAATTCCTTCTCATAGCCATCGCAGCGCCGCCTGAGACCGGCGATCCGCCAGGCGAAGGCGACGATCTGGGTCCATACCCAGACGCTGGCCAGCACCAGCCCGGCGACGACCAGCTGGACGACGATATCGGCACCGAGAAACAGCTGGAGCGGGTTGAGATGGCTGGGCGTGGAGGCAGCTGCGAGGAGCGGGAGGAGAGTCATTCGGATCCTAAGAAGGGGGCAATGGTGGTGGGAGCAATCGCGGCAAAGGCGCGCCGCCAGGCTTCGGGTTGGCGGCGCGGGCGGCCATCGGACCCGACAAAACCAATGCGCAGCCGCGCCTCGGCGAGCAGATTTCCGCCGCGCCAGGCTTGCTGGTGCATCCGGCAAGAGGCCGCGCGCAATTCCTCCGCGCGGGTTTCGATCACCACCGCGTCGTCGAGCCGGGCGGGGAGGAGATAGCGGATGGTCAGCTCGGCAACGGCATAGGCACCCTCGCCCGCCTCCTGCACGCTGCGCTGTTCAATGCCCAGCAAGCGCAGCATCTCGGTGCGCGCGCGTTCGAACCAGCGCAGATAATTGGCGTGATAGACCACGCCCGACAGATCGGTGTCCTCGAAATAGGCGCGGACAGCGAATCGGTGGACGCGACCGTCGAAATTCCCGGTGGAGGGTTCGGGGGGGGCCGTCATCATCGGCGATTCTAGCCGGTGGAAGGGTGGCGGGGCAAGGCGCAAGCACCGGCTAATGCCGTTTCCGGCACGGCCTGTCACCAGAAGGGACGCCAGCGGGGCGGTTTGTGCCGCGCATTTTGCCAAAAGAAAGGGCGCGCGAACCGAAGTCCGCGCGCCCAATCTTGTAAATTCGCCAGAAGGCGAAGATTACATCTTCTTGGCAGCGTCCGAAGCGGCAGCGGCATCCTTCGCGGCACCAGCAGCGTCCGAAGCAGTAGCAGCAGCGGCTTCAGTGGCAGCAGTAGCGGCACCCGAAGCAGCACCAGTGGCAGCAGCAGCGGCGCCCGAAGCGGCGTCGGTGGCAACAGCGGCAGCTTCGGTGGCAGCAGCAGCGGCATCGCTGGCAGCGGTGGCGGCTTCGTCAGCAGGCTTCGAGCAGGCCGAGAGAGACAGGGCAGCGCCGACAACGGCGGCGGCGAAAACGATCTTGCGCATGAATGGTAATCCTTGAACAGCGAGTGGACCAAGCGCAGCACAAGGCTGTGCCGAAAGCCTACCGCATTGGTAGACTTCGCCGCCAATTAATCACCTTGGCGCGCCGATGCAAGCGCTAGTCGCGCTTTGGCGGCATCAAACGCAATTTTTCTGTTAACCGGTCTAGCAGCGAATTGTGTCGAAGCTGTGGCGAACAGCCCATGGCGGACAAATCGGCACTGCCGGGCTGACGCTGCCCTCCGCTCTTGCTAGGATGGCGCAATGCAGCCGAAAAACCACCTCTATCTGGTCGATGGATCGGCCTATATCTTCCGCGCCTATCACCGTTTGCCGCCACTCACCGACCCGCAGGGAACCCCGGTTGGCGCGGTTTACGGCTATACGACAATGTTGTGGAAATTGGCCGACGATCTCCACAAGGCCGACGGTCCGACTCACCTTGCAGTGGTGCTCGACAAGGCCGGAACCTCGTTTCGCAACGATATTTACGACCTGTATAAAGCGAATCGCCCGCCCGCGCCGGAAGATCTGGTGCCCCAGTTCCCGCTGATTCGCGATGCGACCCGCGCATTTTCGCTGCCGATGATCGAAGAGGACAATGTCGAAGCCGACGATATGATCGCCTCCTATGCCCGCGAAGCGACTCGGCGCGGCTGGGATGTGACGATCGTTTCCTCGGACAAGGATCTGATGCAGCTGATCGGGCGCGACGAGACTGGCGGCGGCCATGTCGATATGCTCGATACGATGAAGAACCAGCGGATCGATCTGGCGGAAGTCGCGGAAAAGTTTGGCGTCGTCCCGGATCTGGTCGGCGATGTGCTGGCGCTGATGGGCGACACGGCGGACAATGTCCCCGGCATTCGCGGCATCGGGCCGAAAACCGCGACCAAGCTGATTCAGGAGCATGGTACCCTCGAATCGGTGCTGGCCGCCGCGCCGGAAATGAAAGAGGGCAAGCTGCGCGACAGCCTGATCGAGCAGGCGGATATGGCGCGGCTCAGCCGGGTGCTGGTGCAGCTCAAGGAAGATTGCCCGCTGCCGATCCCGCTCGATGACTTCGCACTGGGCGCAATTCCGCAGGGTCCGCTGGCGGCTTTCCTCGAGAAACATGGCTTCACCAGCCTGCTGCGGCGGCTGGGGACGGGCACCGGCAGCCCCGAGCGGGCGACGCAGCTCAATCCGGCCAAACCCGTCACTGCCGGGGCCGCGCCGGGTGCCAGTGAGCTTGGGGGCGCAGCGCGCCAGCCGCTGCCCGAGATGCCGGCCATCGACCATACCGCCTATGAATGCGTGCAGACGCTGGAGGCGCTTGACGCCTGGATCGAACGCGGGTTCGCCGCGCGGCTACTCGCCTTCGATACCGAGACCAG